>JASLLH010000058.1:0-12521 GCA_030747115.1 Arenicellales bacterium
ATTCCTCGGCTGAGCCAAAGGCGAGTGCCACCTCGGCCAGCGGCGGCGCAAACAACGTGAACATGACCACTGAGATCGTGCCGCCGATGAAGGACGCCGCGGCAGCCGTTATCAGTGCACGGTCTGCCTGGCCGGCCAACGCCAGCGGCCGGCCGTCGAAGGTAGTGGCCACCGCAGTCGAAGCGCCGGGTATACCCAGCATGATCGAACTGATGGCACCGCCATACATGGCGCCGTAGTAGATGGCGGCCAGGAATATGATCGCCCCCGTGGGCGGCACCAGGAAGGTCATGGGCAGCAGAATCGCCACCCCGTTGACCGAGCCCAGGCCCGGCATCGCCCCGATGAACAGCCCCAGCGCGCAACCAGCAATGACCAGCCCCAAGTTGAGCGGCTGGAAGGCGATGTCGAAGCCTTGGATCAGGAGTTCAAAAATTTCCATGATGCTGGCCACGCCCCCGGCGTGATTTGCAGTCGTCCGGCCTCACATGAAAAGGTCATACAGCGGGTAGAACAACGGCTCGCTGTAGCCCTTGGGCAAAGTAATGCGCAGCGCGATCTCGAAGAAAAAGAAACTGACCACCGGGGTCACCGCCGAGACCCCCAGACTCAAAGGCCAGTTGTGACGACCCATTGCGCGCATGTAGAAAAGCAGGAACAGCGGCACTGCGAAGTACGTGCCGATAACGTGTAAGGCGCCGACCATCGCGGTCAGCGCCACTACCACCATCACGATAGTTTGCCGCGTGGCGACGGCAAAGTAGGGTTCAGTAGAGCGCGCCGGTGGGCTCGTGCGGCGCAGCCAGCGCAGCACGATCCAACCGCAGCAGGCCAACATGCCGGCTGCCAGCCAGAACGGGAACGCCCCACCGCCTGGCCCCTCGTTGGGAATCCAGCCGATGGGGAGCTCCGCACTCTTGACCATCAGGTAGGCTGAAAAGACCCCCAGCACCAGGGCCATCAGCAATTCGGCTCTGCGCATGGCGGCCCCCGGCCTGCCCTGATTCAGCAGGACAAAGCGATCAGATCTCGCCGATATCCTTCAATATGACCTTGTGAATCGCTTTTTCCCGGGCCCAGTAGTTTTTCAGCTTGGGCCCTGTCAGAAAACCGCCCTGCAGGCTCTTCTTGGTCATGTAGGCCTGCCACTCGTCGGTGGCATAAACCCTGGCGAACACGTCACGATAGTAAGCAGCCGCCTCGTCGCTCATGCCGGGCGCTCCGACCACGCTGCGCTGCATGAAGTAGACGTAGTCCTTGCCTAACTCACGAAAGGTGGGCGCATCCGGGAACAACGGCAGCCGCCCCGGGGTAAAGGATGCAATTGCACGCGTTTTGCCGGCTTCGTAAAAGCCCAACTGCTCGGACGGGTTGTTGACCGTCGAGTTGCAGTGGTTGCCAGCAAGCTCTTTGGCCACACGACCGCCGCCCTTGAACGGTACATACTTGATCTTCAGGTCATAAGCTTTGTTGAGGAAAGTCGTCAACAACTGATCTTCCTGACCCTTACCGGTACCGGCCATGAGCCAATCGCTGCCTGCGGCCCTGGCTGCGGCAACGAACTCATCGATATTGGTGATGCCGGAGTCGACGTTGACCCACAGCAGGAACGTATCCTCGGCCATGCGCCCGACTGGCGTGAAGGTAGAGATATCCACCTCCAACCCTGGCTGACGCAGCGGGGTGGTGTAGAAGCTGTTGAGCGTCACCATGACGGTGTGGTTGTCACCCTGCTTGCCTTTCATGTGCACCAACGCCTCGGCACCCGAACCACCTGACTTGTTGATCGGCACGAACGGCTTGGACGAGAAGCCGTGCTTCTCGATAACGGTTTGCATCAGCCGGGCCATCTTGTCCGCGCCACCGCCCTTGCCAGCCATGATGACGAAGTCCACTGGTTTTTTCGGCTCCCAGGCCTGGGCCGGTCCGGCAACCAGAACCGCCATTGCACTGAAAAGCGCAACCAGCGGCAATACAACACTGCGTTTGATCATGATTCCTCTCCTCTAGTAGTTGTGATCGACCAGCGCAAAACTCATTTCGCCTGCTGGACTGGGCCGTTACCGGCAATGCACCGACACGGACCTCCTGCCCTGGCGCACATCTTCTTGCCAGGTCAGGAAAGAACACGGTATACCGACGCCCGCCTCCAGGCAATAGGCATTCCTTAACTGCCCCTACAGAAAGACTGTTAATGAGCGCAGCGAAACGGCCAGGCTCGCAGCTGCCGACAGAACGGCCGACACAGCACAATCCGTTGAAAAAAAAGAAAAATCGTCGAAAAACGACCACCTCTTGGACGCTCGGCAGCTGATCCAATCCGGTACCAGCGGATGGGCCAGGTCGGACCAGCGGTGCTGACCCATGAAATCTTGTGCCGGGGGATCAGCCGAGCCGCTCTAGCGAAGCGCCACGGCAAAGGGTCCCGGGTGACCCGACCATGGCGGAGAACCTTTGTCGTCTCGCCGATCGGGTGCGGTCGAATGGGCCGCACTGGCACCCCGTGACTGCCGCGACATCTTTTTCAGTCGGGCCCAGCACCGCGGACCCGGTATATCCGCACAGCGTTTTCCACCGCCACTTTGCGTGCCAGTGTCGCAGGCAACAGCGACAGGAAATGCCTGGTGGCTTTGAATTTCGGGGCGTTCCTCTTGGAAAACTCGACCCCCGGTCCAGTGCCTTTAAGGTGCGGTGGCGCAAAAAACGAATCCGTGCCAATCACAAAACGATCCGGATGGCGCTTGAGAAGCGCGAGCCATCGGCTCTCCAGCCGGCCATGCGCGAACAACTTGTTGGCCACTGGCGCCCTGTCGCCGACAACCCGCAGGCTTAAGTACAGGTTGGGATAATCGTCCATCAGATCGCTGATAGTGGCCGCTGTCATGGCGCCGAGTGGATCCGAGCCACCGTGTGCCCAGACGATCCTGGCCTTGCCGTTGTGTGCGAGTAATCGGCGCAACCCGCCAATTGTTGCTGGTAGTTCGGGAGGATTATGGTCTCCCGCGTAACGGGTCGGGGTCGGGGACTTTTCTGCCACGGCATCCATGTGCAGATCGATTGGCACGTCAAGCCTTGCCGCCACGTCAGCCAACAGCAGCAGCAGCGGGTGATCGGCGGGAACGTACTCAAAAGGATGGCCAGGCATGTGGGAGATATGAAGTGACGCTATTTCACCAAAACCAACCGCGCCCGCGGCGATGACGCCTGCCGCAGCCTCGGCAAAAGCCTGCTTGACTTCTTGCGTTACGGACGATGGCTCAGCATAACGGTGAAGTTGGCTGTTTAACCTGCCGCCACCGCCGAGAAAAGCAAAACGGCCCGGGTAGCGTTGCAGTGCGTCGACAAAATCGGGGTAGTCATACCAGTTATTTTCTCCAACCTGTGGTGGCGGCAGAATGATCGCCGTTCGAATGCCGAAGCGATCCATGTGCTTGAGTGCTTCTTCTACGGCACCGTGATAATCCGCGTTGCTGCCTCTGCCTGCCGCGAGATGGACGTGCACGTCGATGAATCCCGGCGCAGATGCCTGGGCATGCGCCGGCGCCACAGCAAGGCCCCCGTGCCATAACCCCAGGGCGACCAGCATGTTGCACAAGGCGGGAAGTCTGATTGCCACTTGTCTAAAAAATGCAGGGGCAAGCCCACAAGGTAACGGTCGGTAGCCTGCGAAGAACCCAGAAAAAAGAGGATAGCCTGATCTGCGCTGCATCGCTCAGTTTTCAAGCGCGTGCTGAGCGCGCCTTACTTCGCTCATAAATGCTTCGAGCTTGGACGAATCGAGACGGTCATCGGTACGCACCCCCGTGCAAAGATCTACCCCGTAGGGGCGCACCTTGGTGATGGCCTCGAAAACATTGGTGCTTTTTAAGCCGCCGGCGAGATAGACGGGGACATCGGTGCCTTCGACAAAGCGCCTGCTGATGGCCCAGTCGTGCGTGGCACCAGTGCCGCCGAACTGCTGGCCTGGCCCCGAGGTCTTGCCCGAATCCAGCAGAAAAGCATCCACCAAAGGCTCGTAGCGCGCGACCAGATCCAGCGCACCTTCATCCTCTATGTGTACTACCTGTACCCGGCGCACCTGGGGAACCTTTTCAATCAGCGCGGGATATTCATCCGGGTCGATGTGGCGCACGATCTGCACCGCGCTGGCAGGACACACAGCCAGATCCTGCATGATTTCCTGCGCACCGGTAGCGCTGGTCAACAGAAAGGTATCGACACCGGCAGGTACCGCGCGGGCAATCCGGGCAGCCGCTGCCAGACCGATGACACCCGGACCCGAGGGCATCTGGCCCACCAGGCCCAGCGCATCCGCACCCAGCCCTGCAGCAAGACGTGCCTCGGCCGCCGAGGCCATGCAGCAGACCTTTACCCGGATCTGGACCATCAGTTTTCCCTTGCAGCGACCAGTTGCGGCAGCAGTTTATCAATGTCACCCACAAGCACGGCATCGGCAAGATCATCCATCGCGGTGGCTTGTGCGTTGATGATTACCACCCGGGCGCCGACCTTGTGCGCAATGGGCACCAGACCTGCCACCGGAAAGACCGACAGCGTCGAGCCCACAGCCAGCAGCAGATCGCACTCGCGGGCGGCCCGCTCGGCCCGGGCCAGGTCTTCGGCAACCAGCGACTGGCCAAAGGAAATGGTAGCGGACTTTAAAATGCCGCCGCACTCGGGGCAGTCGGGGTCTTCCTCGCCAGCCGCGAGCCGCGCCAGAACCGCGTGCATGTCAACCCGGTAACTGCATCCCAGGCACGCCACTTGGCGCAGCGTGCCGTGAATCTCGATCACCCGCTCATCGGTGCTGCCGGCAAGTTGATGCAGGCCGTCGATGTTCTGGGTCACCAGGATCTTGAGTTTGCCCAGCCGCTCGAGGCGCGCCAGGGCGTGGTGACCGGCTCCCGGGCTTGCCTGCCATACCGGCGAATCACGCCGTGCCAACCAGGCCTTGCGGCGGATTGCGGGGTCGCTGACGTAGTAGCGGATGTCCGAGAGCTTCTCGGCATCGGGGTCCCGCGTCCACAAACCCTGCGGACCACGAAAATCCGGTATCCCCGACGCGGTAGAGATGCCGGCCCCGGTCAGTGCAACTACCTGTGCAGCACTGTTGAGCCAGGCGCGTACCTGCTCGATGAGGTCTTGGTGAACATCAGCAGATGTCGGGCACATGTCGCAAACCATCTATCCGGTTACAGTGATGGGAACACTGTATTTTATTGAGTTGGCACAGTTGCCAGAGCAGCCGGGCCAGGGATAGTCTGGCTCCCGCTACCGGAAAGTTACCATGGACGACGAACTGAACGCCCGCTCACTTGAATACCACCGGTTACCGCGACCGGGCCAACTGACCTTAGCCACCACCAAACCGCTGACCAGTCAGCGCGATCTCGCGCTGGCCTGCTCACCGGGGGTGGCCGCAGCTGCCAGCAGGTCCTTGAAGAGCCAGCATCAGTACACGACCTGACAAGCCGTGCAATCGCTTGGATGCCGTTTTCCGTACTAAATAAATCTGCTACAGTAATCGTTCCACAAAAAACGAGAGGATGACGACATGCCACGCTATCTGCACACTTTTTCTTATACCAAAGATGCCGTCCGGGGCCTGATGGCCAAACCCGAAAACCGCCTCGAGGCCATCCGGCCACTGTTCGAGGCTGCCGGCGGCAAACTGATAGACGGTTACTACGCTTTCGGTGACATCGACGGGGTCATCATTACCGAATTCCCATCCAACGTAGACGTGGCCGCGCTCGCCATGGCGGTGGGTGGCTCGGATGCTATTGCCAGTCTCAATACCACCGTGCTCATCGAGATGGATGAGGCCGTGGCCGCCGCCGAGAAAGCCGGCAAGTTGACTGGCGCCTACCGCCCGCCGGGCGAATAATCCTTAACCATAATACATCCGGAGGAAAGTACTATGTATTACCGTGTTACGACTTATGGATTTGATGCTTCCCGAATGGAAGAGGCGCTTGAAGCCTTGAACGCCTGTCGCGACGAGTTGCAGGCAATTGACGGGCTTCAGGCAGTCCATGATTGCCAGGTCAGCGATGACCAGGGCATGGTCATCTCGCGCTGGGACAGCGCAGCCGCCGCTGAGGCCGCCCAGCCACAGATCCAGGCCATACTGGGGCGCATGGCTTCCTTTATGACCTCGATGCCGGAGGTAACAACGGGCGAAGTGGTCTGGGAGATGTAAACCGTGCAAAGCACGGTCAAGCTGAGAAAAAGAAGAGAAAAGAAAAAGGTTTTTGGACGATAGGGCGGCACCATGGTGGTCTCCTGCTACGACAATGAAGAGGCTGCTGCTGCGCAGAGTCAGATCCAGACCATCCTCGGCACCATGGCGCAGTACATGACTTCAGCGCCCGAGGTTACGGCCGGTCCAGTGACCTGGGAGATGTAAACCGTGCAAAGCACGGTCAAGCTGAGAAAAAGAAGAGAAAAGAAAAAGGTTTTTGGACGATAGTGCGGCTCTTGGGCCTGGGTGAAGCGGCGACCTCACACTCCGTTGACAACGCCCGGCGCATACTGCGCGGGTTGTATCCTCCTCCTAATTATTGACCCCGGCCTTTACCGGGGTCTTTTTCTAGAAAATCCCGGCATCGAGGCCCGCCGCCATGGCGGTGCCCAGCGCCAGGCACTCGTCGACGAACTCATCCCGCCACTCGCCCTTGCAGATGAGCGGGGCCTGTACCAGTTTCCAGCCAAGGCCGCCGGTAATGGACTCGACCGCGCGGCGCGTGCCGGTGCCGTCCAGTTTGGCCCGCACGTACAGTGCACAGGGCAGCCCCTGGGTCTGGCCCAGGCACGGGCAGTAGCTGCGGTCGAAGAAATCCTTGAGCGCCCCGCTCATGTAACCGAGATTCTCGGTGGTGCCGAGCACCACGGCCTGTGCGGCCATGACCTCTTGCGCGCCTGCCTCGAACGGACTTAAGGCCACGACCTCGACATCGTCGATGCCGGGCACACCGGCCCCGGCCACCACGGCATCGCGCAGGCGCACCGTGTTGGGCGAGGGCGCGTGAGCGATGATAAGCAGCTTCTTTGACACCATAACCCGGGCTATTGTCGAGCCACAGGCCGGCGCCGGCAAGGTGTGATGAGATGAGCGAAAAAAACGGCACAGTACCTGCGACACGCATGCGGGCACCGGAAAAACACCGGGCCGTTAGGGGGCTTTCTAGAGAGAAAAGTCCCGGTACTAGACCGGGACTAAAACCGAGGAGGAAGGAGGATGTACAGCAGAGTCATATGATAACAAAACTTCACCGAAAATGCAGAAAAAATAGAAGGGCAAAACCAAATTTTTCGCTTTATTTTGAATGGTTTCTGTCTGTTCATGTGTAACTGGCGACGCATCAAAGGCTTAGGTAAAAAAACTTGAATTAACTTAAATTAAGTTGAGATAAAACCTCACCGGCGCCCACTTTATTATCTGTCCGGCACTGTGACGGAGCGCACATACGGCTTCCTAAGGAAAGGGCACTATATACGCACTCCTCCTTATATTAGGTTTTGTGCCCGGGCTTTAGCCCGGGCTTTTTTTGCCGGCAACAGCGCTTTCAGTCAATAAGACATGGCAATTTCGGGGCATTTTCGGCTGGCGGCCGAAGCGGGTAGCATTGCACCCATGCAACGGCTGCTTGTGCTCGCTCTTCTCACCTGGTGCCTGGTCAGTGCCGCCCGGGCAGAAACAGTTAACCAGACCTTCGCCAACGCCGACAGCTACGTGGGCGAGACCAGGGGCGGTGTTTTCCACGGCCAGGGCACTTATACCTGGGGGATGGGTAACAAGTACGTCGGCGAGTTTGAAAACGGCAAGATGCACGGCCAGGGCACCTTCACCTTCGACAGCGGGGACGAGTACGTCGGCCAGATGAAAGAGGGCAAGTTCCACGGCCAGGGCACCTACACCTGGTCGGGCGGGCTGAAGTTCACTGGCGAGTGGGTCGAGAACCACAAGTGGAACGGCACCGTCTACAGCCAGTTCGGCACCGTCACCGGCACCTTTGCTAAGGGCAAGTGGCACAGCGCACTCTAGGCCGGGGTGTCGCGGCGGGCTCTCGGGCCCCCGCCGGCAGCAGCAGTTTCTTTCCGCCTGCCCCTTAGCTGCAGCGAAACTTCACGCTGTCGGGCAGGATGCGCACCATCACCCCGCGGCGGTCTTGCAGTGCAGCATAGTACTCATCCACTTCCTGCGCATCCATGTAGCGGGCAAATATCCGCCGGGTTTCATCTTCGTCGGCCGGTTCTACCACGGCCTGCCCCTGGATAACTACCGCCCGGTAGGGTGGCCCATCCTCGGCCACGCTGAACCCCACCCGGCCATCGCGCAGCAGGTTATTGATCCACAGTGCTGCCTCCTGTGCCGTGATGTGAATCTGCTGGCCGTCCCAGCGGTACCAGACAGGCACCGTACGGGGCATGCCGCCGGCATCAACCGTCGCGATAAAACCATTGTGGCCAGGGGTTTCGGAAAGTAGTAGTTGCGCTTCGCTTTTCATAACGGTGGTGTGACCTGCCCGGCATTCTCCAGGCCAGGCTGTGAGGGAGAGAATACCAACCTTAATCCTCAGGGTCGCCCTGCTAGGCCGCACTGCGCCCGGCCGCCCCGGCAAGCTGATGCGCCACGAGTTGTGCATAAAGGCCGCCTCTCACCAGCAGTTCCTCGTGCGGGCCTGTCTCGATCACACGGCCCTGGTCAATCGCCACGATCTGATCGGCCCCGCGCACGGTGGAAAGCCGATGGGCAATCACCAGCGTGGTGCGATCCGCCATCAGCTCTTCGAGCGCCTGGCGCACGGCCTGCTCGTTAACCGCATCAAGGTGTGATGTCGCTTCATCGAGAATCAGCACCGGCGCATCTTTTAAAAAGGCCCGGGCAATCGCCACGCGCTGGCGCTGCCCGCCGGAAAGCCGCATGCCGCGCTCACCCACCTGGGTCTCAAGACCATTCGGCAAGGTGGCCACCAACTCACTGAGCGCGGCGCGCTCGAGCGTCGCGGCGAGTTCTGCTTCGCTCGCCTCGGGGCGGGCGATCAGAATATTGCCACGCAGGGTATCGTTAAAGAGATAGGTATCCTGCGCCACGAGTGCAATCTGGCCACGCAGATCGTCCAGCACATAGTCACGAAGATCGTGACCGCCCAGGGTAATGGCTCCTTGCTGTGGATCCCAGAATCGCATCAGCAAATGGGCGATGGTGGTCTTGCCGGCACCAGAGGGGCCCACCAGGGCGATGGTCTTGCCGGCCGGGGCCTTAAAAGCTGTACCGCTCAGCGCCTTTCGGTTACCCCCCTGGTACTGAAAGTCGACTTCATTTAATTCAATGGGTACGCCATCCGCTGCGTGCTCGGCCGGCACGCCGGGCCCGTCTGTTACCGGCACCGGCTCGTTATCTACGGCATAAAGCCTGCGCGTGGACCCCAGCGTATCGGCCAACTGACGGCTGACGTTTGAGATCTCGGATATCGGTAAAAAGGCCGCCATCGACAATAGCGTGAGCAAAGGCAACATGGCGCCCTCAAGAACCCCGGCATTGACCAGCATGGCGCCGCACACCACCACCGCAAGACCACCGAGCCCGGTGGCGACTTCTAATAAAGAAGTCTGAAAGGTGAGATCCCTAAAGAACGGTAATCTCATCTGGTGGTGATACTCGGTGCGCTCGATCAGCTCGCGCCGGCGCTCGTCGATGCGATCAAAGGCGATGATCTCGCTTAAGCCCTGCACGGTATCAACCGCATGGGCGTTCAACTCGCCCAGTGCCTCGCGTGCGCGCGAGCCCATCTCGTCCACCCGCCGTCTGAGCATAAAGGGGCTGAGTGCCACCACGATCAGAAACGGCACCAGCACCAGGGCCATCTGCCAGCCAAAATACACCAGCACACCCACAACAAGCGCCGGCACCAGCACCGCCACAAAGGCCGGCGCCACGGTGTGGGCAAAGAAATACTCCACCAGCTCGACATCGTAAGTGGCCATGCCAACCATGTCGCCCGTGCGCCGGCGCACCATGTAGGCCGGGGCCAGCCGATCGAGCTTTTCAAAAAGCGTGATGCGCATCTCGGCCAGCAGCCGAAAGGCCATGTCGTGCGCAATCCACGACTCCAGCCAGTGAAAGACCCCCGCGATGGGCGCCATCACCGCCAGCAGGATCAGCAGATCCACAAAGGGCTCGCCGGTTTTCACCGCGCGCACCGCCAGCGCACTGACCACGCCGATGCCGATAAAGGCCAGCACCCGTGTCACCCCGAAGCCAAAGGTCATGGCGAGCTTTCCTTTATAGGGCACGATGTACTTCATCAACTCGCGCGTGGCCGCTGCCCAGCCCAGGCCCTGCGCCTTGACGATGGCATCGGTGGGGGCAAACTGGGCCTGCTCGCTATAGGCGGGTGCCTCGTCTGTGGCCGTTTGCAGCGGTGCGCCAATGTCGATCTCGACCGCAACGCTTTCCTCGGCCTGGGCCGCCATCAGGCTGTGGTAAACACCGCGCTCGGCCATCAGCTCGGCATGGGTGCCTTCTTCGGCAATAGTGCCCTGGTCCAGCACCAGGATGCGGTCGGCATCGATCACGCTGGAGAGGCGATGGGCAAAGATCAGCGTAGTGCGCCCCCGCATGAGCCTGTTGAGCGCATCCCGGATAATGGCTTCGTTCTCGGCATCCACCGCCGACAGGGCTTCGTCCAGAACCAGAATCGGGGCATCGCGCAAAATGGCCCGCGCAATAGCGATCCTCTGGCGCTGCCCGCCCGACAGGCGGATACCTCTCTCGCCGATCACGGTGTCGTAACCCTGGGGCAACTGGGTGACAAACTCATGCGCGTTGGCGACCCGGCAGGCCGCCTCGAACTCATCGGTTGTGGCATTGGGCTTGCCTACCCGCAGGTTATCGGCCACCGTACCATGAAACAGATAGGTATCCTGATTGACCACTGCGATCTGCGCGCGGATGTCATCCAGGCTGAGATCTTTCAGATCATGGCCACCGATTTTGACGGCGCCGGCATCCGGATCATAAAAGCGCAGCAGCAAGCGCACGATGGATGATTTACCCACACCGCTTGGGCCCACAACACCGACGCGCTCGCCTGCACTCACCGCAAAGCTTAAACCCTCGTGCGTAGTGCGCTGCCCTCCGGGGTAGGCAAAACGCACATTCTCAAAAGACACCGTCGGGCTTAAGGCGCCGACCTTTGTGGGCGTGGGCTTTTCGGTGACGATGGGCCTGGCATCCAATAACTGAAAGATCATCTGCGCTGAAGCCTGTGCCACCATGCCGTTGTGCATTAAAGAGCGCATATCGCGCAGCGGCCGGTACACCTCCACGCCCAGCATCAGCACCATCAGCAACACAGCCAGGCTCATATCACCATCTGTTACCCGAAAAGCCCCATAGGCCAGTGTGACCGCCGCACCCAGGGTAATGCCGGTATCGGTAATGCCGCGCGCCAGTGAGTTGGTGGCCAACACCCACATGGTGGAGCGAAAAAGATCATCTGCTTTGGCTTTAAGCTTCTTCGCCCGTGCCTTGCTTTGGCCAAAGGCCTTCAAGGTGGCGAGGCCCTGCACAGAATCGAGAAACTCCGCGGCAAAAGCCTTGTACGATCGAGCCCGGTCGAGACTGCTTTTTTCATCCCAGCTGTAAAAGATCTGCGGCGCCACCAGCGTAAACAGCGCTGCGATCAGCATCACCAGCGCAATGGGCACATCAAAAAAGGCCACCACCCCAAAGATCAGAAACGGCGTAAGAATCGAGACCGTGAGCTGCGGCAGGTACTGGCCGAAATAAATCTCGAGCTGCTCGACGCCTTCGATCATCGCGACGATGGCGTCCCCGGTGCGCTCGAGCCCGAAATGCGCCGGGCCAAGATGCGTAACCTGATCAAAAATCACCCGGCGCAAATGCACCTGCACCATGGCAGCGGTATTGTGGGCAACCATGGTGCGCAGGTATTCAAGCCAGCCGCGCACCACCATGACCACGCCGACCCCGATAAAAGGCAGCGTCAACTCGTTAAGCGGCACCCCGGCAAACACCCGGGCGATCAGCCAGCCGAGCAGCGCCAGGCGCGCGATCCCGAAGAGCACCGCCAGCACACCCACCGCCACCGCACCGAAAATACGAAGCCGCACACCCCGGGTAAAACCCCACAACCTTAAGTCAAAATACATACCGCCCCCTAAGCGAAGGGGGAGGATTGTACTTAAAGGCCGCTGGCAGGCTCTTGTCAGCGCGCGGTAAGATCAGATTCTCAAGATACCGGGAAGACCCACATTGCTATTCATGTTGGCCTCCTTTTGCCAGGTGATTCGCGTCCAGTGGCGTATAGCCATCCCGGTTAAAGGCTTCAGCACCAAAGAAAAAAGCACCTACTTGAAAAATAAAAAAGAGAGTTACAAGGCCCATGGCGATCGCCGCAGGTGTATCGTTGTACTTCTTAAACATAATGCATTCCCCTCCGAGAGAAGTGTCGAAGAATGCTAATTTTATGGCGAGAGAGTAACTACCCCAA
>JASLLH010000059.1:0-12392 GCA_030747115.1 Arenicellales bacterium
AAAGCGGCCAGCACTGTCGAAAACCTTGATCCGATGATTCTGAAGTTCGACTACATATATGTTGCCGGAAGAATCCACGGCCACATCAAATGGATAGTAGAGCTGGTCATCTTCCATACCGTAGCTGCCCAGGCTGCCGAGGAATGCGCCGGTTGAGGAGAATTTTTTTATCGTGTGAGTTGCATGTTGCGCGACGTAGACGTTGTCATTGTTATCGGTGGCAAGACCAACCGGGTAATGTAAGTTGCTGCCAGCCGAACCCAGGCCCCCCCACTGCAGCAGAAACTTACCGTTAATATCGAACTTCTGGACCAGGTGGTTTTTGTAATCCGCCACATAAACATTGCCGTTACGGTCGGTGGCGACATCAAAGGGGAGCCCAAACGAACCGCTGCCCGAGCCAGACCTGCCCCACTTGTGCTCAAAGACAAAGTTTCCTGAACTCGCCAACTGCTTGAGCAGGTCCTGTTGCTGGATGGTTGAGAGAAAATCCCAGCGGAAAGGAATCCCACCCGGGCGGGCCTTACTTTTCGGCGCCTTCTTCACCGGCTTGCCGGGGCAAAGAGCCGCGCTGGCGCCATCCTCGCTGTTCCAAGTGAGCATAACGCGGCCATTCGGATCGTTGGCGCTGTCCAGTTGTTCTGCCGCGGACCACTTCTTGCGATCGGGCCGGCCGTTGCCGTCCAGGGTGCCTGCGATCACGTCGCCGGTCCAGTGTTCGGTATTGAAGGTGGTGAAATAGATGTCGGTGCCGGTCTTCAGCATGCTGGTGCTGAAAGTCGCGGCCGCGGCCGAACCGGCGGCATGGGCAAGAATGTCCGCGCCAATGCGGGCAAAAGCGGCTTTCAGTTCGGTCTCATTGTCAGCCTCGAAATAAAGCCCACCGCCCTTATTGGCAGTTTCCTTCAGCAGGCTCTGGCTGGTGTGAAAGCCGATGGTGTAGGTAACAAGATTATTTTTTGCCTCACTGCCATCGAATTTGTCCACGTCGGGCCTCAAGTCGATGTCGTTGAGGGCCGCAGCCACGCTGATCAGGGGGTGGTAGCAGGTCGGGCAGTAGTTGCGCAGCGGGGCCGAGGCACTGCCCCAGCCCCAGCCGTCGGTGAGCAGGATGATGAAGTTCTTCTGGCACCAGTGGCAGATCGGAGACTGCGCTCTTGCCGGGGACCGGCCCTTGTTGGGAGCACTGGGAAAGACTTTGGACACAGAAAAGTTGCGGGGCCGCTCGTCCGGGTGCAGGGTCAGTGGTCCCCGGTACTGGCCGTTCTTGGTGCAGCTGGCCGAGCCGTGATTGCCCGGGTTGGCCGGCCCGCCTAAGCCGACAAAATAGCGGCCCATGTGCTGCAACGTTCCCACCAACGGCGTGCCGCCACCCGGCCGCAGGCTGCGGATGGCGCGGTAGATCGCCGTGCGGTTGCTGTCCAGATCAACCACCTCCTGATCCAGTTCGCCGCCGAAGTTGTAACGACTGAATGAACCCACCCCGACCCGCACCTTGGCCAGCGATTCGAGTAGCGCGATTGCCGCATCCTGGGCCGCCAGCATCGGTGTCTTGGGCTGGCCAGAGCGGCGCCAGCCCATCGAGCCGGAATCATCGATCACGATCAGGATGTTGGGTGCGCTGCTGGCCGAGGCCAGGATTGGTACCTGTGCCAACGGCCCGGGAGCGGCCGGGCTTGCCAGC
This sequence comes from Arenicellales bacterium, assembly GCA_030747115.1. Taxonomy (GTDB): domain Bacteria; phylum Pseudomonadota; class Gammaproteobacteria; order Arenicellales; family UBA868; genus UBA12578. The sequence continues at coordinate 1,685 of JASLLH010000059.1, forward strand.
GGCCACCCCAGCACCAGGCCGGCAACCGCAACTGCGGACAATAAAACTTGCCGGCGAGCCATCACCAGGCTAGTCCGGCGACACCGGCAGTTGCACCGCATTGGCGCTTGCTGGTGGGGTGGTAGCGGCAGCTTGCTCGCTGTTGCGGTAGCGGCGCTTGAAATCTTCCAAGGCGCCTGCTATTTCGGCCAGCGTCAGGGTGATGTCCTCTTCCACCAGCCGCAGCATCTCTGCTTCTTCTTTAGTGGCCGGTGCGGGCGCGCGTTTGAGTCGTTCGAACTCGACCAGTATTTCAGAACGCAGGTCCACCAGCGCTCGGATGCTGCGCAACAGATCAGCCGTTTGTTCCGGCTGCTGCGACCTGGCCGGCACAGACCCCAGCGCAAGACCTGCAACGCAGGTGATGATCAAGAGCGGCTTGAGCACGGATACTGGCAAAGTCATGGCCTGGTTGGCAGCTTCAGAACCATCTGTGCCGCGGCACCCATTCGGGCAGCGTGTAGTCTTCTGCCTTTTTGCAGCTGGTCTCGCTTTTTTTCAGGAACTGATAGGCGCTGCGCATGTCGATGCGGTTGCGGCTGACCCCGGCCCGGGCAATCGGTTCGCCGGTACAGTCCAGCGCCGTGAGCAACTCGGCCACCGTGGCGTCAGGGTCGTAACTTTTCAGCAGAGCGAAAGCCCCCGCCACGTGCGGTGCAGCCATCGAGGTGCCGCTCTTGTAGCCGTAAGAGCGGCTGGGCACACCAGCGTAGATGCCGTAGCCGGGAGCCAGCAGGTCGATCAAGTTGGAATGGTTGGAAAAGTACGCCAGATTGTCACTGTCGGTGGAGCTACCCACCGCGATGGCGTTGTTGATGCACGCCGGCCAGCTGATGTAGCCGTCCCGGCCGCTGTTGCCGCTCGCCACCACCACCGCTATCCCGGCACTGGTCAGCTGATTGATGATCGCGGCCATGGCTGGCTGGCTGGCATCACAATGAGACCGGTAGATGCCCCCGCCCAGGCTCATGTTGACCGCGGCGATGTGGTAACTGTTGCGCAGCCGGTAGACGTGCTCCAATGCCTGAATCAAATTCGAGGTAAATGCCATGACACAGGACCCCGACCCGCAGTAGGCGGGATGGCTGAATTTAGTGAAGACCTGGATACGGATGATGCCGGCCTCTCTGGCGACGCCCCGCAATGAGCCGTCATCACCGGCAGCGATAGTGGCAACATGGGTGCCGTGGTCGCAGCCACGAATGTAAGTCGGACAGTTACTGCCCGCAGCTTTGCCGGTTCTGGATGTTGCCCTGCCGGCACACAAAGACTCGGCGGTGTAGGCCGGGTAGTTGGTGGAATAGCACGCCCCCGCTACGATCCGGTCTTTGAGCATCGTTGCGTGGTTGGTGCCGGTATCGAGGATGGCGATAGCCTGACCCGCACCGCGCAGCTCGGGCTTCAGCGCCCATACCTGGGTGGCGCGAATGGTCCGGGTGCTATCCCTGAGCATCGGCGCGGCAACGGTGTCTTCCTGCACGCTGGTCACCCCGGGGTCGACCAGCACCTTGCGCAACTGGGACTTGTTTACCTCCAGCGTCATAAAGGGAATATCCCGGAACCGCAAGATGGCGCCGGTTCGGTTCGAACCAAGGATCCGTTGCAATACTGCGGCCTGGAACTCGGCGAGGTCGGCCGCCTGGGCTGCTGCGTCGCCCTCACTCAGGAAGTGCGCCGGGGCCATGTCGAAATCCAGTCCCACGATTACCCGCAAGGTGCGATCCCCGTCGATAAGCTCCAGCAACGCCCGGCCCGGTCCATCTTCGGCCCCAGCAGGCGCAAGCCGGGTGTACACCACGATCGGGTTTTTTGCAGCGGCAGGCGGCAAGTCGGCTGCATGCAACGGCGGGGAAAAAAGTCCGGCCCAGAGGGTCGCGGTCAGAGCCACAGTCCCGGAGAGCCTGTAAAAACGAGTCATGCTTGCTGCCCTCAGCGAGATTACCTGGCGATCAATCCGATTACAGATCGCCTTGCCGGCCGATTTTGCCGGCTAAACGGGGTGCAGTTATGTGACGGGGATCACATTTCATCACCGGTATTATGATCGTTGAATCTGCCGGGCGGTCCAGCAGCACCCTTTTTACCTCGTGTTTTCGTGGTCCGGCAGCAACGCCGGGCAGGTCAACGCTTAAGCGGGGCCCCGGTGGAATCCGCAAGCCACTCCAGCCCCGTCTCCCAGTAGGGCGGCTCACCGATTTTCTCTGCCAGAAAATCGATGAACGAGCGCACCCTGGGCGGCAGATACTGGCTATGCGGGTACAGGGCGGTCACAGCATACGATGCCGGCGGGTACTGGGGCAAAACCACCTTGAGCCGCCCACTGAGCAGGTGCGGGCCTACCTCCCAGGTATCCTTCAGGGCGATGCCGTGGCCGGCCAGGCACCAGTCGGTCAGAATCTCACTATTGTCCGAGTCCATGGTGCCGGCGAGGCTCAGCACCTCCAAGCGGCCCGAGGGGTGCGCCAGGGTCCAGCGATACTGCTTTGATCCGGGAAAGCGCAGCAGCAGGCAGTTGTGGTGAACCAGGTCCGATGGTGTCTCGAGCGCAGACTCGCGGGTCAGATAATCGGGCGACGCGCACAGCACCCGCCGGTTGGGGGCGAGGCGACGTGCAACCATGTTCGAGTCCTTGAGCTCTGCCACGCGGATCAGAAGATCGATCTGCTCGTGAAAAAAATCATTAAAACGATCGCTCGCAACCAGCCGCAACTGAACCTCGGGGTAGCGTTTCGTGAACTCCGCCGCGAACGGTGCAAGATGCAGCCGGGCAAATGCCACTGGCGCCGACACCTTGAGCGGACCCGCTGGTTGATCCCGGTGCAGGGCCACTGTGCTTTGTGCCTCGTCCACCGCTTCAAGGATTTTCAGGCTGTGCTGCAGGAAGGCGTGCCCGTCCGGCGTCATGTCTACCTGCCGGGTGGTGCGGTTCAACAGTCGCAGGCCGAGTTTTTTTTCCAGGCGCATCAGGCGCGCGCTAACCACGGCGGGCGTCAGCCGCAGGTCGCGGCCAGCCGCGGTCAGACTGCCAAGTTCGGCCACCCGCACAAACAGCACCAGGTCATCGGTATCCATTTATTTTCAAAAAAAACAATAAAGTGCTTTCGAATTGTAATGATTTCACTGAAAACCAGCCAATATTAGGATGGCGGCACAGGGGGTTGGGCGCCACTGTCCGTGTGCCCTTAACAGCCCGAGAGGAAAACCACCATGGATATACCCTGGCTGGACTGGGCCAGTCTGCTGATCCGCTGGCTGCACCTCGCTGCCGGGATCGCCTGGATCGGCACGTCGTTCTACTTCATCTGGCTGGATCAGAGCCTGCGGGCACGCGAGGGTCTCGCCCACGGGGTGCTGGGTGAGTCCTGGAGCGTGCATGGCGGCGGCTTCTACCACGCCCAGAAATACATGGTGGCCCCCGAGCATATGCCCAGTGAACTGCACTGGTTCAAGTACGAGGCTTACTTCACCTGGATTTCGGGCTTTGCCCTGCTGGCGCTGATCTACTACTTCGGGGCGGCAGGTTTTCTGCTTGACCCCAGCCGCGCGGCCCTGTCACCCGCCACCGCCGTGACAGTCAGCATCGGCTTTCTTACCGGGGGCTGGCTGGTGTACGAGGCGCTGTGCCGCTCACCGGTGGGTAATCACACTGCAAGTCTTGCACTCGGTGTCCTGGTGCTGACCGTTGCCAGCGCCTGGGGCTTGACCCAACTCTTTAACGACCGGGCCGCTTTCGTGCACCTGGGCGCACTTATCGGCACGATCATGACCGCCAATGTGTTCGTGGTCATCATCCCCAATCAAAAAAAGGTGGTAGCGGACCTCATGGCCGGGCGCGTCCCCGACCCGGCACTGGGTCAACAGGCCAAGCAACGCTCGCTGCACAACAACTACTTGACCCTGCCGGTGCTGCTGCTGATGGTGAGCGCCCATTACCCGATACTGTTCGCCGGTGGTGCGGCCTGGGGCTGGCTGGTGGTGGCGTTCATCCTGCTGATCGGCGGAGTCATACGCCACTTTTTCAACAGCCATCACGCCGGCGCCCGCGGCCTGGCTCTGGCCTGGCAGTGGCCACTCGCGGCGCTGCTGACTGTGGCGCTGATACTCTTTATTAATAGCCGCTCATCTCTGCCGGCCGTCGGGATGGTCAGCGATGCCCGGGCGCTTGAGATCCTGAATGCCCACTGCAGCACCTGTCATGCCGCAGTACCAACCTACCCTGGCTTCAAGGCGCCACCGGGTGCGATCACGTTGCAATCTCTTGAATCGCTGCGTACCCACGGACAAGGGGTGCTGGCGCAGGCCGTATCCAGTACCGTCATGCCGCTTGGCAACGCCTCCGGCATGAGCGCACAGGAGCGGGCAGAACTTGGCGGCTGGATCCGGCAGAACGAGAAACAGAAGTAACAGCGTGTCTGCACGATATGCACGAAATCACCACCAAGACGCCGGTTGCAGCCCACTTTTTTCGGGCACTATTACTGAATGGTAATAGCAACTAGCCCAGAACCTGCGCACAGCCATAGGGCCACTCGCTACAATGGCCTTATCCACCTGAGTCGAAAACGCATCGTGCAGCATTTCATCGTTGGAATTCTCGCCGGGCTCGGGCGGGATCGGTGTATCGGGCGCCCCGGGGGGCGAGTTGGACGACGTGTGTGCGTTAGCCGGCATCGAGGCTATCGAAGACCTGCTGGAATGTTGAACGAAACAAGCAGCTACGATGATGACAAATGTGATGCCGGTCACACAGGAGCATCTGCAACGCTCCTATACTACTTGGCAAATTCAAGTTGGCCCGCCCACAGTGCGGGCTACGAGTGATTACAAAATCCAGGGAGAAAGACAATGAAAGGTATTCGAAGCACTGTGGTAATAGCGAGCCTGGCACTGCTGCTGGGCGGCTGCACCACGACAGTAAGCAAACAGCAAGCGGGCGCAGGCACCGGGGCAGTACTCGGCGCAGCCCTTGGCTATGGCCTTGGTAAAGGCCATCGTGACAAGGGGCTGGCGATAATGCTGGGCGCCATCTTTGGCGCCGTGGTCGGCGACCAGATTGGCGCACAACTGGACGAAAAGGACCGCCTGCTGGCATCCCAGAACCTGCAGTATGCCCTGGAGTCAACGGCCGATGGCACAACTACCACCTGGCAAAACCCGAACACCGGGCACGGTGGGACCTCTGCGCCGACCAAGACCTACCAGAGTAGCGGCACGCCGTGTCGGGAATTCACCACCGAGATCCAGGTGGGCGGTGAGACCCAGCAGGGTTACGGCACTGCCTGCCGCCAGGCCGACGGCAGCTGGAAAATCACCAGCAGCTGATGCCACCCGGCCCGGCCGGGCGCAGTACCCGGTTGGGCCGGCCCAATCCGGCCACAGCTTGTAACGAATGATGCAGCACAACGCCGGCAAGCCATCTCTTCGCCCGATCTTGTTGCCCTCCGGGTAGGTCCTGCCGGCGTAACTGATGCCGAGCGAAAAAATGCGCAACCGACTGTTATCGCTATTGCGGTGGCGGGCAAGTCGGGGTGGCCAGGCTGATTTTCCTGGGGTAATAATGGTTTCAAGAGGCAATGGGGAGTGTATTCTGCCATTTTGGGCCTTATTGCCCCGAATAACAGTCAGTGCAGGCCAGCAAGCACAAATACCTGCGCCGCACTGTGCGCCCGGTCACATTTCAGGGCATGTACTTTAATTACAATCACCGTGGGGCCGTCTGACCAGAGTAAGGGCCATGGGGCATTTGTTGAAAACAGAATTACCCGAGTTGCCTGCAACCACCGGCGTGTGCCAGCGCCGTACCGGGGACGGCTTTACTCTGATCGAACTGCTTGTTGCTGTGGCGGTGGTGGCACTGATTGCGGTATTCGGCATTCCTTCTTTCCGTGCGTTTGTAATCAACAACCAAATCCGGGCCGGTACCAGTGACTTTGCCGCGACCTTGTCTTTTGCCCGCAGCAGCGCAATCGCCCGCGCCACGACCGTGATCGTCTGTGCCAGCAGTAGTGGCAGCACTTGCCCTGCCGGCAGTGCATGGGCTGATGGCTGGCTGGTGTTTGCAGACAGCAACAACAACGATCAGCCAGATAATGGCGAAGAACTTCAGGTCCATGGCCCTTTAGGCAGTAATTACAGCCTGGCCGAAGAGGCGAGTAACACCCGCATTTCTTTTTCTTCCCTAGGAGGGGCTGAGCTAGGAGGAGAGAACCAGTATACGTTTACTTTTTGCGGGCCTTCAGGAGCAACCGTGGGGAGCACTGTTTCTGTAACCACAACAGGGCGAACCCGGGCTGACGTGCAAGACCTCTCGGATACCGACTGCGACACCCCATGATCAAGAACGAGAATGGTCTCAGCCTGCTGGAGGTGTTGATCGCACTGGTGATCTTTTCTTTTGGCCTGCTTGGGATTGCGGCGCTGATGGCCAAAGGCCTGCAGTACAACACCAGTGCTCTGCACCGCTCCTACGCAGTTACCCAGGCTTATGACATGGCCGACCGCATGCGCGCTAACCAGCTGGGACTGGCTGCGGGCAACTACAACAGCATCACCGGCGCGGGCGTAACAGACCCCGGCTGCATTACTACTGCTGCTGGCTGCAGTCCCGCCCAGATGGCCCAGTACGATGCCTGGCAATGGAATACTGATACGCTGTCGGCGTCCAATGCTGTATTGCTGCCTGGCGGCAGCGGTACCGTGTCGACCGCCGGGGGCGTGTACACCATCACCGTGATATGGGACGACGACCATGACGGTGCAGCTGACGACAATTTCATCTTCCAGTTCCAGCCATGAGCTCGGCCCGTCGATTCTTCATCCCCGCAAAAGGCCTGGCCGGCCCCTGCCGCCAGCGGGGATTGACCCTGATCGAGTTGATGGTGGCGCTGGTCATCGGGCTGCTGGTGACTGCGGCCATGCTCAAAGTGTATGTGGATGCAAGCCGCTTGTACCGCTTCAATGAGGGCCTGGCCCGGGTGCAGGAAAATGGCCGTTTTGCCATCGAGTTCACTCGCCGCGCTGCCCGGGTGGCTGGCTTTTGGGGCTGTTACAGTGAGTTGAGCATAAACAACCACATCAGCACGGGCGCCGCCAGTTTAATTGGAACGACCCATCAACCGGGAATCATTGCTGACGGCGGCCATGTTACCGGTACGGATAACGATGGCCTCAACGGCTCCGACAGCGTTACTTTCCGCGGCGCTGCCGGCAGCGGAGTGCCTTTTCCAACCTCTCCGGGCATGTCGTCGCCCGGCGATAATATCCCGGTCACAAACACAGCCCCCTTTAACCAAAGCCCGTTACCGGCGGCCCTTATCAGCGATTGCGAAACGGTCGAGGTCTTCCAGGTAACCGCTATTGCTGGCAGCGCTCTCGAGCACGGCGAGGAACTGAGCAAGATATACCAGCAGTCAAAGAAACCGGTAGTCTTTCGCGCGGAGAGCACTACCTTCTGTATTGCCCTGGGGGCCGATGCCTCGCAACCCGCCCTGCGGCGCCTCACTAATCCAACGTCTGGGCAGACCTGCGCAAACAACGGCGACGAACTGGTTGAGGGCATAGAGAACATGCAGGTGCTCTACGGCGAGGATACCGACGCCAACATCGAAGGTGCTGACGGCGACCGCACTGCCAACCGCTACGTACCTTTTGGCACAGATGGGCTGGACATGGACCGGGTGGTCAGCGTGCGCATCTCGCTGCTGGTGCGCTCCATCAACGACAACCTGACTACCAATCCATCGCCCTATACCTATAACGGCACGGCGACCACCCCCGCTGACAGGTATCTGCGCAAGGTATTCACCAGCACCATCACCTTGCGCAACAAGGCAGGATAACCCTTCTATGGCAAAAACATCACACCCTTGCCGTATTAACAACCGCCAGGATGGCTGGGTGCTCGTTATCGGCCTGGTGGTGCTGGTAATGCTTACCATCATTGCCATGGCCCTGATGAGATCGACCTTGCTGGAAGAAAAAATGGCCGGTGCCACCCGGGAGAGCAACCTTTCTTTTCAGGCAGCCGAGAGTGCCCTGCGCGCCGCCGAAAAATATGTCGACGATCAACCCGCGAGCACCTTCGAAAATACCAGCGGCGGAATCTACGCCGAGGACGCCACCGAACCTGCCCCCTTCGCCACAACTACAAATTGGAAATCAGCCGCCCGAGAATACGGCAGCAATCTTGCAGGGGTAAACGATCGGCCTCGCTACATGATAAAAAAACTCCGTGTGGTTCACCCCGAAGGTTCTCTGAATATCAGTGGTTACGGTGACACGGACCTCACCCAGCCATCGACCATCTTCCGGATCACCGCCCGCGGCACCGGCGGCAGCGACACCAGCGGCGGCGCCCAGATAATACTGCGCAGCCATTACGGCAAGATGTACTAACGGATTGAGTGAGGTGATAGCAACCGGATACAGGCGCATTGGCCGCAACACCAGCGCCGTTATCGTGGCCATGCTGTATGCCGCCTCGACGGCTGGCGCCGGCCCGAGCACCCCGGCGCAGACCCCGCTTTTTGTCGCCACCGCCGCCGCGGCCAACATCGTGCTGCTGCTGGATGACTCGGGCTCGATGCGCGCCATCGCCCCGGCCGCGCCCTATGACCCCGATACCACTTACGCCTGTCCTGCCGCGGCCCTGCTGCCGGCCAGCAGCGTCGGCCGGCTGTATGCCTGGTACCGGCCAGCGGACGGCTATGCCCAGTTCTACTGGTACACGCCGAGCCTGAGCTGGGGCGGCTGGGGCGAATGGGGTGACCTCAATTACTACGGCTCTGATCCGCAGTACTGCTTTGACCCTGCTGCAAGCTACAACGCCTACCTGGCAAGTCACCCCGGGGATTACAGCGGCAACTACCTCAACTGGTATTTTGGCCCCTATGACGGCGATAACCCCTTCGGCGCGGGGGCTACCCGCAAGCCCGTCGCGGTCAACCGCATGGAGGCGGCGCAACAGGCTGCCATTCAGCTGCTGGATTCGCTCAACAACGTGCGGGTAGGGGTGGCCGGCTTCAACTGGAAATCGGGTGCCGAATTTCACCACCAGGTGGCCGATCTCGCCGCCAACGAAACAACCATCAAAAACGCCGTCAACGGCCTCACGGCCAGCAACTGGACCCCGCTGGCAGAAGCCCTGCACGACATCGGCCGCTACTTTATGGGCTTTTCCGGCGCCACCAACCCGGGCAACCAGGAGAGCGCCTGCACGGTCAACGGCCAGTACGATGGCCCCCTTACCCTGCACCCTGATGGCACAGCACAAACCAAGGACGATGACACGGTCTTTCATCACATCCCGGCACTCGCCAGCGGTGTCTCTGGGGCATCACCCATCTGCTACTGGTGCCAGAAGAACTTCGTCGTCCTGCTGACCGACGGCAAGCCTTACTACGACCACAACATCTCCAGCAGCAGTGGCCTGCAGGACTACGACGGCGACTGCGCGGGCAGTGACTGCAGCGCCTACGACCGCAAGAGCGGCCATGACTACGGCACCTATGGCAGCGACTATCTCGACGACGTGGCCCAGGCCATGTACCAGATGGACCTGCGCCCGGACATCGATGATCTGGACGGGGAGCCGGCGAAAAACAATGTGGTCACCTACACCGTCGGCTTTGCCATCGACCATCCGCTCTTGAGTGATACCGCTACGCAAAGCGGTGGCCTGTACTACACCACCGACAACGCCGATGACCTGAACCAGGCCTTCGTCGACATCGCCCGGGATATCACTGAGCAGATCGGTGCCGCCGCGGGCGCCGCTTTCAGCTCCAGCGTGGTCGAGGCCGGCAGCCTGCTGTTTCTCACGCAGTTCAACTCGGCCGACTGGTCGGGTGATCTGCTTGCTTTTGAGCTTGACCAAGACGGCAATGTCGCTGCCACTGCCACATGGAGCGCCAAGGAAAGTTTCGAGTCGGTCAGTTTCAACGATCCAGCCGAGTCAACCCGGGTGGCATACAGCTGGGATTTATCTACCGGCGGCAGCAACGACGGCATTTTGATGAAGAACTCGCACCTGAACCCGGCCGGCAATGGCCTGCTGGCCGACTACCAGAGCGCCCCGGATGGCTCCAGCGAGGCCCCGCTCACCGCGGCAGCGGCGGCCCGTCTTGCCTATCTGCTGGGCAGCCGCGCCCACGAGGGGCCTGCCTCGGACTACGATTTCCGTGCCCGCAACGTCGACAGCATCATGGGTGACATCGTTCATTCCCAGCCGGTGTATGTGGGCGCGCCGACCCTGCAATGGCCTGACAGCGGCGCTTTTGACTACGGTGCCGGTCAGCACTATTCCGACTTCGTCAGTGCATTCAGCGGCCGCGCCGGCACGGTCTACGCAGGCGGCAACACCGGCGCCCTGCACGCCTTCAGTGCCGACACCGGCGAGGAGGTACTGGCCTACTTTCCCGCCCACCTCGCCAGCAGCGACATTAACGGCGGCTACCACTACCTGACCGACCCCGGCTACACCCATCACTACTATGTCGACGGCTCACCCGTTGTCAGCGATGCCTACGTCAAAGCCTCGCCAGCCGGTGCCGCGGCCTGGCGCAGTGTGCTGGTCGGCAGCGATGGAGCCGGCGGCAAGGGGTTGTTTGCGCTGGACGTAACCGACCCGGGCAATTTCCAGAACTCTTCTGTCAAGGCCAGCCAGCTGGTG
>JASLLH010000005.1:0-45208 GCA_030747115.1 Arenicellales bacterium
CGATGCTCGCCCGGTAGACGCCGATTTGGCCTTCCTCGCAAGCTCGACTGCCGGTGTCGGTGAAGAACGTCAGAGTCTCACCATCGAAGGTGAAACTGCCCCAGTCGAAGGGCTCCTCGCCCCACCATCCATGCTGGGCGCTCCACTTGCCGTCCTCTGTGTATGCGATCGTCGTTCCGTTGTTGACCGTACGCCAGTCGCCGAGGAGGCTATCAATCGGATCGGAACTCGCGTCTCGAACCCCAAACCACAAGATTCCGGCCAGGCCGACCGCGACCACAACGACTCTCAAGACGAGGGTCTGCACTTGCCGCCGGGTGCGCTCGTCGGACGTGGAAGAGGTGGTTTCCGGGGGCTTTGTAGTATCCATAGCTAAGCTGAAACAACAGCAGAGTGTGGATCGTCTTTTCCAACGCTAAAAGTTGATGGAACTGGCACACATTTGTAAACGTACTTACTCATTTTATTCCCCTATATTATGGATGATCTACGCCACCACAATGTGGTGGGCAACATCTAAAAAGTCTTTTAAAGCCGTGAATGGCACCCTTGATGGCACCAAACTTATTGATTGATTGAATCATGTAATTAGAGCAGGTTGGTTCGTAAATACAGGCCGCTCTTACATGATCAGGCGCATTTCTTTGATAAATATGCACACAGAATATGAACAATTTTTATATCATTTATTTTCCTTGAAATATTATGAGTAAATTTATATCGGTAGATTGTTGTTGGGACTAAATAGTACAAATGACCTATAAAGAATGTTCCTCCATGCTCTATTAAATTAATCTTAACATCTCAATAAAGAATACAACAGTGCACCGGCGCGGTTAAGGTGATTGCCAGTATCGAAGACCCCGCCGTCATCAGACAGATCTTAGGCCATCTGCAAAACCGAACCGAATCGCCGCACACCGCGTCTCATCCGGTCCGCGCACCGCCCGCATACCCCGAACCGGATCAACCTTAATGGATAATCAAACACTTAGGAAACGATGATGCCCAAACCATCGTGTGGCCACACTCGTAACCCACACTGACGAATCCCTGGGGATCCGCGTACGGCCGCCGGGTGCTACCAGTTAAAAAACCGGAGTTTCGCGATAGGTGCCCCAAACCAGTTTCAGTTTTTCGACGATGTCTCCCATCGTCGCGCCTTCGCGCACGAGTTCCACGGTGATAGGCATGATGTTCTGCGTCTCGTCGTTTGCGACCTCAACAAGCTTATCCAGAAGCGCCTCGACTTTCGCATTGTCGCGTTCCGTCCGCACCTTGCTCGTCCGTGCGATCTGCCGGGCCGCGGTTGATGGGTCGTAGGGGTGGGTCTCGATCTCCTGATCTTCTTCCTCCTCGACCATTGTGTTGACCCCGATCACGGACTTTTCGCCGGATTGCTTGCGCAAGGCGGTCTCATAAGCGAAATCGGCGATCTGTTTCTGGAACCAGCCGTCCTCTATCAATTTGATCGTGCCGCCGTGTTCGTCCACATAGTCGAGAATCCCGAAAATACGAGTCTCGAATTCGTTGGTCAGGCTCTCCAGGTAATATGAACCGCCGACCGGATCGATGACATTGGTGACGTTCGTTTCCTCGGCGATGATCTGCTGCGTGCGCAAGGCCATGCGCATCGCGTCCTCGGTGGGGATGGCGAACGCTTCGTCGTAGCCGTTTGTATGCAGCGACTGGCAGCCGCCAAGCACTGCGGCGAGGGCTTGGAACGCGGTGCGGACGATGTTGATCTGGTATTGCGGTTTGGTCAGCGTCGCCGCCGCCGTTTGACAGTGGAAACGTAGGCGCATGGATTCCGGGTCGCTTGCGCCGAAGCGCTCTTTCATGATCTTGGCATAGCAACGGCGCAACGCCCGGAATTTGGCGATCTCCTCGAACAGGTCCGCCTGGGAGACATAAAAAAAAGCAAGTCGCGGTGCGAACTCGTCTACCGCCATGCCGGTTTTTAACACTTCCTCCACATAGACGATCAGGTTGGCCATGGTGAAGGCCGCTTCCTGCAAAGGAGAGGAGCCGGCCTCCGAGATGTGATAGCCCGATATATTGATGGGGTTGTACCGCTTCATGTTCGTGGCGCAAAAGGCAATGCAGTCGCGCACGATGCGGACCGATGGCGCGATCGGGTAGATGTACTCTTTTTGTGCCATATATTCCTTGAGAATGTCCGCCTGGATGGTGCCGGAAAGTTTGTTCAAGTCGAGACCGCGGTTCTCGGCCAGCGCGACGTACATGGCGAGCAATATCCAGGCACTCGGATTGATGGTCATCGACACCGAGATCTTTTCCAAGTCGATACCGTCGAAAAGCGCCACCATGTCGGCGAGGGTGTCGACGGCCACGCCCTCGCGCCCGACCTCGCCTTCGCTCATCGGATGGTCGGAGTCATATCCCATGAGGGTCGGCATATCGAAGTCTGTCGAAAGCCCGGTCTGCCCCTGGGATGTCAGATACTTGAAACGCTTGTTGGTATCCTCGCCGGTGCCGAAACCGGCGATTTGGCGCATAGTCCACACCCGGCTGCGATACATGGTCGGGTAGGGGCCGCGTGTGAACGGAAAATGCCCCGGCAGGCCGATATCCTCGAGCGGCGTCTCGGCGACGTCTGCGGCGGTATAAACACGCCGGACAGGAAAATCACCAGTTGTGAAAAACTGTTCCTTGCGCTCGGCCTGTTTTTTCAGGAAGGCCGCGACCTCGTTGTTCTCCCAGTGCTCAACGTCGCTGCGCAGTTTTTCAAGCGATTCTGGAGTGAACATCTCGTTCATCGTCTTCCTCCTGTTTGAGCGTGGCTGCCAGCAGTTCTTCGGCCAGAGAGTATGGGTCGCTTTCTCGGCGCATGAGCCGTTCGGTCAGTTGTGCGCTCGCTGTCTCAGTGGCCCCGGCAAATCGATCATATAACAGTTTTTCCGCGGTCTTGCGTAGCCGGAACTCGGCAATGCTTTTGCGCCGCAGGTGGCCTGTATCGGAATTTAAAGTTACATCGCGATGGCGGGCGATAGCGTCCAACAACTCGTCGAGCCCCTCTTCGGTGACCGCGCTGGTCCCAATCACGGGAACGGCCCAGCCGACAGGTTTGTGTTCGCGCGTTTCTAGCATCAGCATCTGTTGCAAATCATTCAGCGTTCGATTGGCGTCACTACGATCGCATTTCGACACTACATGGATGTCGGCGATCTCCAGAATACCCGCCTTGATCGCCTGGATGTCGTCGCCAAGTCCGGGCGCGGAGACCACTACCGTGGTGTGTGAAGCCCGTGCGATCTCAACCTCATCCTGCCCTACGCCGACGGTTTCCAGGATGATGATCCCGAAACCGGCGGCGTCCAGAATGTCAACGACCTCAAGAGCCGCATGCGCCATGCCGCCGGTCGCTCCGTGAGTCGCCATGCTGCGGATGTAGATGCCGGGATCGGTCCCTATGTCGCTCATGCGGATGCGGTCTCCCAGGATGGAGCCGCCCGAATAGGGCGAGGATGGATCGATGGCGATGATACCGACTTTGTCGCCGTTGACGCGCAGGTTCTGGGCGAGTTTTCCCACCAGCGTGGACTTTCCGCTGCCAGGTACGCCGGTAATACCGACAATATGTGCCCGACCAGCCAGCTTGTGGATGCGGACGAGGGTTTCCCGCGCTTCCGGTGTGCCCGACTCAGCACGGGACATGAGGCGCCCGATCGCGGCCGGCTCACCGGCCTGAATACGAGCGATGAGTTCCACGGAGGGAACATAAGTGCCCATCAGCGATTCGCTCCTTGCAGTTGCGAATGCATGGCCTGGAAGACGGCCCGGTCATCTATCACACGGCGCGCCTTGAAATCGGTGCGGGGTATCGAGCCCGGTTCGACGATCTCCACGGCGGTCCGCAAACCGAGCACCTTCTGCATCTTCTGTTCTACGTCGATGCAGAAATGGGCGGCCGCGTCGGAGTTGGCAAAGGTTTCGGCATCGGCCTCCACGCGCAACAGTAATTCGTCCATTGCCGCCTCGCGGGTGATGACGATCCGGTGCTCCCCACCATAGTGCTGTAATTCGTTAAGCGCAGCATCTATCTCGCTTGGATAAACATTCTCACCACGGACCGTAAACATGTCATCGATTCGCCCAAAGATTCCATGCGGCAGGCGCGGATAAGTCCGATTACATGGATTTGGTTCATTGACCCATAGAGTCAAGTCCATCGACGCCAGGCGGATCATGGGCTGGGATACACGTTCCAGATGGGTGTACACAGGTGTTCCCCGCTTGCCGTATGGAACGCGATGCATGGTTTTGGGATCACACACTTCCGTGTAGACGATGTCCTGCCAGCAGAGCATCCCGTCGGTTTCGGCCGAACTGGCTACATTCATCCACGGACTCATCTCGGCCATGGAACCGCTGTCGTATACCTTGGCCCCGTAGAGACTCTCGATGCGTTCGCGGATGGCTGGGATCGAAGCACCGGGCTCACCGGAAAAAAACATGATCTTGAGCTGGAAGTCGCGCGGGTTCAGGCCCTCGTCCTCGGCAACTTGGGCCAGGTGCAGCGCGTAGGTCGGGGTTCCGTAGAACGCGGTGGGTTTCAGCATATTGAGCCATTGCACGCAGCGCGCCGACATACCCGCTGCTCCGGCACCGAAGGGGAAACATTTGGCGCCCAGGCGTTCTGCACCTGCGAGCGCACCCCAGCTCCCCATATAGAGGGAAAAGATCGCGGCGATACAGATCGTGTCTCCGGGGCGCATGCCCATACTCCACATGATACGGGCATGCGCATTGGCTATAGCGCGCCAATCACCCGCTGAAATGGCAAAGGCGGTTGGCCGCCCGGTGGTGCCGCTGGTGCCGTGGACGTGGAAGATGTCTTTCTCCGGCACACAGAGGTAATCACCGAAGGGTGGCCTGCGCTCCTGGGCCTCACGCAGATCCTCTTTGGTCAGGACCGGGACCTTGTCTTCGAAGTCATGAAGGCTCTTGAGCTGGCTGGGATGAAAGCCCGCTTGGTCCCATTTCCGGCGGTAAAAGGGCGCCTGTTCATAGGCATAAGCGCATACTGTCTGCAGGCGTTCCAGGATCATCCTTTCCCGGTCTTTGGCCGGCATGGTTTCTCGCTGGGGAAACCAGTAGCGGCTATCTGGAGTTGGTAGATAGCCGTCGTCGTAAGCGGGTGGGAATGACCAGGACTCCATAACCTTCGTTGTCAGTGTGCGCCGCGCTCCTCTACGAGTCGAGTAAGCGTATCGATGATCGTTTGCGGTGCCGTATCCTGCAGTAACACCTCATTGACGCCCATTTTTTTGAGTTCGACCACGTCTTCGTCCGGCATGACACCACCTGCCACCAGGATCGTGTCTTCAGCGCCGTTGGTCCGAAGCAGGTCGATTATCTTGGGGAACACAGTCATCTGCACGCCCGACAAAAGACTTACTCCGAGAACATCAACGTCTTCCTGAATGGCTGCAGTCACCACCTCTTCAGGCGAGCGGTGAAGCCCCGTGTAGATCACGTCCATACCGGCGTCCCGCAATGCACGGGCGATGATCTTGACGCCCCGGTCGTGACCGTCAAGACCCACCTTGGCCAGCATGACACGAATTGGTTGACTCATGGAGGCGTAGCTCGCAGCGCTGATTTTTGCGGTCGGAGCATTAGAGTATACTTTTTTTTAACACGGAACCATGTCTTCATCGCGCGGCACGCTTTACCGATTCCGAGGTACTTCGGGGATTCCCGAAAAACTTCCAAGAGTATTCGCCGCGTTGTCGCCTGCGCCGACGTGCCGCTCGATGCGCGCAAGGCGCATGCGCTGACTTTGTTCGAACGAACCAAAGGTCGTGCTGCCGATCGACGTGGCCTATTACATCGAGCGCCGAGCACGCACATGCCCGGTGCCTACCACGTGCATGGATTTCACAGCTAGTGCCTTCCGGCTAGGGATCATGGTATGTTGGCCCCTTCGGCCCAGGAGAGATGAAACCATGGTCCAGACCGCGCAACATACGTCGGTCGGTAGTGACCGCGAAACACTGGGGCGCGCGTTACGGCGATGGTTGCCGGACGAGGCGGTGCTCGATCAACCCGAACAGTTGCGGCCGTACGAGTGCGATGGGTTCAGCGCGTATCGCAGATTACCCCTGGGGGTGGTGTTGCCGGAAACCACCGAGCAAGTGCAGGCAGTGATGCGTTACTGCGCAGGCCAGGGGATCCCGGTGATGCCGACCATGGTCTCGGCCAACACCAATGCGGCAATACTGATGATCGCAGAGAAGGCCGCGCAACTGATACCGGATGCCTGAACAGACAGGCAATGATAAGGAGCTTTCATGATTGAACTTCACAATGCGGCACTGGCCAAACTACGCAGCGGGGAACTCTCCATCGGCATCGGGCTGCGCCAGGCCCGTACCGTAGACATTGGCAAGGCCATGAAAACGGCCGGTTTCGACTGGCTGTTCATCGATATGGAGCACAACGCCATGGACGTCGACACCGCCGTGCAGATCAGCGTTGCGGCTCAGGACGTCGGCATCGCGCCGATCGTTCGTGTACCTGGTCACGAGCACTACCACGGCACACGAGTGATGGACGGTGGTGCGCAGGGGATCGTAGTACCCCATGTAGACGATGCGGACACCGCCGCCCGGATCGCCTCGAACTGCCGCTACCCGCCGGTCGGTCACCGTTCGATCACCGGTGCCTTGCCGCAACTGGATTTCCAGGCGCATCCGCTCAAAGACGCCACCGAGGCCATCAACCGCGAGACGCTGGTGGTGGTGATGCTGGAGACCCCGACCGCCATCGATAACGCCGAGGCCATTGCCGCAGTGCCGGGCATCGACTCGCTGCTGATCGGCACCAATGATCTCACCCTCGAGATGGGGATTCCCGGCCAACTCGGCGACGAGCGCGTCGTGGCCGCCTACGAACGGGTCATTTCAGCCTGCCAGGCCAACGGCAAGTATCCCGGCATGGGCGGCGTGTACACCCATGACCTCATGCAGCGCTACATCGGTATGGGTGCCCGGCTGATTCTCGGCGGTAACGATTTCTCGCTGCTGATGGACGCGGCGCGCGGCCAGGCGGCGGCGGTGCGGGGCATGCTCTCCTGAGCACCAGGCAACTCTTTGAACCGAACGGAGACTTAAGTAAATGTGACGCCGGGACGCAGGCTGTATGCATAATAAGGAGGCTGGTCTGTTGGTTGCGCCCGCACACCCTAGCTGTCAGCCGAAACAGACCGGCCCAGGCGTCGGGCCGCTGGCAGTAAGACCTCGGCCAGGCCCGCAAGACTGATCAGCACGATCCCCGTTATTTCCCGAATGCCGAAAGCTTCCTCAGTCAAGAGCGCTGCAGAGACGGCGCCCACACTGATTTCGGTCATGAACAACAGGCCGGCGGTTCCAGGGTTGAGCTGCGGTGTGCCCCAAGTAATAGCGAGATATCCTGGCAGTACAAGTAGCAGGACAATCGGCAGAAGCCAGGGCAATATCGAAACCAGTATCCCGGGCGGTGGCAGTGCGGTGGCGCCCTGCAGGGATAAGGCCGCGATAACGGCTAGCGCGCTGCACCAGAGAAACCACATCGATGCTACCTCTGGCACACCGTGTTCGGGATAACGCCGCATCAGGTTGGCGGCGATTGCCCAGGCAATCCCGGAGCCGAGCGCCATCCAGTCACCGATGTTGCGTGGCCACGGAAAGCCTTGCTCAATATTCAAAATCACCAGCATGCCTGAAAGGCCCAGCAGGATACCGACCACCCGGTCACGGGTGATTTGCTCCTTCAGCCAGGCGCGTGCAAGCAGCGTGCTCCAAATCGGCGTCAGGTAATACAGGAGCACCGCATGGACCACATCGGTATAAAGGAACGCGGTGGAATAGAGCAGCATGGCGAGACCCAGACTGGCGCCGACGGCCTGTAGGGGGGCGCCACCGCTGCGCAATTGGGCCCGCCGGTGCCAGACCAACGGCAGCAGGAGCATCGCCGGGATGATATGAAACACGGCGGTCGCCCAGGCACCGGAGATACCGACCGCATCGACCGCTCGGAGTGGAATCCAGAAAATCCCCCAGACTGCTCCGCCCAGCAGGCAGGCTACCCGCGCGAGACCTTGGTGACCTTCTCTTAACAACTGCAGTGTTGACATATCGGTTGATCGAAGCTGGGCGAGAGCAGGTCGACGGATCGTAACTGGAAATTCAGTAAAGTAGCCTCATTGAAAAGAAAATGTTTTCGCCTGTTTCTCGCTGGGCAGCAATAAGGGTTGGCAATGCTTGTCGGAAGGGTATGATACCGGCGAATGGCTAACCAACTTGATTCCAAAGCGATGAAGTAAATTTGCCCTGTTTTGTGCCCGTCCAGTAAGGGGCGCCGATACCATCAATCATGATTACCCCAACTGCAAATGTCGATGGCGTGATTTGCCCGCTTGCAGAAGCCTCTATCCCGGTGCTGGATCGCGGCTTCCTGTATGGTGATTCGGTGTACGAAGTGCTCCGCACATACCAGGGCGTTCCACTTTTTCTTGAGGATCATTTCGAACGCCTGGAGAATTCAGCCCGCCTTATCCACATGGAGATCAGCCAGGGCCGTGTCGAATTGCTTGAAGAGATTCGCCGCACGGTGGTAGCGGCAAATGTCACTACGCAGAACGACGCTTATGTGCGATACCAGGTTACCCGTGGCGAAGGTGCTGTTGATCTGTATCCGGATCCGGGCCTGCATACCCGCTATGTCATTATTGTAAAAGCACTGCCTGCTTGGAAAGCGTCGTTCTACGAACGGGGCATGGATATGGCTATACCGCAAGTGAGACGAAATCCCGTCAACGCGCTGGATCCGAACATCAAGGGCGGAAACTATCTCAATAACATCATGGCACTGACTGAAGCCCGGCAGGGCGGGGCTGACGATTGCGTGATTCTGAACCGCGAGGGCTTCGTTACCGAGGCGGCCAACAGCAACGTGTGGTTCGTCATTAAAGGCCGGTTGGTTACGCCAGGCACGGGCAATCTCAAGGGCCTCACCAAGAAACATGTGCACCGAGCGCTCAAAGGAGCCGGTATCCAGAGCGAGGAGGCCGATGTCCACGCCAACGAGTTACTGGATGTCAGTGAGTGTTTTGTGACCAGTGCAACGCGAGAAGTTATGCCTTGCGCCAGCCTCACCCTGTTCGGTGGCGAGCGTCTGGAATTCCCGCCGGGCGGCGGCGAGATTACCCGTGCCGCACAGGCGGTTTTTTCGGCGTATGTCAAAGACTATATCGAGCAGCATGCTGATGAGGCCCTGGTCTGAGCGGGTTCGCCGGGGGCCGGCTGCTGCTTCTGCTGCAGGAGTGTTGATGTGAACAAGACTCGGGTATTGCTGCTGTTTGGCGGGCAATCCGCCGAGCACGAGGTTTCGGTGATCTCGGCCCGTTCGGTCTGTCAGGCAATCGATCGTGACTGCTACGATCTGATACTGGCCGGGATCACTCGAGATGGCCGCTGGTTGCTCGATGGTCCTGACCAGGAGCTGCTTGCGGCTGGAGCGGTAACTGGCGAGAAGTTACCGGGGGTGTGCCTTGCCCGAAGCGGCAGGGAACTGGTTGGCGAGAGCGGCGAACCGCTTCCGGCCACCCGTTTCGACGTGGTCTTCCCGCTGCTGCACGGGCCATACGGTGAAGACGGTACGATGCAGGGGTTGCTGGAAATGGCCGGGGTCGCTTTTGTCGGTGCCGGCGTTACGGCCTCTGCGGTTGGCATGGATAAAGAACTTGCGCGGGCGGTCTTCGCAAATGCCCGTCTACCGCAAACAGCCTACACCGTGATCCGCCGGGTTGATTGGCGCGACGATCCCATGAGGGTGTTGGCAGCTATCGAAGATGCACTTGACTATCCGCTCTTTGTAAAGCCGGCCAATCTCGGTTCCAGCATCGGCATCTCCAAGGTCCATGACCGAGAACAGTTGCGCCAGGGGTTAACTGCGGCATCTGCCTATGATGTCAAAATGATGGTGGAGGCGTCAGTAGACGGTGCTCACGAGATCGAGTGTGCGGTGCTTGGCAACGAGGACCCGCAGGCTTCCGGAGTGGGAGAGATCGTACCTGGCGCCGAATTCTACGATTACACTACCAAGTACCTCGATGATCGTTCGCGGCTCATTATCCCGGCCGATCTTTCTGCTGGAGTCGTGGAAACGGTACGGGAGATGTCAGTGCGGGCGTTCCGGGCAATCGATTGCAGCGGGCTTGCCCGGGTGGACTTTTTCGTGCGTGCAAGCGGCGAGGTATTGTTGAACGAGATCAATACCATGCCCGGCTTCACCCCGATCAGCATGTATCCCAAGTTGTGGCAGGCGAGCGGTTTGGCTTACCCGGATCTTATCGACCGGCTCATTCAACTGGCACTTGAACGCCATACCGATCGGCAGGACCTGGTGGTCACCCGCTAGCCCGGGCTGCTGCAACGCGCACCGGGCAAGCCCACTTGCGGGTGCCGCAAGTGCTGTAAGAATAAGGTCATGCTTGGGGTTGTCCGCAGCAGAGATCTAAGACTGAGGTAACGACGATGAAATACCTGCATACCATGGTCAGGATCAGTGACCTAGATGCATCGCTCGATTTTTACTGCAACAAACTGGGCTTGGTCGAAGTTCGGCGCAAGGACCACCAGCAGGGGCGCTTTACCCTGGTGTTTCTGTCAGCACCGGGAGATCTTAAGGCCCAACTAGAGCTTACCTGGAACTGGGAACCAGAGGCATACGCTGGTGGCCGGAACTTCGGCCACCTTGCTTACGAAGTTGAAGATATTTACGCACTTTGCCAGCGACTGTCGGATGGTGGGATCGCTATCCTTCGTCCACCCCGGGATGGTCATATGGCCTTTGTGCGCTCGCCCGACGGCATTTCGGTCGAGTTGCTGCAGCGCGGCGACCCACTGGCACCGTGTGAACCCTGGTTATCCATGGCTAACATGGGCCAGTGGTAGGGGCTGTGCCGGTGCAGCTCTTCGGTGAACCGCTGGGCATAGACGCAGTAGCGGTTTCCGGCGGTGGCCTGATTGGCATGTGTTGTTGCCCCGGGCGGGCTGTGGCACATGGCCTCGGTGGGTTGCACAGCCGCGCTCTCAGTGAGGATTTGGCCATCATTTCTTGTTGGCAACCCGACCTCGTGGTTTCGTTGGTCGAAGCCTATGAGTTCTCGTTGCTGGGCGTACCGGCGCTACCTGATCGGTTGCGCGAGCAGTTCTGTTGGCAGCATTGGCCGGTGCCGGACCTGGCAGCCCCGGCAAACCAGGCGCCGACCAGGCAGTGGCTGCAAGGTGACTTGCTGGTGCGCCTGCAGCAGGGCCAGCGAATCCTGTTGCACTGCGCGGCTGGATTGGGGCGTACCGGTACCGTGGCGGCGGCATTGCTGGTGTTCTCGGGCGAGTCGGCGGCTAGCGCTATAGCTCGAGTACGTCGAGCCAGGCCCGGTACCGTGGAAAGTGTTGCGCAAGCAGACTACCTGTATACCTTAGATGACGGACCAATCCCTGACTGAGTGCTGCTCGGGGCGGCCGGAAACGAAGGTCAACCAGCCGGCCGGATCGCGCCGATGTCATCGATCAGGATATCAGCGTGGGCAGATAACTCGCGCTCGGAGCCGACTCCGCCGCGTACCCCGATTGAGGTGACACCGGCGCTGTGAGCCATGGCAAGATCACTGATGCTGTCACCCACCATGATAACCTGACGCAGGGTCACATCCTGGTGCCGGGCGAGTGCTGTTAGCACCGCCGGGTCGGGTTTGACCGGGCCAGGGTCGTCACCACACAACACTGTATTGAAGTAACCGGCGATCTCCAGTTGGCCGAGCAGTTTTTCAGTGGCACGACGACAGTCAGTGGTAGCGATTGCCAGCCGGGTTCCGCTGTGGGTGAGCGCCGCCAGGATCTGGTGCAGGTCTGCCCGGGGCGCGATCTCGGCCGCGCTGAGTTCGGCCGTCATCAGCGGGGTCAGATATTCGCGCGCTAGCGCCCGGGCCCGGTCCCAGGTCTGGCCGGACTGGAATAGTGCCGTCGCAACCACACTTTCAAGTTGATCATGGGGTGCGGTGGCAAGCGGCCCCTGACCCAGAACCAGTGCCTGCTCGTGGTCGTAACCCACGCTCCGGCACAGGTGGCCGATAAACTCGGAGCCGCCGCCCGTGACCGCGGCGAGCGCAACCGCGGCGCGCATCATTCTCGGGCCCCAAACCCGGTGAAAATCGATGAGCGTGCCATCCTTATCAAAGACAACAAGGTCTGCCTGAACTGTGGTACCGGCTATGTGCAACAGGGGCATGTTCGTGCCGTTTCGGCTTATCGGTTAGGATTAGCGGGAACTTCGACAAGAAGCCCCGCCCTTGGATAGAGTCAGCAATTACAGTTTACACGCCGCCGCTCGGGTCGTCCCTGCTCATGCGTGATGCCGACTACGTCATCGTCGGCGCTGGGTCCGCCGGCTGTGTTTTAGCAGCTCGCCTCAGTGAGGATTCCGATACCCGTGTAGTGCTGCTGGAGGCCGGCGGCAGTGACCGCAGCCTTATCGTGCAGATGCCCTCGGCGTTGTCGATGCCGATGAATAGCCGCCGCTTCAACTGGGGTTTTCAGTCTGAGCCAGAGCCTTTCCTCGATGGGCGGGTGCTGGATTGCCCGCGCGGCCTAGCGCTGGGCGGCTCTTCTGCAATCAACGGCATGGTCTACGTGCGTGGCCATGCGCGCGATATCGACCAGTGGCAGGCGGCGGGGGCTGACGGCTGGAGCTACGCGGCCTGCCTGCCGTATTTCCGCAAGACCGAAACCTGGACAGGCGGAGAGAATAGTTACCGCGGCGGCAGCGGGCCGCTCGGCGTTTGTGCCGGCAACGAGATGCGGCTGAACCCCCTGTACCAGGCCTTTATCGATGCCGGTAGCGAGGCCGGCTATCCAGTGACAGAGGATTACAACGGCGCTCAGCAAGAAGGTTTCGGGCAGATGCACATGACCGTGGACCAGGGCCGGCGCGCCTCGACTGCGCACGCTTACCTGCGGCCAGCATTGGCACGCGGCAATCTGCGCGTGGCGAGCGGCACTCTGATCAGTCGAGTCTTGCTGGATGGGCACCGGGCCCGCGGGGTCGAGTACTGGAAAGATGGCCACCGCTTCGAGGTCTACGCGCAGCGCGAAGTACTTGTCTCGGCTGGCTGTATCGGCTCCCCAGTACTGTTACAGCGTTCGGGCATTGGTCCTGGCGAGGTGCTCGCGAAGGCCGGCATTGAGGTTGTTCACGACCTGCCCGGAGTGGGGCAAAACTTACAGGACCACCTGGAAGTGTATTTCCAGTACCGTTGTAAGCAGCCCATTACCCTGAACGGCAAGCTCAATCCCTGGCACAAGGCGCTGATCGGCGCCCGCTGGCTGTTGTTTAAAAATGGTCTCGGTGCTACCAACCACTTCGAGTCTTGTGCTTTCATCCGTTCGCGTAGTGGGGTCGAATGGCCTGACATCCAGTACCATTTTTTGCCCGGGGCCATGCGTTACGATGGTCGGGCAGCTTTTGCTGGCCATGGTTTCCAGGTCCATGTCGGGCCGAACAAGCCCCGCAGCCGGGGGCGGGTACAGATTCGTTCCAGTGATCCCGGAGCACACCCGTCAGTGCTGTTTAATTACCTCGCGCACGAGTTGGACCAGCGCGACTGGCGTTTGTGTATACGTTTGACCCGTGAGATCCTTAATCAGCCGGCCATGGATTGCTACCGTGGTGAGGAGATTCAGCCCGGTATCGGTGTCGTCGACGATGATGCCATCGATGCCTGGGTACGACAAAATGTCGAGAGCGCCTACCATCCATCGTGCACCTGCAAAATGGGCGCCGACGACGACTCCGGGGCAGTGTTGGATGCTGTTTGCAAGGTGCGCGGAATAGAGGCGCTGAGGGTAGTCGACTCGTCAGTTTTTCCTTCGATTACCAACGGCAACATTAATGCCCCGACCATCATGTTGGCGGAAAGAGTAGCCGACATGATTCGGGGACGACCGTTGCTGGCACCGGTGCACGCGCCTGTCTGGATCGACCCGAGCTGGCAGCAGCGCCAACGGCCGGGAGTTTCCAAGCGACCGCTGATGGACGCAACGGGCCGAGTCGACGAGACTGGCGTCTAGAAAAGTGTCCAGCCGGCTCGCCGAGGATGCTGAGATTCTGTCTGTGGTGGATGCGCGAGATCGGGTAGTGGGTGAACGTCGCCGTGACGATGTGCATCGACTGGGGTTGTGCCACCGGGCGGTGCATGTGCTGGTATTCGACTCCCTGGGGCGGCTTTTTCTACAACAGCGTGGTCTGCATAAGTTCGAGCACCCCGGGCTGTGGGATTCCTCGGTAGCCGGGCACGTCGATGCCGGTGAAACCTACGATGCCTGTTGTCTGCGTGAAGTTCGCGAGGAGGTAGGGCTGCAACTTTCAGATATTCCCGAGCGCCTGTTCAAGCTCGAAGCATCCCGAGTCACCGGTATGGAGTTCTGCTGGGTCTACCGCGTCGTTACTGACCAGCCGCTAGAGCCCGATCTGGCCGAGATGGAGCGCGGCCAATGGTTCACCCAGCAGGAGGTACAGAGTTGGGTCGAGCACGGTGCCGACCAGTTGACTGGGGTTTTTATTCTGATCTGGTCGACTTATTGCCGACGGAGGCTAAGTCGCTTGCGGCCACAGGCTGGTGAGCGCGTAGATTATTAAGCGATCTTTGCCGCCGCGCTACCGTAAGCGCCTCGTATTTCTTCCGCAATGATTTCAATACCGGCCTGTACCGTGGCTGGATCTTGGCCATAGGAGATGCGGATGCACTGGTGGCGGTGCTCCCAGTCGTCTTCCAGTCCGGGAAAAAAATGTTCACCCGATATCACCAGCACACCACGCTGCTTGAGCCGCTGGTAGAGGGTCTCGCTGCTGATTGGCAGGTCCTCGAACCATAGCCAGAGAAATATTGCGCCTTCCGGTGTGTGAACGCGCCAGGGGTAGTCACCAAGTGCGCTCTCCAGCCACCCCACTGCCTCCTTGGCTCGCCGCTCGTAGTAGGGGCGAATCAGTCGGTCAGATATCTGCAGCATGCTGCCGTCACGCAGCATCTCAGTAACGAGTACTGGCCCAGCGCTGCCGGGAGCCAGCGACAGGATGGCATTGGAGCCGGCCACTGCGCGAATTACCGACTCTTTTGCCACCACGATGCCGGTACGCAGCCCCGGCAAGCCCAGTTTTGACAGGCTTAAGCAGAAGATAGTGTTCTGGTCCCAGGTCGGTGTCGCCTCTGCAAAGACAATGTTCGGAAACGGGCTGCCGTAGGCCGCATCGAGGATAAAGGGCAGATCATTGGCAGCGGCCAGTGCCCGCAGTTGGGTGATTTCCTCGTCGGTCAGCACGTTTCCAGTAGGGTTGGTTGGCCGCGACATAGCCAATGCCCCGACCTCCGGGCCGATCACCAGGCCCTCGAAATCCACGCGGTACTTGAACTCGTGGTCGTTGCGGCACTCAATGGCTGGGCGCAAGGCAGTAAATAGTTGCTGGCCCAAACCGGCACCACCATAGCCGATGTACTCCGGAGTCAGCGGTAGCAATACCTTACGATAGCCACCATTGGAAAAACGGCCGGCGAAGAGGTTGAACAGAACGAAGAACGAGCTCTGGCTGCCGTTGGTCACCGCGATGTTGGCCGGACCCACATCCCAACCGAATTTGCGCTGTAGCAAGTCCGCAAGTGCCGTTATGAACTCCGTGTTGCCCTGACAACCATCGTAGTTGCCGATCATGTGCTCAAAGTGCTTGCCGTCGGCCAGAATTCGGTGCATGGCGTTGCGGAAAGCCTCTTGCACTTCAGGAATGTGGGCGGGGTTGCCGCCACCGAGCAAATGCATTTGCCCGGGACTGGACAGCGCAGCGTCGATGTCGTCCATCAGGCGAAAAATGCCGGAGTCGGCGGAGAAAAAACGACCAAATTCTGAAAATTCCATGAGCAGAGATTTTTCTCTTCGCAGTTGGCGGCAGTTACTGTTGAAGCTCGCGGCTGCCAGACACCTCTATGGTTGGTGCAGGCACCGAGCCGTTGTCGATCTGAACTACCAGGCGTTCGCGGTATTCGCCAAAAACTGCATCCGATAGGATCTGGGCAGTTTCGAGCAGTATAAGGTTGGCGGCGATGCTATTGGTTTCGTTATTATCGGTTGCCGGAGACAAGCCTTGCGCCTGGCGCAGGTTGGCGAGCAGGCGACTGCGTGTCGCTTCACGCTGCTTGCGTTCGGCGCTGCGCTTGGCTTCGAGCAGCGAGACCTCGGTCGACTCGTTTGCGATATCTTCGAACCGGCTACTGGCAAGCAGGTACTTAAAGCCCGGATCGGCACTCGCCCTTGCTTGGTGTAACGCACGCAGTTCGGCCATGTTCAGTTGTACTTCGGCACCGGTGTAGCTAAGAAATTTTGCTGGCTTGATCTGGGTCCAAGGCAATGCATTATCGAGGGCCCGTTCACCATGTTCCAGGCTGCGCGCCGCGGTGGGCAGCAGGATATCGGGCACTACACCACGATGCTGGGTGCTGTCACCGTTGACTCGGAAAAACTGGGCAATGGTCATCTTGAGTTGGCCCAGCGGTTCATCGTCCACGGAGGAGTAACGGTTCAAGTCAATAAGATTCTGCACAGTGCCCTTGCCGTACGTGGGCTCACCGACGATGAGACCACGGCCATAATCCTGGATAGCACCGGCGAAAATTTCGGAAGCGGAGGCGCTGTCGCGATTGATCAGTACCGCCAACGGGCCGACGTAGGCGATGCCATCGTCCGGATCGGTATTGATGCGTATGCGGCCGCGGGCATCGCGCACCTGTACGATCGGCCCAGCTTCTATGAATAAACCGGTCAGGCTGGTCGCCTCGGCCAATGCCCCACCGCCGTTACCACGCAGATCTACGATCAGGCCGTCAATGCCCTCGGCTCGCAACTCTGCCAGCAACTGGCGAACGTCCCGGGTGGTGCTCCGGTAATCGGCATCGCCGCGTGCCCGGGCATCAAAGTCCACGTAAAACGTTGGTATGTCGATGACACCGATACGGTGGTTGGTGTCGCCATCTTGAACCTTGAGGAGGGACCGCTTGACTGCTTGCTCCTCGAGCTTGATGCGGTCACGGACGATAGCGATAACACGACGGTCGGCATCGATACCTTCCTCGGCGGGAAGAATCTGCAGGCGCACAGTGGTGCCTTTTGGACCCCGGATCAGATCAACCACGTCGTCGAGCCGCCAGCCGATCACGTCGACTAATGGGTCATCGTCTTGGGCCACACCGATGATTCGATCCCCGGCCTGCAGGCGGCCTTCGAGGTCGGCCGCGCCGCCGGGAACGATGCGCTGAACCAGGGTGTATTCGTTGTTGCGTTGCAGCACCGCGCCAATACCCTCCAGAGACAGACTCATGCGAATCTTGAAGTTCTCGGTCGCGCGCGGCGAAAAATAGCCTGTGTGAGGTTCGATCGCCGATACGTAGGCATTGACCAGTGTCTGAAAGACGTCTTCGCTGGATATTTGTTCGGTGCGTCGCCCGACCTGCTGGTAACGTTGGTCCAGGGTGCGCACGATCTCGGCATCTTTCTGGCCAGCTATCTTCAGTCCGAGGTAGTCGTTTTTAACCCGCCGGCGCCAGAGGTCGTCGAGTTCAACTATGTCCACTGCCCACGGCGCCTCGCTGCGGTCGAATCGGTAGTTCTCATCGATGGAAAAATCAAACCGCTGTTGCAGTAGTGTCCGGGCCCGGGCTACCCGCTCCAGCGCCCGTGACTGGTAGATGTTGAACAGAGCGAAAAATGGCTCTAGCTGATTAGTCAGCAGGAGGTTGTCCAGGCGGTAGCGCAAGGCCTCGAACTGTTCGATGTCATCGGCCAGGAAATAACTGCGGTTCGGGTCTAGCGCGCGGATATAGCGGTCCAGGATTACCGATGACAATTTGTCGTTCAGCTTGGTTTTGCGGTAGTGGTAGCGCTCGACCAGGTAGTTAATCAACTTGATGGTGCGTTGTTGTCCGCTGGAGGCGGAGAGCTCCGTCCGAGTCGCCTGGTAGGCATCACTCGGGGCCGCTAGGAAAAGCAGGCCGAAAACCAGCGCAAAGGCTGCGGCCGATGATGTGCGAAGCAGGTTTCGTCGATACATGGGATGGCGTTTTTCGAGTTGATCCGGGAGCGTTACAACCGGTGAGCGGACAGATCGGGTATAGATGCTAAACCCGTGCAAACCAATTATATCAGTCGACCCTGGGCCGGTATTCTAGCTGCCGCTTTGCAGACTCCGGGTTAGTGTTCAACTTGCTCCGGGTACAGTGCCAACAGCGCTGCCTCCGATGCCGCACACACGCCTCTCTCGGTGATGATGCCGGAAATGAAACGCCGCGGGGTAACGTCGAAAGCCGGGTTGGCAGCGGGGCTGCCGTGCGGGGTCACCCGCACGCGGACCGACCGGTTGTCGGCGTCGCTACCGGTGATGTGGGTGACCTCCTCAGCAGCACGTTCCTCGATAGGGATCTCGCTCACTCCCTCGCACAGGGTCCAGTCGATAGTGGAGGAGGGCAACGCAGCGTAGAACGGCACTCCGTTGTCATCAGCCGCGAGCGCCTTGAGGTAAGTGCCAATCTTGTTGCAGACATCACCGCAGCGGGTGGTCCGATCCGAGCCGACGATGCACAAGTCCACCTGGCCATGTTGCATGAGATGGCCTCCGGCATTATCGGCAATGACCGTATGTGGTACGCCATGGGCGTTGAGTTCCCACGCAGTCAACGATGCGCCCTGGTTGCGGGGCCGGGTTTCGTCTACCCAAACGTGTATCGCTGTGCCAGCGTTGTGCGCCTTGAAAATGGGCGCCAGTGCGGTGCCCCAGTCCACCGTCGCCAGCCAGCCAGCGTTGCAGTGGGTGAGCACGTTGAGTGGCCGGTCCGGCTCGCAGCGTGCTGCCATCTGCTGCAGAATCTGCAGGCCGTGGTCACCGATCGCACTGTTGTTGGCAACGTCTTCGTCACAGATCTGTTGAGCCAACCGCCGTGCAGTATCGAAGCGTTCGGCGGCAGGCACATTAAGTAGTGCGGGTAGCATTCGTTCGAGCGCCCAGCGCAGGTTGACCGCAGTAGGTCGCGCCGCCAGTAACGCATTGGCGGCTGAGCGGAGGTGCTGGTCAGCGGTATCTTCGTTCACGGCCAGCAACATGCCGCAGGCGGCGGTAGCGCCAATCAGCGGTGCGCCGCGCACGGCCATGTCGGCGATGGCGGCAACCGCGTCTCCAGCCCTAGTTAGCCTGGTCGTTTGGAACTGAAACGGCAGTAACGTCTGGTCGATGATCCGAGCCGAACGGCCCTCGTCCTCAAGCCAGATCGAATGGTATGCGGTGCCGTTGACTTGCATGGGCTCGTTTTAGCGGTGCTGCCACTTGGCTGGGCGTTTCTCGGCAAAGGCAGCCATGCCTTCTTTCTGGTCCTCGGTGGCAAACAACGACTGGAACATTACCCGCTCGGCCTTGACACCTTCGCTCAGGGTGGTTTCGTAGGCGCGGTTGACCGCATTTTTGGCCATGAGGACAGATGGCCGGGATAAACCGGCAATGCTCGCTGCTGCAGCGAGCGCTTCATCGAGCAGTTTGTCGGCCGGGACCACGCGACTGACCAGGCCCGAGCGCTCGGCCTCGTCGGCATCCATCATCCGCCCGGTCAAGCACATTTCCATCGCTTTTGATTTACCAACCAGGCGGGTCAGGCGCTGCGTGCCGCCAGCACCCGGAATGATACCCAGCTTGATTTCGGGCTGGCCGAAACGGGCAGTGTCGGCGGCAATGATGAAATCACACATCATGGCGAGTTCACAGCCACCACCCAGCGCGTAACCGGCGACCGCGGCAATCACCGGCTTGCGGCACCATGTGACCCGTTCCCAGTTGTGACCTATAAAATTACCGAGGTACACGTCCATGTAGGAACGATCCTGCATGCCCTTGATGTCGGCACCGGCGGCGAATGCCTTGGCACTGCCGGTGATGACCACGGCACCGATAGCGTCATCGGCTTCGAAACCCTCTAGCGCCTGCGCCAGCTCGTCCATCAACCCGTCGGACAGCGCATTCAGCGTCTCCGGCCGGTTCAATGTGACGAGTCCAACAGACTCCCTAGTCTCAATGATGATGTTCTGGTTTTCCATATGAGGCTCCATGGCGGAAATTAACTTACAAAGCGTTACAATGACATATCGTGAGCTGGTTGCAAAAGCCGTATCATAAACAATGTCGGGCGCCGACAGCAGCAGCACATTTATGCATATACGACCAGGGTTTAACGGCCACTGTATTGAACTCTGTCGGCGAAATAGTAATAACTGACGGTAAGCCCGGCTGCCGGCGGTGGCACGGGTCAGGAGAACAGCGGTAATGGCTGACACATACCAATCGGTGTACGACCTGGCACTGGCGGATCCAGAGGGCTTTTGGGCCGCTGCCGCCGAGCAGGTGCACTGGACCCGCCAGTGGGACCGAGTATTTGATGACAGTGACGCACCGTTTTACCGCTGGTTCAGTGGCGGTGAACTCAATACCTGTTACAACGCTCTCGATCTGCATATCGACCAGGGCCGGGCCGAGCAGGCAGCCCTGATATACGACAGCCCGGTGACTGACAGCCGGCGCAGTTACACCTTTCTCCAGTTGCGCGATGAGGTCGCGCGCTTTGCCGGGGCCCTGGCGGTGCGAGGAGTCAGCCGCGGCGACCGGGTCATCATCTATATGCCGATGGTGCCGGAAACGGTAATCGCCATGCTTGCCTGTGCCCGCCTGGGGGCCGTCCACTCAGTAGTTTTCGGCGGCTTTGCGGCCAGTGAACTGGCCGTGCGTATAGACGACGCCACGCCGTACGCTATTGTCAGCGCGTCGTGCGGGATCGAGCCGGGGCGGGTGGTCGAGTACAAGCCCTTGTTGGATCAGGCTATTGGCATGGCCGCGCACAAGCCGGAAGTATGTATTGTTCTGCAGCGACCGCAAGCCCGCGCCGCGATGGTGCCTGGCCGCGACCTTGACTGGCAGGAAGTGATGGCTGCTGCCGAGCCGCATGGCTGTGTAGCGGTAGCGGCAACCGATCCACTTTACATTCTCTATACCTCCGGTACCACCGGTCAGCCCAAAGGCGTGGTGCGGGACAATGGCGGCCACGTGGTGGCGCTTAAGTGGAGCATGGAGAACATCTACGGAGTCGATCCTGGCGAGACCTTCTGGGCAGCCTCTGACGTCGGCTGGGTGGTCGGTCATTCCTACATCGTCTATGCGCCACTTTTCGCCGGTAACACCACGGTGCTTTACGAAGGCAAACCCGTGGGCACCCCCGATCCAGGGGCCTTTTGGCGGGTTATCGCCGAAAACAACGTCAGCGCACTGTTTACCGCACCCACTGCATTTCGCGCCATCAAGAAGGAAGACCCAGGCGGAGAGCACATCAAACGTTACGACATGAGCGGTTTCAAGCGCCTTTTTCTCGCCGGTGAGCGTACCGACTCGGATACCTTGCACTGGGCCGAGCAAAAACTCGGCGTACCGGTCATCGATCATTGGTGGCAGACTGAGACCGGTTGGGCTATCGCTGCCAACTGTGTCGGCATTGAGCAGTTGCCCGTGAAGGAAGGCTCGCCATCAAAGCCAGTACCGGGTTGGGACCTGAAGGTTATTGACGAGACGGGCAATGAGGCAGCGCCCGGCGATATTGGCACCCTGGCAGTCAAGTTACCGCTGCCACCCGGCACTTTTCCTACCTTGTGGAATGCCCGCCAGCGCCACTTCGACTCTTACCTGGCGGAGTTTGCCGGTTACTACAATACGGCTGACGCCGGGGTCATAGACGAGGACGGCTATGTCTTTGTCATGTCACGTACCGACGACATCATCAACGTTGCTGGCCATCGGCTGTCGACAGGAGCTATGGAGGAGGTGTTGGCCGATCACGCCGATGTAGCCGAGTGTGCGGTTACCGGTGTTGCCGATGAGCTTAAAGGACAGGCTCCGCTGGGGCTGCTGGTGCTGAGTGCCGGTTGCGAGCGCGACGAAGCGGAAGTCGTGGCGGAGGTGGTGCAGATGGTGCGCGAGCGTATCGGCCCAGTGGCTGCTTTCAAGCAGGCAGTGGTAGTCGGACGCTTGCCCAAGACTCGTTCCGGCAAGATCCTGCGCGGCACTGTCCGCAAGATCGCGGACGGAGAAGACTGGCAGATGCCGGCCACTATCGACGACCCGGCGATCCTCGACGAAATTGCCGAGGCGCTTGCCGGGATCGGATATCCACGCGCCTGACGCGCGTGGCCACAAAGCATGACGGCTTCCGGTTCCCCCGATCTCAGTCAGTGGCGGGCGCTCGCTACCAGCGAGCTTGAGGGTGCTGAGCCAGACAATCTCGTCTGGCAGACCCCGGAAGGCATCGCGGTCAAGCCGCTGTATACGGCCGCAGACCTAGAAGTTCTCGCAGAGCAGGGCTCACTGCCCGGTCTGCCGCCCTATTTGCGGGGGCCGCGAGCGACCATGTACAGCGGCCGGCCCTGGACTGTGCGTCAGTATGCTGGCTATTCCACTGCTGAGGAGTCAAACGCCTTCTACCGTCGGAATCTGGCCGCAGGCCAGACCGGACTGTCGGTAGCATTTGATCTGGCCACCCACCGCGGTTATGACTCAGATCACCCACGGGTCGCGGGTGATGTGGGCAAAGCTGGGGTCGCTATCGACTCGGTGGAGGACGTCAGGATTTTGTTCGCAGGCATTCCGCTGGAAAAAATGTCGGTATCTATGACCATGAACGGCGCGGTCCTGCCAGTATTGGCAATGTATCTGGTGGCGGCCGAGGAGCAGGGCGCGGATCCCACGGCGCTTGCTGGCACTCTGCAGAATGACATCCTCAAAGAGTTTATGGTCCGCAATACCTATATCTATCCGCCGCACGCCTCCATGCGCATCGTCGCCGATATCATCGGCTATACGGCACAGCATATGCCGCGCTTCAATCCCATTTCGATCTCGGGTTACCACATGCAGGAGGCCGGGGCTACCTGTGTGCAGGAACTCGCCTACACATTGGCCGACGGCATCGAGTACGTGCGCGCAGCGATATCCAGTGGTCTCGCCATCGACGACTTCGCGCCCCGGCTTTCATTCTTTTTCGGCATTGGTATGAACTTCTTCATGGAGGTGGCCAAGTTGCGGGCCGCGCGGGTGCTGTGGACCCGGCTGCTCAAGGCGCACTTCGAGCCCCGGGATTCCCGGTCTCTGATGCTGCGCACGCACTGCCAGACCTCGGGTGTCAGCTTGACCAGCGAGGAGCCCTACAACAACATTATCCGCACCACCATAGAAGCGTTGGCGGCGGTGTTGGGCGGCACCCAGTCGCTACATACCAACAGCTTCGACGAGGCGCTCGCATTGCCTACAGATTTTTCGGCCCGCATCGCGCGCAATACCCAGTTGATCCTACGCGAAGAGTCCGGGGTGCCGCGGGTGATTGATCCACTGGGCGGCTCCTACTACGTAGAGAGCCTCACAGCCAGCCTGGTTGCCGCGGCAGCCAGGTTGATCGACGAAGTTGAGGATCTGGGCGGCATGACCGAGGCGGTTGCCAGCGGCATGCCAAAGTTGCGCATCGAGGAGTCGGCGGCCCGACGGCAGGCCCGGATAGATCGTGGCGAGGAAGTCGTGGTCGGTGTCAATCGCTACCAGAGCAGCGGCCAGGCCGAGGTGGATATTCGCAGTATCGACAACAGCGCAGTGCGCAACAACCAGGTCGCACGGCTGACCAAGGTCCGGCAGGAGCGCGACAGTGGCCGCTGCGCGGCGACTCTTGCAGCCCTGCAGCAGGCCGCGGCTGGCAGTGGTGACAACCTGCTAAAGTATGCGATAGAAGCAGCGCGGGCGCGAGCCACTGTGGGCGAGATTTCCGCCGCCCTGGAGCAGGTGTTTGGCCGCTATCGGGCCGAGGTCAGGACGATCACGGGGGTATACGGTTCGGCTTACCAGAA
Source organism: Arenicellales bacterium (assembly GCA_030747115.1). Classification (GTDB taxonomy): domain Bacteria; phylum Pseudomonadota; class Gammaproteobacteria; order Arenicellales; family UBA868; genus UBA12578. Next base: position 24,018 of record JASLLH010000005.1, read on the forward strand.
CGACGAGCATTTCGAAGGTATTCGCCAGGCGGTGGCAGATTTTGCCACGCGGGAAGGGCGGCGGCCACGGATACTGGTCGCCAAGTTGGGACAGGACGGCCACGACCGCGGCGCGCGGGTGATTGCTACTGCCTTCGCGGATATCGGTTTTGATGTCGATATCGGCCCGCTGTTCCAGACACCGGCCGAAGTGGTGCGCCAGGCGATCGAGAACGACGTCCACGTGATCGGTATCTCCTCGCAGGCCGCGGGACACAGCACCCTGGTGCCGGAGGTGATGCTGGAACTGTCTCAGCAGCAGGCTGAGGGCATAATCGTAGTGCTGGGCGGCGTGGTGCCGTCCGCAGAGCACGACCAGATGCTGGCACTTGGGGTGGCCGCTATCTATGGCCCCGGCACTAACATACCCCAGGCGGCGCAAGAAGTACTGGACCTGATTGCAGCCAGCAACGAACACAGGGCATAGCCGATGCATGAGATTCTTGAAGAACTTGAACGGCGGCGAGCGGCAGCGGAGCAGGGCGGTGGCCAGAAGCGGACCGACGCCCAGCACGCTAAGGGCAAGTTGACTGCCCGCGAGCGCATCCAGGTATTACTCGACAACGACAGTTTCGAGGAATGGGATATCTTCGTCGAGCATCGCTGCGCCGACTTCGACATGGCGGACAAGGTAGTCCCAGGGGACGGTGTGGTTACCGGCTACGGCACCATCAACGGGCGCACGGTTTTTGTTTTCAGTCAGGACTTTTCCGTGTTCGGCGGCTCGCTGTCGGAAGCTCATGCGGGCAAGATCTGCAAGATCATGGACCATGCCATGAAGGTTGGCGCCCCGGTGATCGGCCTCAATGATTCCGGTGGCGCCCGCATCCAGGAAGGCATTGATTCCCTTGCCGGCTACGCCGAGGTATTCCAGCGGAACGTACTGGCCTCGGGTGTTATCCCGCAGATCTCGATGATCATGGGTCCGTGTGCCGGCGGCGCGGTTTATTCACCGGCCATGACTGACTTCATATTCATGGTTCGTGACACCTCCTACATGTTTGTCACCGGACCCGAGGTGGTCAAAACTGTGACTCATGAGAATGTGACCCATGAAGAATTGGGTGGTGCAGTAACGCATTCGACCCGCTCGGGGGTTGCGGATGGCGCCTTCGACAACGATGTTGAGGCTTTACTTAATCTCCGGCGGTTCGTTGATTTTCTTCCGTCAAGCAACATTGCCGGAGTCCCACAGCGTGAGGGGCTGGACCCGCCGGCGCGAGTTGAGCCGTCACTGGATACACTCATTCCTGACGATTCCAACAAGCCCTACGACATGAAGGAACTGGTCACTACAGTGCTCGACGATGGCGATTTTTTTGAGCTGAAGCCCGACTATGCTGGTAACCTCATCACCGGCTTTGGTCGCATGGAGGGTGCAACCGTAGGGGTCGTTGCCAACCAGCCGATGGTATTAGCCGGTTGTTTGGATATCGAGTCGTCGGTCAAGGGTGCACGCTTCGTGCGTTTTTGCGATGCCTTCGACATACCAATCATTACTTTCGTCGACGTTCCAGGTTTTCTGCCTGGCACGGCCCAGGAGTATGGCGGCATCATTCGCCATGGTGCCAAGTTGCTGTACGCCTATGCTGAATGTACCGTGCCTAAAGTGACTGTGATCACGCGCAAAGCCTACGGCGGCGCTTATGATGTGATGGCATCCAAGCATTTGCGCGGCGACGTCAACCTGGCCTGGCCGACTGCCGAGATTGCGGTCATGGGCCCCAAGGGCGCGGTTGAGATTATTTTCCGGGAAGATATTGGTGATGAGGCTAAGATCAGCCAGCGGACTGAGGAGTACCGGCAGAAGTTTGCCAACCCGTTTATTGCCGGTCACCGCGGGTTCATCGACGATGTGATATTGCCGCGCGATACCCGTCGCCGGCTATGCCGGTCGCTGGTCATGCTCAGGGACAAACAACTGGATAATCCTTGGCGCAAGCATGGCAACATACCACTTTGACCGTGCCGCTACTGATGTCGCACTGAGCGGACTCAGTCCTGGAGCGCACGGGCCTGTTCCCGCAGAACAAACTTTTGAATCTTGCCGGTCGAGGTCTTAGGCAGTTCACAGAACAGCACTGTTCGTGGCGCCTTATAGTGCGCCAGGTTGTCGCGGCAGAATTCGATGATCTCTTGGGCTTGGGCAGTCGCGCCCTCGTGTAGGGTGACAAACGCACAGGGGCTCTCACCCCAGGTCTGGTCCGGTCGCGCAACCACTGCGGCCTCGAGTACCTTGGGATGCCGGTAGAGGACTTCCTCTACCTCGAGGCTGGAGATATTCTCGCCACCCGAGATAATGATGTCCTTTGAGCGATCCTTGACCTCGATGTAGCCGTCTACATGCCGTACGGCCAGGTCGCCGCTATGAAACCAGCCGCCGGCGAATGCCTGACCGGTTGCGTCGGCGTTTTTTAGGTAGCCTTTCATGACCGTGTTACCGCGGATCATCACCTCACCCAGGGTCTCACCGTCCCAGGGCACGTCTGCCATCGTCTGCGGGTCTTTAACGCTGGCGTTTTCCAAGGTGCCGTAGTGGACGCCTTGGCGGGCTATTCGGGCGGAGCGCTCACTTAGTTGGAGTTCCGGCCAGTCCGCCTGCGGTATGCAGACCGTTGCCGGGCCGTAGGTCTCGGTCAGGCCGTACAGGTGGGTCACATGAAAACCGTCCTGCTCCATCGCCTCGATGACCGCCGAGGGTGGCGCCGCGCCGCCGGTCGCGATCTCTACGGTCTGGTCAAACGTCACCTTGGCTGCAGTCGGGGCGTTTGCCAGCATATTGAGCACAATGGGCGCACCACACATGTGGGTAACGCCGTTGTCGCGAATGGATTGGAATACCGCTGCCGGTTCGACCGCGCGCAGGCACACATGGGTGGCCAGGGCTGCGGTCACTGCCCAGGGGAAAGTCCAGCCATCACAATGAAACATAGGCAGTGTCCACAGGTACACCGAATCACGGTCGAGTCCCATAGTTGCCATGTTGCCCAGCGCGTTAAGGTAGGCACCACGGTGATGGTAGACGCAACCCTTCGGATTGCCGGTGGTGCCAGAGGTGTAAAGCAGCGACAAGGCCTGCCATTCGTCGATCGGCTGGTCGGCTGAGAAGTCGGGATTACCGTCGGCAATGAAACTCTCGTAGTCGGTTATACCAATACACTCGCCAGTTTCAGCCTGCGGGTCATCGATATCAATCACTAAAAGCGGTCGCTCCACCAGCGCCAGCGCTTCGCGCATGGTGGCAGAAAATGCCCGGTCGGTCAGGACCGCCCGGGCCTCGCCGTGATCCAGTATGAAGGCGATGGTTGCGGAGTCGAGGCGAACGTTGAGGGAATTGAGCACGGCGCCGAGCAGTGGGACGCCATTGTGCGCTTCCAGCATTTCGGGCGTGTTTGCAGCCATGATGGCAACACAGTCGCCCGGGCCGATCCCGTGGGCGGCGAGTGCCGATGCCAGCCGGCAGGAGCGCTCCCAGAATTGCAGGTAACTGGTGCGGCGTTCACCGTGAATGATAGCGGTGTGTTCCGGTACGACCTGGGCCGCTCGGCGCAAAAAACTGATCGGCGACAGCGGTTCAAAGTTGGCACTGTTGCGCTCGAGTGCCTGTTCGAAGATCGACAATTGCATGTCCTCGCCTGCCAGAATCAAGGCGCAATCCTACCGTCTTTGTCAGGGGCTGTCAGGTTAGTTGCAGTGACTGCCAGAGGCGGGCAGGTTTTATCTGTGCGTTGGGGCCAATAGCTTAGGGGTGTCAAATTCTACGAAGCTAAGGACAGCACTCGTGGCTCGATAGATTGGCCCAGGTTGAAGCGCTGTCTCGACGTCGGCCCATGAGATTGGCGCTCAGATCCACCTTGAGCACTGGCAGAAAATCTGCACCTGCTCTGGCTGCCGATATAATCGGTTTCACTACACCGTTTCGGCGTGCCTCTGCCGGCCACGGGCGGTCTTTTACCAGTCGATGATAACGCCCCACAACACCCAATTCAGGTCGTATGAACAGGCCGATCAGGCAGCGCTGATTGCGTTGTGGCAGGTCTGCGATCTCACTCGACCATGGAACGACCCGGCGAGCGATATACGCCAGTGCCTGGGTAATCCCTCGTCGGCCCTGCTGGTGGCAGAACAGAGGCAGCGTTTGTGCGGCAGCGTGATGATGGGTTGCGACGGGCACCGGGGCTGGGTCTATTATCTGGCCGTAGAGCCTGGTTGCCGCCGCCTGGGAATTGGCCGGGCGCTGATGGAGCGGGCGGAACAGTGGTTGCGCCAGCGCGACGTGCCGAAGATCCAGGCGCTGATCCGCGCCGACAACCTGGTGGTGCGTGGCTTTTATGGGCGTCTTGGCTATCGTGACAGCGATATCCAACTGGTGGAGAAATGGCTGGATGACAGCGCTGGGCTGGCAGCTCGTACTGTAGGCGGCGAGCCTTGAGGTCCAGCGCATGAACGGCCAGTGTGGCGATGGCCGCGATATCCGTATCCGGGTGTTGGAGCCCTGCGGCCCGCCGGAGGATGGCGTGCTCGAACAGAACCTGGCGGTCCTGAGAGCGGCCGGCTTGGTGGTGGACTACCAGCCCTACGATGTCGATGCTGGCGAGCGACTGGGTACGAGCGGGGTAGCGGCGCGGCTGAGACAACTGCGCGAGGGTCTGGCCGGTGACGGCTACGACTACCTGCTGGCAGCCCGCGGCGGTTATGGCGCCAGTGACCTGCTGGGTCGGCTCGATTGGGACAAACTGAAGCGCCTGTCACCGCGGCCACTGGTGGGCTTTTCTGACTTGAGCGCACTGCAGTCGGCGTTCTATACCCGGCTGGGGTGGCCTGCGCTGCACGCGCCGATGCCGGGCTCACCGCTGTGGAACGGTGGCCCCGATATCGAGCAGTTGTTGGCGCTGCTGGTGAGCGGTCGGCCCTGGTCCGGGTCGATTTCGGTGCAGCCCTTGGCTAAGGGTCCGGCAGAGGGCATAACGGGCACCCTGTACGGGGGTTGCCTGAGTGTGTTGACCAACTTGATCGGTACCCCGTATATGCCAGGCTCACTGGCGGGCCACCTGCTTTTTTTTGAAGATACCAACGAGGCCGCAGCGCGGCTCCTGCGGGCCTGGAATCAATGGCTGGACTGTGACCTGCTCGCGGGTGTCACGGCCGTGGTCCTGGGCCGTTTTACCCAGATGGGTGCTGAGCAAAGCGAAAGTTGGCTGGGACATGAGATCGCAGAACGCACTGGGTGCCCGGTCTATTATTCGCCCGATTTCGGCCACGTCACGCCCAACTATCCGTTGGCTCTGGGTGCTGCGGCCCGGATCGTTTCCGGCAAGCTGCAGTGGTCGCTCGACTGAGGCCGGCTGCTTTGCTTTCTTGTATTGACCCAAGCCGCAAAGTACCATCGGCAGGTCGCGAGGTGCGCCAGCTGGTGGACCTCAGTCTGACAGGAGCAAGCGCATGTTGACCGGCAGCATGGTGGCTATGGTCACCCCAATGAATGAGGACGGCTCGGTGGACTGGCCAGCCCTCGAGCGGCTAGTGGATCATCACCTCGAGCAGGGTACCGATGCCATCGTCTCGGTCGGCACTACCGGCGAATCGGCGACACTCGATCACGACGAGCACGGTGAGGTCATAGCGAAGACTGTGCAAGCGGTAAATGGCCGGATACCCGTTATTGGTGGTACTGGCGCCAACTCAACTGCCGAGGCGATCTCGCTGACCCGCCGGGCTGCGGCTGCGGGTGTCGATGCCTGCCTGCTGGTGGTGCCGTACTACAATAAGCCGCCTCAGGAAGGCCTCTACCAGCACTTCAAGGCCGTGGCCGAGGCGGTCGCGATTCCACAGATACTCTACAACGTGCCAGGCCGCACTGCGCTCGACATGCATAACGATACTACGCTGCGGCTGACGGCTATCGACAACATTGTCGGCATCAAGGATGCCACCAACGATCTTGATCGCGGCCGTGACCTGATCGCCCGTTGCCCCGGGGATTTCGCGATCTACTCCGGGGAGGACGGCACTGCTTGCCAGTTGATGTTGGCCGGCGGCAAAGGCACCATCTCGGTGACTGCCAACGCGGCACCCGAGTTGATGCACCAGATGTGTACGGCCGCGGTGGCCGGTGACACCGATGAAGCTCTCGCCCTTAATGAGCGGCTGTCGGATCTGCACGTCGCCATGTTCCTGGAGTCCAACCCCATTCCGGCCAAGTGGGCGGTACAGCAGCAGGGTTACATTGGCGGTGGCATCCGTCTGCCGCTGGTGCCATTGTCAGCCCAGCACCAAGCGGCTGTCCGGGCTGCCATGGTAAAGGTTGGGGTGCTCTAGTTTTCTCCAGTTAAGGGATACCCAGTAGATGCGAAAAGGCGAAGAGTTGTATTCCGGCAAGGCCAAATCGGTGTTTCTGACACCCGATCCCACCCAGTTGATCATGGAATTTCGGGACGATACCTCGGCGTTTGATGGTGAGAAGGTAGACCAACTGGATCGTAAGGGCATGGTCAACAACCGCTTCAACGCCTTTATCATGAACTATCTGGCCGACAAGGGTGTGGCAACCCATTTCGAACAGTTGCGCAGCAACACCGAGTCACAGGTGAAGCGATTGGACATGATCCCGGTGGAATGCGTAGTGCGGAACATTGCCACCGGCTCGTTGTGCCGCCGGCTAGGCGTACAAGATGGACTCGACCTGGTGCCGCCAACCTTTGAGTTTTTCTTGAAAAACGACGAACTGCACGACCCGATGATCAATGAATACCATATTGCCTCGTTCGGTTGGGCAACCGTCGACGAAGTCGAGGTCATGCAGGCGCAAACCTTTCGCGTCAACGAGATCTTGGGTGAGTTGTTTGCGTCTGGCGACATGATCCTGGTTGATTTCAAGCTGGAGTTTGGTCGTTTCGGGGATGAGTTGCTGCTCGGCGACGAGTTCACACCGGACGGCTGTCGTCTATGGGATACCGATACCCGCAAGAAGCTTGACAAAGATCGCTTTCGCCAGGGACTCGGCGGTGTGGTCGAGGCCTACGAGGAGGTCGCATTGCGGCTAGGGGTAGATCTTCAAACCCCCATTAGCGCCTGAGCCAGTGCACTGGGTGATCCCGTGCTAATCCTGGGCGGTGGACCGGCGGTATCGTCCTACCGCCTGGAAAAGCTGACTCAGACCGTTGCCGGTCAGGGCACACCCGTCACGGCACTGCAGGCTTTCTTTTTCTACCTCGTTGATTCGGGCATCGACCTGTCACCTGACGAGGTTTCTGCATTACAGACGCTGGTGGGCGGGACGCTGTCCGACGCCGACCGTGTTGCTGGTTCTGCCGGAGCCGTGTTGGTGATACCCCGCTGGGGCACCCGCTCGCCGTGGTCGACCAAGGCGACCGATATCGCCCACCGTTGTGGCCTTGCCGGCTTAGCCCGAGTGGAACGCGGGATCGCATGGCACTTTGAGGCGATGGCACAGGATCAAGTAGCCCGCGAGCGTTTGGTCCGAATTGCCCACGACCCGATGACCGAGTCGATTGCACCGGATCGTGCTGCACTCGCAGGGGTTTTTGAAACTGCCAAACCGGCCCCGCTGGAGTTTGTCGATATCCTGGGTGGCGGTCTGCCGGCATTGCAGGAAGCCGACCGCTGTCAGGGTTACGCCTTGAGTATCGACGAGATGGGTTATCTGGTTAGCGAGTTCCAACATCTGGGCCGTAACCCGACGGATGCCGAGCTGATGATGTTCGCACAGGTTAACTCTGAACACTGCCGTCACAAAATTTTCAACGCCGCCTGGACCGTTGATGGCGTCGATCAGCCGCAGTCTCTTTTTCAGATGATCCGCACCACCCATGCGGCTCACGGCGATAAGGCTTTGGTCGCTTACCGAGACAACGCGGCCGTGATCCGTGGCTATCCGTCGGCCTGGTTTTTACCGCGCCCAGCCGATGGGGAATACGGACACTTTATTGAGCCCATGCACCTGGTTGTTAAAGTCGAAACCCACAATCATCCTACTGCGATTTCTCCGTTTCCCGGAGCCGCGACTGGTTCCGGCGGTGAGATCCGCGACGAGGGTGCGACTGGCCGCGGCGGTAAACCCAAGGCCGGGATCACGGGTTTTTCGGTTTCTGACCTGCGAGTGCCTGGCTGGCGCATGCCCTGGGAACTTGACTTGTGTCACCCGCGGCGCCTGGCAACACCACTGCAGATCATGCTGGAGGGGCCGCTTGGTGGGGCTTCGTTCAACAACGAGTTTGGCCGCCCCAATATCGGCGGCTATTTCCGCACCCTGGAGGTTGCTGCCGATACCGACGCACGAGCAACCCGGCGGGGCTATCACAAGCCGATCATGCTGGCTGGGGGGTTAGGGAATATCCGCGGTGAGCACGTCGCTAAGAACCCAATCGAAGTTGACGCGTTGATCGTGGTGCTGGGCGGGCCGGCGATGCTGATCGGGTTTGGCGGCGGTGCTGCCTCCAGTGTCGATTCCGGGGACAGCGACGAGGCACTGGACTTTGCCTCAGTGCAGCGTGGCAATGCCGAGATGCAGCGCCGTTGCCAGGAGGTGATCGATCGCTGTATCGCACTCGGGCCAAGCAACCCAATCGTGTCATTGCACGATGTCGGGGCAGGGGGTCTTTCCAATGCGTTGCCGGAACTGGTGCACGATGCGGGACTTGGCGCGATCTTTGAACTGGCCGCAATTCCAAGTGACGAACCAGGGCTTTCACCGATGCAGCTGTGGTGTAACGAGGCGCAGGAGCGCTATGTGCTGGCCATCGCGCCCGACCGCATCCAGGAATTCAAGGCGCTTTGCGCGCGTGAACGTTGCCTTTTCAGCGTTGTCGGTACGACCACCGCGAGCGCCCACTTGCGCCTTGCCAACGGGGCAGCCAAAACCGGCATAGTTTGCAGTAGCGGCGATCAGGTGGACCCGGTGGACCTGCCTATGGTGACCCTGTTTGGCAACACGCCGCGGATGCAACGCCAGGCGCAGCGTCGTTCGACAGGCTATCCGCCGCTGGATCTCAGCAAGATCCATATCGATGAGGCTTTTGAACGGGTACTGCGCTTGCCAGCGGTAGCCGACAAGACTTTCCTGATCACAATCGGTGATCGCAGCGTTGGTGGGCAGATCGTCCGAGACCAGATGGTCGGACCGTGGCAGGTGCCAGTGGCGGATGCCGGTGTTACCGTTGCCGGCTTCGATGCGTTTTGTGGCGAGGCGATTGCGGTTGGTGAGCGTACCCCGCTGGCGCTAGTCAATGCGCCGGCGAGCGGCCGGATGGCAGTTGCAGAAGCGATTACCAACATTGTGTGCACCGGGATTGCGGACCTGTCGGATGTGCATCTGTCGGCCAATTGGATGGCCGCGGCCGGTGAACCTGGAGAGGATGCGGCCCTGTTTGATACCGTCCGCACGGTCGCAACAGAGCTTTGCCCAGCGCTCGGTATCTGCATCCCGGTTGGCAAGGATTCCATGTCCATGTCTACCCGCTGGATAGAAGACGGCGTTGAGCACAGTGTTTCCTCGCCGCTGTCGTTGATTATTACTGCCTTCGCTCCGGTTGGGGACGTGCGCAAGTGCGTGACCCCGCAACTCAATATGGATCGTGCGAGCCGGCTGCTACTGGTCGACCTGGCAAGAGGCCAGCAGCGTCTGGGCGCCTCAGCGCTGGCCCAGGTCTACGGCCAGGTGGGCGACGAAACCCCTGACCTTGAGTATCCGCAGGATCTGGCGGCGTTTTTCCAGGTGACCCGTAAACTGCTGGCCGAGGACCTGCTGCTGGCGTACCACGATCGGTCCGATGGGGGGCTGGCGGTGACCTTGGCCGAGATAGCTTTTGCCAGTCGATGCTCGCTGGATATTGACCTTGGCCCGACCGACAACCCGTTGGCAGCGCTTTTTGCCGAAGAAGCGGGAGCGGTGCTGCAGGTACCCTGTGAATCGCTTGGGGAGGTGCTGGATCTTTTTGCTGCCGCCGGCCTTGGTGATCAGGTACGCATCATTGGTCAACCGGGAGGTGCGCCAGACACAGTGCGCATCTGTGCTGGAGAAGAGATCTTATTCGAGGCCGACCGCAGCACACTGCACCGTACTTGGTCGGAACTGACTTCACGCATGCAGGCTCTGCGTGATAACCCGGCCTGCGCCGCAGAAGAATTTGATCGACTGCTCAACCTGACTGATCCGGGTCTCAGTGCTCAGTTGGTATTCGATTCCAGCCAGAACCCGGCAACGCGGGCGATCCTGGGCGGAGTCCGCCCCCGGATTGCGATCCTGCGCGAGCAGGGGGTAAATGGTCATATGGAAATGGCTGCTGCTTTCGACCGTGCAGGGTTTGCCGCGGTCGATGTCACCATGTCGGACCTGGCAGAGGGCCGCCAGGATCTGGTGGATTTTTGTGGTTTTGCCGCCTGCGGCGGATTTTCCTTCGGTGACGTGCTGGGTGCGGGACAGGGCTGGGCCAAATCGATTCTTTTTCAAGAGCACCTGCGCAATATGTTCGAGGAATATTTCCGCCGTGAGAACACCTTTGCTCTTGGTGTGTGTAACGGTTGCCAGATGATGGCCGCACTCAAGGACCTGATTCCGGGGACGGAACACTGGCCGCATTTCACAGGCAATCGTTCGGGTCAGTTTGAATCCCGCGTGGTGATGGTAGAGGTGCTCCAAAGCGAATCGATCCTGTTTACTGGCATGGCCGGAAGTCGGTTACCAGTGGTGGTGGCGCACGGCGAGGGCCGCGCGGTTTTCGCCGACGATCAGTCCGCCAGCGCGCCGGGCGGCGCTGGACAGAACTGCCTGCGTTTTGTCGACAACGATGGCGCGGGTACCGACCGCTATCCTTTTAATCCCAACGGATCCGAGCAGGGCATTACCGGCCTCACCGCGGCCGACGGCAGGGTCACGATCATGATGCCGCATCCCGAGCGCAATTTCAGGACAGTCAGTAATTCGTGGCACCCGCGAGACTGGCGTGAGCACGGCCCATGGCTGCGTCTCTTTCAGAATGCCCGGGCATTCATCGGTTGAGCCCTGGTTGGGGCAATGCCAGGCCCGGGCAGGTCTACATGGCGCTGTAGGAGGGTCCGCCGCCACCCTCGGGAGTTACCCAGGTGATGTTCTGGCTGGGATCCTTGATATCGCAGGTTTTGCAGTGAATGCAGTTCGGGGCGTTGATCTGAAAGCGCTGGTCTGAACCCTGGCCGACGATCTCGTATACCCCGGCCGGGCAGTAGCGCTGCGCCGGCTCTGCCCAGCGCGGCAGGTTCACCTTGAGCGGAATATCCTCGTTACCGAGTCGCAGGTGCGCCGGCTGGTCTTCCTCGTGATTGGTGTTACTGAGAAAGACCGACGAGTTTTTATCAAAGGTCAACGTTCCGTCAGGCTTGGGGTAGTCGATCGGGGTTGCCTCGGCAGCATCTTTGAGCGAGTCGTGATCCTGGCTGGCGTCCTTTAGGGTAAAGGGCATCCTGCCGCGCAGCCAGTTTTGGTCAATGTAGTTGAAGGCACCGCCGAGGTAGGGACCAAACTTATGCAAGGCCGGGCCGAAGTTGCGCGAGGATCGTAATTCGCGGTACAGCCACGAACAGCGCATATGCGAGTCGTAGTGGGTATGGTCCTTGCCGCCCGGGTCGCCCTCGAGCAGCACCTCGACAATGGTCTCGGCCGCCAGCATCCCGGATTTCATGGCGGTGTGGGTGCCCTTGATCTTGGAGAAGTTCAACGTGCCTGCATCGCAGCCCACCAGAAAAGCGCCGGGCAGGGACATCTTGGGCAGCGAATTGAAGCCGCCCTTGGTGATCGCACGAGCCCCGTAAGAAAGGCGCTCACCACCGGCCAGGGTAGGGGCGATTTTTGAGTGGGTCTTGAAGCGCTGCAGTTCTTCGAAAGGGCTGAGATAGGGATTGCTGTAGTTGAGATCCACAATCAGCCCCAGTGCAACCTGGCGGTCTTCCAGGTGGTAGAGGAAGGCCCCGCCGGAGGCCTGGTGCTCGGACAGCGGCCAGCCCGCACCGTGGATCACAAGACCCGGCTCATGGCAGGCGGGGTCTACCTGCCAGAGTTCTTTCAAGCCAATACCATAGTGCTGCGGTGATTTTTGGTGATCGAGGGCGTACTGGCGAATCAGTTGCTTGCCTAGATGCCCCCTGCAGCCTTCGGCAAACACCGTGTATTTGGCATGCAGTTCCATGCCTGGTTCGTAGGCCGCTTTTCGCTCACCATCTTTGGCTACCCCCATCTCGCCGGTAGCGACACCCATGACCGCGCCGGTATCGCTGAACAGCACTTCGCTGGCCGGGAAGCCGGGATAGATCTCTACCCCAAGGGATTCGGCTTGCTCGCCCAGCCAGCGCACCACTTTGCCCAGGCTGACGATGTAGTTGCCTTGGTTGTGCATGGTGCGCGGCGCCAGGGCATTGGGAAACTTCACTGCTTTTTGTGAGTTGGTGAAAAAGTAGATCTCATCACGGCTAACCGGGGTATTGAGTGGCGCGCCGCGCTCGGCCCAGTCGGGGAAAAGTTCATTCAGCGCGGTAGATTCGATCACGGCCCCGGAGAGGATGTGGTCTCCTACTGCGGCGGCTTTTTCCAGCACTACGACATTGAGGTCCAGTTCGTTTTGTTTGGCCAGTTGCATCAGATGACAGGCTGACGCCAGACCGGCCGGGCCGGCGCCGACGATGACAACGTCTACCTCCATCGACTCTCGTTCAACAGCCACTGCAGGTTCAGACATGATTTTTCCAGCGGTTAACGGGCGTTGGCGCTAGGGTAACGGCAGTGTGCCGGCGAGGGAAGCCTTGCCGGCGACTTCGCCAACCTGTTGGACCTTCAGATTACCCAGCCAGAGGGAAGCCGGGAAGGTTACCTCGGGACGTGCTGGCGCCTGTCTCCCGTAGTAAAGGCCACAATCGAATGTCACCTTGCACTTGAATTTAAACCCCCTTAGCCTTGGTAAATAGTGCCGCTAGGCGATGGCTGGCGGCTGTGGGATATATTGTTGCACGAACGGTGCTATCTTCATGGTTTTGCGGCCGACGACGCCCATCATTTAGCGCATGATGCTTTCGGTGGCTGAATCGAGGTAAAAGCGCCCAGTCTGCCCCCCGGGCTATACTCGAAAGCCTCAAAGCAGGAGCCTATTACTCGTCCCAGGGGCCGCAGATCGACGACATACGCATCGAGGGCAACGAGGTGGCAGTTGAATGTTCACCAGCAAGTACGGTTATGATCTGCGGCCGAGGCTCGCGAGCTGACAAGGCTATGGGTAAGGGCCTGCAGTCTGCCCGTTTGCCCTTAGCACGGTTTCAGCGGTCCTATTTTCGCATCACAGTGGTCGATGATGCGGGTCGCAAGGCCTGGCCTAATCCGGTGTTGCTCCAGTGATCCCCGGATGCTGCGCATGATGGATCTCAACAATGTAACCGCACTGGTGAGCGGCGCCGGTTCAGGTATGGGCGCGGTTACGGCGCGGATGCTGGCTGAGCGCGGTGCCCGGGTGGCAGTACTTGATCTTGATTCAGACCGAGCACACCAGACCGCAGAGTCGATCGGCGGCTTGGCCGTCAGTGCCGATGTTTCCAACGGTCCGTCGGTAGAGGCGGCGCTGCAACAGGTGGTTGATGAACTCGGCGCCCCCCGCGTGGCCGTCAGTTGTGCCGGTATCGCGCCGGCCTCACGCATCGTTGGTCGCGACGGCCCACATGAGCTCGATCTCTACCAGCAGGTGATTAACGTCAACCTGGTCGGTACCTTCAACGTGCTGCGCCTGGCCAGCGCACGGATGGCAACGCTCGAACCGATCTCCGAGAGCGGCAGCCGGGGGGTGATCGTCAATACTGCTTCGGTCGCGGCCTACGAAGGGCAGATTGGTCAGGCGGCTTACAGTTCATCCAAGGGCGGCGTGGTTGCGTTGACCCTGCCGGCTGCCCGTGAGCTCGCACGTTTTGGTATTCGAGTGATGACCATCGCGCCGGGTCTGATCGGCACCCCGATGCTGCTGAATATGCCCGCACCGGTGCAAGACAGCCTCGCCGGCCAGGCGCCGTTCCCACAGCGTTTCGGCCGAGCCGAAGAGTTTGCCGAACTGGTTCTGCACATCGTTGACAACGAGATGCTAAACGGCGAGGTTATCCGGCTGGACGGGGCCATCCGCCTGCAGCCGACGTAACCGGGATCGACCGGGCGCTATGCATCCAGGTTTATGACCATAGCAACTGAACACCTGCTGCTGTTTGGCTTGTTGCTGGCGGTATTCGCTTTGTTGATCTGGGGCCGGATCCGTTATGATCTGGTCGCTTTTGCGGCCCTGGTCGCAGCCGTGGTCCTCGGCGTGGTCCCGGCGGCGGCGGCGTTCTCCGGTTTCGGCCATCCGGCCACTGTGATCATTGCTCTGGTCCTGGTGGTGAGCCGGGGCCTTTTCAACTCGGGGGTGGTAGAGGCGATCGCCCGGGTTGCAATCAAGGCCGCCCATCGGACTGCCAGCCATATAGGCCTCATGGCCGGGGTGGGTGGCCTGCTTTCGGCACTGATGAATAATGTCGCGGCGCTGTCGTTGTTGATGCCGGTGGACATGGAGGCAGCCAAGCGGGCCGGGCGCAGTCCGGCACTGACCCTGATGCCGCTCTCCTTTGCCACCATCCTCGGCGGCATGATTACTCTGATTGGCACGCCGCCCAATATCGTGGTGGCGACTTTTCGCGGCGAGGCGCTGGGCGCACCGTTTGCAATGTTCGATTTTGCCCCGGTCGGCGGTATCGTCGCGATTGTCGGGGTCGTGTTTGTGGCTATCGTCGGCTGGCGGCTGCTGCCGGCCGCACGCAGCCGCAGCAACGTACGTGAAGAACTGGCCGACCTCAAGGGCTACGTGGCCGAGGCCCGGGTGTTGGATGATTCCAAGCTGCTGGGCGAGCGCCTACGTGAGGCGGTACCGCTGGCGGAGGAACACGACGTGGCGCTTGCCGGGCTGATCCGCAATCACCTGCGGCTGCCGGGGACTGGCCGACGGGAAACAGTCCAGATTGGTGATATCGTGGTGCTGGAGGGTACGGCCGAGGCAATGGAGAAGTTCGTCGGTGCGGCAGGCCTTGAGTACGCCACCAGCGATACTGAGGCCGACCTGCTGGGCGGGGCGCTGGCGTTGATGGAGGTGGTAGTGCCGGTCGGGGCCCGGATCAGCGGCCGCTCGGCTAGGGATCTACGCCTGGCTTATCGCCGCGGCGTAGTGTTGCTGGGCGTGTCGCGACAGGGCCGGCCGTTTCGTGACCGAGTACGCAAATTGCGCATCCAGCCCGGCGATATCCTGCTGCTGTCAGGCTCAGAAGACCGCCTGGGCGAGGTTGTGGCATGGCTCGGCTGCCTGCCGCTAGCCGAGCGTGGCCTTAAGTTGTTGCAACGAAACAAAGCCTGGCTGGCAGTCGGTCTTTTTGTGGCCGCAATCATCGCTGCCAGTGTGGGCTGGTTGTATCTGCCGGTAGCGCTGGCCGTGGTAGCGCTTGCTTACGTGGCGTTGGAACTGGTGCCACTAAGCGAACTGTACGAGTCGGTCGAATGGCCCGTCATCGTGCTGCTGGGTTCGCTGATCCCGCTGGGCACGGCGTTGGAGGCAAGCGGGGGTACTGCCCTGATCGCCGAGTGGATCATCCTTGCAACCGGTTCTCTGCCGGCTGTTGCGGTGCTGGTAATCCTGATGTTGGTGACAATGACTCTGTCGGACGTGCTCAACAATGTCGCAACGGCGCTGATCGCCGCACCCATCGCCCTGGATGTGGCCCAGCGGCTGGGTGCGAACCCAGATCCGTTTCTGATGGCGGTTGCGGTGGCCGCTTCCTGCGCTTTTCTGACCCCCATCGGTCACAAGAACAACACCATTATCATGGGCCCCGGGGGTTACCACTTTGGTGATTACTGGCGTATGGGCTTGCCACTGGAGATCCTAGTGGTGGCTGTCGGGGCACCAGCTATCCTGCTGTTCTGGCCACTTTACTGAGTACCCAGGCACCGGGCTGTCCAGTTGTGAGCGACCCTCTCCAGAGCCTGCGCCAGTGCATTTTGGATGCTCGGCATGCCAGCGAGCGGGCCCGTGTTGCGGCGCTGCTTAGCGAACTGCAACTGGACGTCAAAGCGCAGGCCCAGATCAGCGAACAGGCGATCAAACTGGTTGAGCGGATGCGGGGCCAGGCGACCCCCAATCTGCTTGAAGCATTCCTCGCCGAGTACGGCCTCTCGACCGACGAGGGCATCGCCATGATGTGCCTGGCCGAGGCTTTGTTACGGGTGCCGGACAGTCCGACGATTGATGCCCTGATCGAGGACAAGATCGTACCCGGCCGCTGGGGCCAGCACCTGAATCATTCGAGTTCGTCACTGGTCAATGCCTCGACCTGGGCGCTGATGCTGACTGGCCGCTTGCTGAGTCCGACCCAGGCACATGGCATGGTGGACACGCTGCGCAATGCCGTTAAGCGCCTGGGCGAGCCCGCTGTGCGCGTGATCATCGCTGAAGCCATGAAAGAGTTGGGCCGGCAGTTCGTCCTGGGTCGGGACATAGAAGAGGCGCTCGAGCGTTCTAGCGTATCCCGGGAAAAGGGGTATACCTGCTCCTACGACATGCTTGGTGAAGCCGCGCGCTGTGAGGCTGATGCGCGCCGTTATCACCTGGCCTATTCGGATGCGGTCTCTGCCTTGGCGCCTGGTTGTTCTGGTAACTCGGTGCGCGATAACCCGGGCATCTCGGTCAAATTATCGGCTCTGCATCCGCGTTTTGAATACGGGCAGCGCCAGCGGGCTCTGGACGAACTACTCGGCCGGGTCGCGGCCTTGGCGCAACTCGCCCGCAGTGCTGGCATGGGCTTCAATATCGACGCTGAGGAAAGCGAGCGGCTTGATCTGACGCTAGATGTTATCGAGGTGCTGCTGTCAGACCAGGCACTTGCCGGCTGGGATGGCTTCGGCGTGGTGGTCCAGGCGTACAGTCTTAGTGCCAGCGCCGTGCTTGACTGGCTGCATTGTCTTGCCGAGCGCCAGGGTCGGCGAATCATGGTGCGCCTGGTTAAGGGCGCTTACTGGGATACCGAGATCAAGCGGGCCCAGGTGCTTGGGTTGAACAGTTACCCGGTGTTTACCCGCAAGGCCAGTACGGATGTTTCCTACATAGCTTGTGTACAGAAACTGCTGGGGCTGCGTGAGACGCTGTACCCGCAGTTTGCGACCCATAATGCGCATACTGTGGCTGCGGTGATGGCTCTAGCCGGCGCTCCGGCGGATTCGTTCGAGTTCCAGCGCCTGCACGGTATGGGCGAGGCGTTATATCGTGAGGCCAGTGAGCAAGGCGGATATCGCTGCCGCATTTATGCACCGGTCGGCGCACACAAGGACCTATTAGCGTACCTGGTGCGACGCCTGCTGGAAAACGGTGCCAACAGCTCTTTTGTCAACCAGGTAATGGACCATCAGATCAGCGCAACTGAAGTTGTCCGTGATCCGCTGGACGAACTGCGCCCCGTAGCAGACTGTCCGTCGCACCCGGCAATTGTGCTGCCGCGGGACCTGTACGCGCCGGCTCGTCTTAACAGCGTTGGTTGGGATTTAAGTGACCGGTCAAGTGTGGATAATCTCAAACAGCAGATGGGGCCTTTTATGCGGCACAACTGGAATTTTGCCGGCACGGCGTATAAAGATTTGAGCGGCGCCACGCAGACGGTGTGCAACCCCGCGTGGCCTACGGAAGTGGTCGGAAAAGTATGCCAGGCTTCGCCCACAGATCTTCCTCCCGCGATAGCCGGCGCGCTGGCAGCGGCCGGACCCTGGGCTGCGCTCCAAGTGAGAGATAGGGCGCAAATCCTTGTTCGCGCAGCCGACCTGTATGAACGACATGCGGGTGAACTCATCGCTCTCGCCGCCCGCGAGGCCGGCAAGACCCTGGCCGACGGTGTGGCCGAGGTGCGCGAAGCCGTTGACTTCCTGCGCTACTATGCCAGCGAGGCGGCTCAGTCAGGTTTCTCTCAGCCGCGTGGGATCTTTGCCTGTATATCGCCTTGGAATTTTCCACTGGCCATTTTCACCGGGCAGGTCAGCGCTGCGCTGGTCATGGGCAACAGTGTCATTGCTAAACCAGCGGAACAGACGCCGCTGATGGCGTTGCGGGCAACCGCGTTGTTGCAAGAGGCCGGCCTACCGGAAGGTGTGCTGCAGTGTCTGCCGGGTGAGGGCAGCACTATCGGCTCGGGCCTGGTTGCAAGCGATCAGGTCGGGGGAGTCTGCTTTACCGGGTCGACGGATACTGCGCTGCATATACACCGCACCTTGGCGGCACACGGCAATGCCGCCGCGGCCCTGATAGCGGAAACAGGCGGACTCAACGCAATGCTGGTCGACTCGACGGCGCTGCCGGAGCAGGCGGTGCGTGACATCATGGTGTCGGCATTTCAAAGCGCCGGGCAGCGCTGCTCGGCACTGCGGGTGCTTTATCTGCAGCGAGAGATCAAGAATCGTGTTCTCGACATGCTGTTTGGCGCGATGGATGAGCTTTGCTTGGGCGACCCGCTGGAACTTACCACTGATGTCGGACCGCTAATTGACGAAGAAGCCTTGAACGATATCGAAGGATACTGCACTGAACAGGCCGCCCGGGGCCGAGTACTGAAGCGTTTAGCGGTCCCTGGGAAGGGATTTTTTGCTCCACCGACTGTAATTGAAGTCGATGGTATAGAGGAAGTAGAACGGGAGATCTTTGGCCCCGTGCTGCACGTGGCGGCGTACCGCGCGCAAGACCTCAGCCAAGTGGTCGGCGCGATAAATCAGCGTGGCTACGGCCTTACTCTGGGCCTGCACAGCCGGGTTGATGCACGGGTTGAGCAGGTGATTGACCAGGCACGAGTGGGTAACGTTTATGTGAACCGGAATCAGATCGGCGCGGTGGTCGGTTCACAGCCTTTTGGCGGTGAGGGGCTTTCTGGTACCGGACCCAAGGCGGGTGGGCCGCATTATCTCGCGCGCTTTGCGCACCGAACAGCGCCAGCACTCGCTAGCCCTGGTATCGTGGGCTCCATAGTTTCAGCTGCGCAGATCAACGACTGGGCAGCGACAACGGATAATGCCGAGCAGCCGCTGGACCTCGTGCAGGTCGATCAGTTTCTAGAAAGTGTTGCCCCTTTGTTGCCGGCCAACGTAGTACAGGTAGTCGGGGCTATTGCGACTAACCCCCGGGAGATGCCCGGGCCAACCGGAGAGAGCAATCGCCTGACGTTGTACCCGCGCGGCAGGATCCTGTGTCTGGGCCCGGACAAAGAAAGCTTGCGGCTGCAGGTTTGCCAGGCACTGGCTTTGGGTAACCGGGTGCTGGCCATCGCGGCACAGCCCGACCTGCCGGCTTCATGGCATAAGCGCTGGCCGCTCGTGACTATGAGCGGGGTAATAAGCCCAGACAGCCTGGCCAAAGTCAGACTGATTGATGCAGTTGCGCTGCATTTGCCTGCAGCGGCGTTGCGGCCCTGGCGTGAAGCTCTAGCGTGCCGCGACGGCCCGATCATTACTCTCGTTAGCGAGCAGATTGCACCTGAGGGCTTTGTGATTGAGCGGCACGTCTGTGTCGATACCACGGCTTCTGGCGGTAACACCACACTGTTGGTACAGGCCGCCTGACGGCTTACCCATCCGTGAACGCCAGATGATCCGGCGAAAAGCAATGGTGCTTTGACAAGTGGGCGATCGGGTTGATGTCTTTTATTCCATGCAGAGCGATTACTGTTATTTCCTGCTGGATCGACTGATCAGTCTGGCCGGGCGGGGGTTGAGGTCGTCATTCGCCCGGTTCTGGGGGGCGTTCTGCGCATCCCTGAACGCTACCGGGATCGTGACGAGTTGGAATTGCACTATTTTGAGACTGACACCCGGCGGACGGCGGATTATCTGGGCCTGCCCTACGCCTATCCCGACCCGTCGCCCATAGATTGGGCGTCGGGCCTGATCTGGCGGGCAAAGCCTGATCAGCCCCGAAACCAACACTTGCACCGGCTTTTCGTTGGCGCTATCCGGGCCGGGCGCGGACTTGAATTCCTCGACTGTGTCGGGCGCATGCTGTGGGATGGCTCAACCCCCGGTTGGGACAAGGGCGACCATCTTAAAAATGCCATGGCAGCAGCTGGCTTGGACAGGGACGAGATTCTTGAGGCAAATAGTTGGCAAAGCGTCGAACAGGACCTGCAGGCCAACAACGAGGCGATGCATCAGGCCGGTCACTGGGGAGTACCGCTGATGGTTTACAAAACAGAGCCATTCTATGGACAGGATCGGTTCGATCAACTTTTGTGGCGGATAGAGAGGGGCTGACATGACAGAACTCACCGGGCCTTGAGCGCAGAGCTCGTCTAAACCCGTGACAGCCTAGGGAATCATGTGTCGTCCCGATGCGATGGTCCCGGTTGGTGATCGGCTGCTAATTTCTGCTGCAGAACTTTTACGACCTTCTCCGGGGTGATGGGGAGATCGTGGATCTGCACGGCCTCGGCCGCTAGACGCACGGCATTGCCGCTCATGTACACGCCCCGGGTCGCGGTGCACATACCGGCTAAAGGCGTGGTCGCTGAATCGCCATGGTAGACGGTGATAGTATCCATGCATTAACCAAGGGTTCAATCCTTACACGCCTCGTCATGACCGATACCGCAGCCAATCGTTACGATTCGCGAAATATCGAGACCATGGAGCTGGTCTACGGTAAAGGTTACCTGTCTGCTGGCGGGGATGAAGAAGTGGCACGCATTGTCTCTACCGTTACGATCAAAGGAAAGGACATACTCGATATTGGTTGTGGCCTGGGCGGGGCAGCAGTGACCCTTGCCAGAGACCGCCAAGCGCGACACGTACACGGGCTGGATATTGACAGCGGTGTCATTGAGCGGGCAGTGGAATTGGTCGAGGCGGCCGGTATTGCCGAGCAGGTCACTCTGAGTCAGTTCGATGGCGACGTGCTCCCCTATGCAGATGACCGTTTTGACGTGGTCTATGTCACGGCGACCACCTGTCATCTCGAAGACCTGGCTGGTTTTTTCCGGGAGTCTTGCCGGGTACTGCGTGCCGATGGTTGGATCGTCGGTGGCGAATGGTTCAAGGCCGCAAGTAATGCTGCTTTTCAGCGCTGGGACTCTCTTTTGCGGGAACGGGG
>JASLLH010000060.1:0-12061 GCA_030747115.1 Arenicellales bacterium
GCAACTGTGATGGGCGAGCTTATCGGTAATGAGTACTGACGGACACACCCAATCCTCCTAAGAACAGGGGATTTAGTGGAGGGGCTGGCCGGGTATTTTGCTACTGGAAAAAACTTTATCCTTTTACCCGCTCACCGGTTGGGTCGTAAAAGGCCCGCAAAGAGGCTTCGGCCGGATAGCGTTCACAGGCGATCTCGATCTCGAACTGGCCGTTCTCTACCAGCTCTTTGGTAACCCCGTCCGGGTGGTGCACGTAGCCCATACCCACTGCATGCCCCAGAGTGAAGCCGTAGGCACCGGAACTGATGTAACCGACGATGTCGCCATCGAGGCGAATGAGTTCGTCGTGGAAGAGAACTGCCTCGGGGTCGGCCAGTTTGAACATGACCAGGCGTTTGTTGAGCACTTTGCCACGCTGTGGGACGAGTGCGTCGCGACCGATAAAACCTCCCGGCTTGTCCATCTTCACGCTGAAGCCGAGCCCGGCTTCAAAAGGGGTGTCGTCCGGTGCAAGGTCGAGCCCGAATTCGCGGTAGGCGCGTTCACAGCGCAGATGCTCAAGGGCATGGTAACCGGCCAGGCGCAGGTCAAATTCCTGACCGGCCTCCAGCAATGTGTCAAAAGCACCTTGGGCAAACTCGCTGGGGATATGCAGTTCCCATCCCAACTCACCGATAAAAGTCAGGCGCTTGGCAATCGCCAGCGCATAGCCGATGCTGATTTCCTGGGAAGTCAAGAAAGGAAAGGCCGCATTTGCAAGATCAGCGTCGCTGATGCGGGCCAGCAGGTCCCGGGACCTTGGTCCCTGGACGGAGAGTACCGAGTAGGCAGAAGTAATATCGGTTACCGCCACTTGCTGTTGACGATCCAGGTTTTTTTCGATCCAGGCCAGATCCCGCGAATGCGTGGCTGCTGAGGAGACGATCATGTAGCGGTCCTCTGCCAGGCGATCGACCGTGATGTCAGTCTCGATTCCACCCTGGTGGTTCAGCAGTGGTGTGTAAATCAGTTTGCCCACGGGCACATCGACGTCGCCTGGGCACAGGTGCTGCAGGAAAGCACAGGCATCATTGCCCTGGATTAGGGTTTTGCCAAACGAACTCTGGTCGAGCGCGATGACGCCCGCACGGGCCGCGCGACATTCCTCAGCAGTATGTTGATACCAGTTTGGCCAGTGGTGGGAGTAGACGTCTTTGGGCACTTCACCTGGCGGGGCAAACCACATGGCCCGCTCCCAGCCAGCGGTTTCACCGAAGCAGGCGTTGCGCGCCGCGAGACGGTCGTGCAACGGGCTTTTGCGCACCGGCCGTGCGCTCTCATGCTGCCTGTTGGGCCAATGCATATGGTAGATCGCGCCCAGAGATTCTCCGGCCCGCTCGTGCAGGTACTTACTGTTGGCCTGGAACGGGTGATAGCGGGCGATGTCGACATCCGCTAAATCCATAGTCGGCTCACCCTGGATGATCCATTCGGCGAGTGCGCGGCCGGCCCCGGCGCCCATCTCAAAACCCTCCGAATTGAAGCCGGCGGCAACGAAGCAGTTGGCGGCACCGGGTGCTTCGCCCAGCATGAACAGCGAATCCGGAGTGAAACTTTCCGGCCCGTTCATAAAGCGGGCAATCCCAACATCGGCCAGGGCCGGGATGATCTCCATGGCCTTGAGGTAGGGTAATTCGAAATGTTCCCAATCCTCCGGCAATTCGATAAAGTGTTGTTCTGCCGGCAGCTTGTCGATAGCTAGCGGTTTGCCGCGGGGTTCAAACGAGCCGACCAGCAACTTGCCGGCGTCCTCCTTGATGTAGGTGTAACCATCGCAGTCGCGTAGAACAGGCAGGGTGGGTACCGCTAAGTCCATCGGCTCGGTTACTACGTACATATGTTCGCAGGCATGCAGCGGCACGCGCACGCCCAGCTGGGCCGCCAGTATTGGGGTCCACAGCCCGCAGCACAGAACCAGCTTCTCGCACTCAATGATGCCCTCCGGTGTGGTGACATGGTAAAGCCCGGACCAACAGCGCTGCAGGCGCTCGACCAGGGTATTTTCAAAGACCCGTGCCCCGCACTTTCTGGCGCCGGCAAATAAAGCCATGATCGCGTCGACTGGATTGAGTTGACCATCGTCGGCAATAAAAAGCGCCCCTGCTACATGATTTGGGTCGATTGCCGGGTAAAGATCCTGTGCTTGGGCGGGCCCGATGATGTTCGCTTTAATACCGAAGCTCTTGGCGATGGTGGCGCTGCGCTTTAGCTCAACGAGGCGGTCCGAGTTGCGGGCAAGCGCCAGTGTGCCGTTCTGTTTGAAACCCACAGCCTGGCCGGTCTCAGCCTTGAGTCTGGAATAGAGTTCAACGTTGTAACGGGCCAGTGCAGTCAGGCTGTGGCTCGAGCGCAGCTGCATGATCAGACCGGCGGCATGCCAGGAGGTGCCGCAGGTCAGCGTGCCGCGCTCGAGCACGGCCACGTCGGACTCACCGAGCTTGGTCAGGTGATAGGCAACACTGGCGCCGGCAATTCCGCCACCGATAATAGCGACCCGGGCATGGGCGGGGAGAGAGGCGCTCATGAAGCAGCCGCTGGCAATGTTCGCTGGGAGGGCCGGCTCAGCGACCCCTCAGCTGGCCGCCTCTTGCTCCCGTAACACTTTGACGACCTTCTCCGGAGTGATCGGCAGTTCGAAGATGTGAACGCCAATAGCATCGGCGACGGCGTTGGCAATTGAAGCCGCTACCGGCGCGTAGACTGGTTCGCCGATACCTTTGGCACCGAACGGGCCGAGGCCGCTGCGCGACTCGAGGATGATCGCCTTGATTTCAGGAACATCTTCCGAGGTTGGGACCAGGTATTCGCTGAAAGAACCGGTCTGCAGTCGCCCCTGTTTTAGGATCAGTTCTTCGCTCAGTGCAAAGCCCTGGCCCATGAGGGCGCTGCCTTCCACCTGGCCTTCAACCGCGCGCATGTTGATGGCCTGGCCAACGTCGTGGGCGCCGATGCTCTGCAGCACGCGTACCTCCCCGGTTTCAATGTCGACCGCGACCTGGGCCGCATGGGCGCCGTAGGTAAAATCGGGAAACACTTCCCCTTGCCCGGTTTCCGGATCAATTCCTTCGCTGGTGGGGGCTTTGAAGATTGCCAGGTTGTGGCGATGGACACCCTCAGCCGCACACAGCTTGACGCATTCGTCGAGGGTCATTGATCGCTGCGGATCATCGACTACAAACACCTGTGAGTCGCCCATATCGAGTTCCTCGACTTCGACGCCGAAGTGTCGTGCAGCGCAACCCAGCAGATTCTCGCGTACCTGGGTGGCAGCCATCTTGGTGGCGTTGCCGGACATGTACAGCGCACGGCTTGCCGTCGAAGTGCCAGCCAGGGGCGTGACGGCCCCGTCGCCGAAATAAACCACTACCTGGTCCATCGGCACACCGAGAATTTCTCCCGTTATCTGGGCCAGGGCCGAAGACTGGCCGGCACCGATATCGGTAACCGCGCTGCGAACTATCACGGTGCCATCCATCTCGACGCCGACCCAGGCCTCACTGGAGTCCTTCATCCAACGGATACGGCCGTAACTCTGCTGGTAGCAGGCAACGCCATGGCCGATCCGGGTAGTTTGGGTATCTGCTGGCCGCTCGCCCAGGGCAGCCAAGGCCTGGGTTGCGCACTGATCCGACCAGACAGCGCTGCGGATGATCTGCCCGGTCACGTTGGCATCACCGGTGTGGATGAAATTGCGCCGCCGCACCTCCATGGAATCCATGCCCAGTGCTTTGGCGATCTCCTCCATCTGCCCCTCACAGGCAAGATTGGCCTGCATGGTGCCAAACCCCCTGAAGGCACAGGTCGGCAGGTTGTTGGTGGCGGCTGATACCGAATCTATCTGCAGATTGTCGACCCGGTAGGGGCCGGTCGCACCGACTGTTGCATAAAGCAGGATGTAGGGGCTGAGCTTGGCGTAAGCGCCGGCATCCGAGGTGAGTTTGATCTGCAGCGCAGTGATCTTGCCGTCGCTGGTAACACCGGTGCGATGGGTCATGGTGAATGGATGACGCGGCCCATGGGAGAGGAACGATCGCTCGCGCGGTTGCACCAGGCGGACCGGACGGCGCGAGGCCAGGGCCAGCAGGGCCAGCCAGACCTCTATGGTCATAACCTCTTTTCCACCGAAGCCGCCACCGACGAATTCGGCCCGCAGGCGCACTCGGTTGTGCGGCAGGCCGATGGCATCGGCGACCGCGCGGTAGTGTTCTACCACCTGGGTGCTGGAGCGGATGTTGAGAACTTCGTGCTCATCGACCCAGGCCAGGGCTGCCTCCGGCTCGAGGAAGGCCTGCTCCTGGTATTGCGTGGTAAAAGTATTTTCCACGATGAAGTCAGCTTCAGCGAAGCCTTTTTCGATGTCTCCCTTGCGGACTTTATAACTGGCTACGATGTTGTCGTCACCGAAGACGATTGGTGCCCCGGGTGCGAGCGCATCGAAGGGATCGTAGACGCCCTCGCTATCTTCATAGTCGATTTCAATGAGCGAAAGCGCCTGTTCGGCGATGCTTACGCTTTCTGCCGCCACCAGTGCGATAGGCTCACCGCAGAAGCGCACCCGATCTTTAGCCAGAATCGGCTGCTTGGTGTTTTTGGTCATGCCGCCGGTCTGGCCCGGCATGTCGGTCATTACGCCTTGGCTGGCAGGTAAATCCTTGGCGGTCAGCACGCAATGCACACCTGCCAGTTCTTTAGCGCGGGCTGTATCGACCCGCCGCAGCAGGGCGCTTGCCCGCTCGCTGTGGAGAACTGCGGCGTACAGCATGTCGGGCATGGTCAGATCGCCGGCATAAACAGCAGTGCCGTACACCTTGGGTGGCGAGTCTATCCGTACCAGCGGCTTGCCAATCTGGCGAAGATTCACGTTCGAAGCGCTGGCACTGGGGCTTTCGATCTTGCTCATGGCGCAGTTCCTTGTTGCTGGAGGGCTTGGGCAGCGGCATGGATGGCCGAGAAAATTCGGGTATAGCCGGTGCATCGACAAAGGTTTCCGCTCAGCCCGCGTTTGATGTCCTCGAGACTTGGATCGGGAATGTCATCCAACAGGGCTTTGGCAGCCATGATCATGCCTGGCGTGCAATATCCGCACTGTGCACTGCCGTGCTCGATGAAGGCGGTTTGTAAGGGATGGGGGTTGCCCGGCCCACCCAAGCCCTGGGCTGTGGTTATCGAGTGACCATCGGCATGCCAGGCCAGAGTCAGGCAGCTGTCCACAACCTTGCCGTCAAGCAGCACCGCACAGGCACCGCAGTCGCCCTTTTCGCAACCGCATTTGACTTCGGCATGGCCGAGTTCGCGCAGCATCTCCAGCAGTGTCCGGCATGCAGGAACGGCGGCCTCGCACGCCTTACCGTTCACCTGAACGCTCACGAGTTTTTCGGTGGCCATCTCGTTCTCCTTGTCAGTCATCATGATTTGCTCCGCTGGCCCTCTGCCAGGCCTGGGTCAGCAGGCGCCGTACCAGCATATGAACCGCATGACGGCGATATTCGCCCGAAGCCCGGATGTCGTCGATAGGGCGGCATTCCTGGGCCGCACTTTGCGCAGCTGCGTCGATCTTTGCCGCTGTTAATGATTCTCCGATAAGAGCATTTTCAGCGCCCTGCGCCCGAAACACAGTAGGGGCAACCGAGCCTAAAGCGATCCGTGCCCTGGTACAGGTATTGCCTTCGGCGACTATGGTGACTGCCACACCAACGACGGTAATAGCATCGCCCTGGCGCCGGGCCAGTTTGTAGAAGAGATTTGCGGTACCCGTTGCCGGTGGTGTCCAGTTAACTGCCGTCAGCAGTTCGTCCGGACGGCGGGCTGTTTTTTTGTAGTCGAGCAGAAAATCATCCAGACCGAGGGTTCGCTCGCCTTTAGTGCTCGCCAGTGTAACTTCGGCGTCGAGCGACAAAAGCGGCGGCACGACATCGGCCGAGGGTGAGCCGTAGCAGATATTGCCAGCGACAGTGGCCGCGTTGCGGACCATAGTGCCGGCAAAAACTTTGGCCATGGAAGCCAGTGCCGGTGCCGCGGTTGGCATGAGCGGATCGCCCAGGATATCGCTGAGCGTAGTGCCTCCACCCATGTTCACCCGGTGTTCACTGTGTTCGATCCCGCGCAGTTGCTCGAGCGCCGCCAGGCTGATAAAGCGCCCGCCTGCTTTACCGTGGGCACGCAGATCTGGCAGCAGGTTGGTTCCACCAGCCAGCGGCGCGCTCTCGCCGGCAGCCAGCATCTTCAGCGCCTCGTCCAACGAAGACGGTTGCAGCAGTTCAAAGGGTGGCAGCATCGTTGTTCTCCTGTCGTTTTCCGCGTTGCCTGGCTGGCTCTTTTTTACACCGCCCAGCCGCCGTCGATGACGATTTCCTGGCCAGTGATATTCTGTGATTCGTCACTGGCCAGAAAGATAACGGCATCGGCGACGTCCTGCGGCGTGGTTACCCGTTTTAAAGCCATCTCAGCGACATATTCCTGGTAGACCTGCTCGTAGGTCCAGCCGCGCGTCTTGGCCTTTTCCCGGCACAACTTGTCCATGCGCGGCGTCTCGACGATCCCCGGCATAATGACGTTGACGTTGATGTTGTGCTCGCCAACATCGAGCGCGGTCGTTCGGGTCAGGCCGCGCACAGCCCATTTGGATGAGCTGTAGCCAGCGCGATACCTGTAGCCGCGCATACCGGAGGCACCGCCGATGGTAACGATCTTGCCGTAGTGCTGCGCTATCATGGTCGGCAGCACGTGCTTGATCGGCAGAAACACGCCGTTGACGTTTTTCTTCAGCAGGTCGCTGAATGCCTGGTCTTCAATCTCCCAGACCGGGGTCTCGATAGGGCCGGTAGCACCTGCTGCGCTAACCAGGATGTCGATCCGGCCGCCAAAGAATTCCCGAGCGCACTCGACCAGGCGAATGACCTGGGCTTCTTCGGTGACGTCAGTCGTCGTTACCTCGACACGGCGTCCCATGGCGCGCAACTTGTCAGCCATTTCTTCAAGTGGTTCACGGGTTCGTGCAGTCAGCACCAGATCGGCGCCCTCACGAGCCAGGGTCTCGCTGATGGTGCCGCCCATTCCTTGCGCCGCACCAGTGATGATTACAGTTTTGTTTGCCAACCTCATACTCGTTCTCCTGGTTTAAACCGATTACGCGGTTGCCGCGCCGAAGCCACCACCACCGCTACTTTGCATGATTATGCGATCGCCCTGCTTGAGGTGAACGCTGGTTTTTCCTGCTAGCTGTATCTTTTCCCCAGACGCGCGCTCCAGGGTGATGCAAAAAACCTCCCCCGGTGCGCCGCCACACAGTCCGAACGGAGGAATCCGGCAGCGCTCGACCATGGTGGTCAGCGCCATTTCTGGTCCCACTACACGATAGACGCGCACCTGGCCGTCACCGCCGCGATGATGGCCTGCACCGCCGGAGCCGCGCCGCAGCGCTTGGCGTTCAATGAGAATTGGATAATTGGCCTCGATTACTTCTGCTGGCGTATTCATGACGTTGGACATGTGCGGCCGCACAACTGGCATGCCGTCGCGATCGTGCCGCGCCCCTTCACCACCACCATGGACCTCGTAGAGCGTGGTCCAGCGACCGCTGCGTGGGTCGTGCCCACTGAATAGCAGTAAGCCCGACGTTGTCGAGCCACCTGCGGTCAGGCGTTCAGCAATAACCGGCTCCATGGCCTTGAAGATGGCATCGACGATGCGTTGTGATGTCTCATGATTGCCGCCGACGACTGGCCGTTGCAATGGCGGGTTGAGCAGTGATCCCGGTCGAGTGATGATCTTCAGCGGCCGAGCGCAGCCGGCATTGGGCTGAATATCTGGCCCGGCGATAGCCTTGATGGCGTAAAACACGCTGGCAGCCGCGGTAAAAGGTGTCGCGTTAAGAGGCCCGCGGGCTGCGTCGTCGGTATCCGAGAAATCAAATGTCGCCTCGCCTTCACCGATTTCGATGCGTACCCGTACC
The DNA here is from genome assembly GCA_030747115.1 of Arenicellales bacterium. Lineage (GTDB taxonomy): Bacteria > Pseudomonadota > Gammaproteobacteria > Arenicellales > UBA868 > UBA12578. The sequence goes on from JASLLH010000060.1 coordinate 7,991, forward strand.
GCGATCGGTGCACCGTCGCTTGTGCCGTCATCGTCAAGCCAATCCTCGCCCTGATATGAACCGGGTGGCAATGAGCGCAGGGCCGTGCGCATCTCGGCTTCGGATTGATCGTGCAGGTCTGTGATCGCGGCCTGTACGGTGGCCACGCCGTAACGTTCGAACACTTCGGCTAGGTGTTCATCGGCCGAGCGGGTGGAGGCCATTTGCGCCAGAATGTCACCCTCGCGCTCCCTGGCACCGCGGACGTTGGCCACGATCAAGTCCAGCTTCTCGCGGTCAGGGCCAGCAGCGGTAAACAACCGCAAGGGTGGAATTCTCAGCCCTTCCTGCCAGACATCCCGAGCTTCGGGAACATAACTGCCGGGCCGGGCACCGCCAATGTCGGCCCAATGGGCAAGACTGACAGCGAATGCCTGCAAAGCCCCGTCGGCAAAAATCGGCCGCAGTGCCTTGACGTCCGGCAGATGATTGCCGCCAAGTTCAGGAAGATTGAGGAACCAGACATCGCCGGGCGACAACTGTTCAGCAGGAATCCGCTTCAGAAACTCCTGCACCGTAGATCCCATGATCCCCAGATGGGCCGGGATATCGCGCCCCTGGGCGATAAGGTCACCTTTGGCATCTGTTAAAGCCGAAGACAAATCACCGGCTTCACGTAACAGGGGCGAGCGTGCTGAGCGCATAACCACAAGCGACATCTCCTCAGCGATTGCGGTTAGGGCGTTGCGGATGACTTCAACTGTGAAGGGATTGACCACGGCGTTCATACGGGCCTCCCGGTATCGATATGAATATGCCCGGTGGCGTCTGCCCACGCTGTGGCACCGGGTGGGACGACAGTGGTCGACCATTGGTCTTCGATTATTGCCGGGCCCTTGATTTTTTGTTCGATTGCAAGGCTTGTCCGATCGTAGCGCGGTGTGGCAATTGGAGTATTGCTGTCAAACCAGCAAGTGCTGTCGACACTTGGAGTTGAGGCTGATGCCATTGCCGCTGTTGGAACCTTGATCTCGTTTCCCGCCGGCGCCGACAGGGTCAGGCGCAGCGTTTCCAGTTCCCATGGCTCATCGGTTACGAACCCGTAGAGCTGTTTGTGTTTGGCTTTGAATTCGGCGCTGAGAGCGTCGCGGTCAGCCGGTGGCGTAAAAGGAACCTCGACCGTATCGCTTTGCCCGGCGTAGCGGATCAGAGCGATATGTTGAGCCAGCAGAGAGTCCGGTGCATGGCCGGCAGCGGTCAGTGGCAGCACCAGCCGATCATACATTTGCCGACACAGGCGCTCGATTCCATCGGCTTGCCAAGCCGTACTCGACATCTGTATGGCGTGTTGCTCGGCATAACTGAGTTCGGCCATCAGGCATCCAAGCGCCGAGAAAACGCTGGAGAACTTCGGTACCACAACATGGGCAATGCCAAATTCACGAGCAAGTGCAACAGCGTGCATGGGGCCGGCGCCACCGAAAGCGATCAATGTGCAGGCTCGTGCGTCGATGCCACGTTCGACGGCAACTCGCCGTAAAGCCCGGGCCATGTTGGCATTGGCGATCCGGTAGATGCCTAGTGCCATCTCCTGATCGGACACGTTAAAAGCGTCGGCAATTTTCCTGGTTGCAGCGAGCGCCAATTGGGGATCGAGGCGAATGCTGTCGCCGAGCAGGCGTTCGCTATTCAGGTAGCCGAGAACGAGGTTGGCATCGGCAACCGTTGGTCGTTCACCCCCGAACCCGTAGCAGGCCGGCCCCGGGTCGGCCCCGGCACTGTCGGGCCCGACCCGAATCGCCTGACCCTGGATACGGGCGATAGAGCCACCCCCGGCGCCAATTGATTCGACAGCAACCATCAACTGGCGTACCGGCCTTTCAGCGAGGCGCTGATTGCCATCGATCTGCACTTTGCCGTCGATAACGACACAGGTATCAGTGGTTGTGCCGCCCATGTCAAAGCCAATGGCCTGAGTGAGTCCCAGTTCTTCGGCGATACGGCCGGCCGCGGCCACGCCGGCCGCGGGCCCCGATAGGGCGAGGGCTAATGGCCGATCTTTCACCGCTTCGATTGATGACATGCCGCCAGCCGAATGGAACAGGTGCAAGTTGGTGGAGCCATCTGCAGTTTGCTCCAGTTTGTCCAAATAGCCCGCTGTCAACGGCATCAAGGCGGCGTTCAGCACGGTGGTATTGGTGCGCTCGAACTCACGTGGCTCCGGGCTTATCCTGTGGGACAACGCCACGTAAGGTACGGCTGTCTGCAGCCGCCGACCTAGGCGCGCCTCATGCTCAGTATTGGCGAAACACTGCTGCAAGGCGACGGCAACTGCCGGCACGCCGAGATCTTCGGTAGCCTTGGTCACGCGCTCAATCTCGGTGTCGTTAAGTGGTGTCAGAACTCGACCCTCAGCGTCTATGCGTTCGGTTACCTCGAGCCGGTGTGCGGTGGGTACCAGGGGCGGCAATTTGGGGGTCACCTCAAGCCGGTAAAGCTCGCGCCGGTTCTGGCGGCCAATTTCCAGGGTGTCGCGAAAACCTTCAGTGGCGATCAGAGCCACTGGTGCCAGGCGGTCCTCGACGATGGCATTGGTCGCCATTGTTGTTCCATGCATGAGATCCGAGACATCGACCCAAGCTATGCCCACGGCTCGATATGCCGAGGCGATACTGGCTACCGGATCACTGGAGCGACTCTGCACCTTGGCAGTGCGCACCGCGCCATCCTCGGTATTAACGGCGATGACATCGGTGAAAGTGCCACCGATATCTATACCGACTTTCCAACTGCGAGCCATGGTTGTTATCCGTTGAGATTCAGTTTAGTTGCCTGAATAAAAGCTGTTGCGCTGCCGGTGCAATTCTCACCGGAAATCTGCTTAGGTAAAATTCATTTTATCTCTTTTATTCATAGCTTTTGGTTATAATTCCATCGACCTTATGGCCACGGCCACAGCCGTTGCAATCGTGGCGGCCAGGATTTACCCCAGGAGGACTGGTGATGCTGAAGTATTCGTTGCGGCAACTGGAGTATTTTGCGGCCACAGCCGACAACCAATCCATCGCCAAGGCCGCAAAATGGCTGAATATTTCCCAACCCTCTATATCGAAAGCAATCACTAACCTTGAAAGGCAGTTCTCGGTTCAACTTTTTATTCGCCATCACGCGCGCGGCGTATCGCTGACCCCGGCGGGTGAGCGATTGCTGGTCGATGCCCGTGGTCTGTTGCGCTACGCGGGCGAACTTCAGCAAAACGCCCAAGCTTCAAGTGATGACACCCGTGGCGAGATAGAACTCGCATGTTTCGTTACGGTCGCACCAATATTCATGCCGGCACTGCTGGCCGATTTCTCTGAATGCTTTCCAGGCATCGAAATCAGGCTCCACGAGGGCAACCAGGATGATCTCCTTTTCGGGCTGGGGTCGGGCCGGTTCGAACTCGCCCTCATGTATAACCTGATGTTGCCAGACGACATGGAGATAAGCCTGCTGGCGTCATTCGATCCTTATGTTTTGTTGCCCGAGGAACACCGGTTGGTAAAGCACAAGAAGATCTCATTGAAGAGTCTGAAAGACGAGTCATTGATTTTGTTAGATGTGCCACCGAGCCGCGATTTTTTTCTCGGCTTGTTCAAAGCAGCCGGCCTCGAACCGCGGGTCGCCTTCAGTTCGCCATCGCTTGAAATGGTGCGTGGCCTGGTTGGCAGAAATCAAGGGTACTCGTTGCTGGTTACGCACCCGTATTACGACCACACCTACGACGGACAAACTATCGTAACCCGTCCACTGGTGGACAAGACCGCCGGCGGTGAACTGGGTTTGGCACGACTTGCGCAGATGCGCCCCTCGTGGGCGATGGCGACCTTCTCGCAGTTTTGTAAAACCTGGTTCCTGCAGCATCATGCTGGCCGGGGCCCCTGCCAGGCCCCGCCGATAAAGGATTTGCCCTCGACAGCAGACAGTTGAGACCCGGCACCTTAGCCGTAGCCTTGGGTATCATAGCTAGAAGTTATTCAAAAAAAAGATAAATTGAATTTTATCTAAGTAGTTTTTCATAGAAAATTTGCGCCAGGCGAGATGTAGTTCAAG
>JASLLH010000061.1:0-11919 GCA_030747115.1 Arenicellales bacterium
CCAACCTTCTTTGGTTAGGAAATACAACAGGCCAGCACCGAGTACACCCCCACCGATAATTACGACCCGTGCATGTTGTTTCATTGCAAGACTCTCTTGACTTTCCCTTTTTACCAGTCCGGTATGATGATCTCTTTAGATCCTGATGTGACCCAACGCGAACCGGTGGAGCTTAAGCTAGCTTTTTCCATCATACTGCCCGGGGCAAGACCCCCGAACACTGTCTGCCCCAAGTTCCTGGATACTGCAGCATATAGTACCTAGGCGCGCCCAGGGTACGCCTTTATCCCTCGCCGGCCAGAATCGCATCGAGCACCCCAACCAGCTTCTGCACCTCTTCGACGGTGTTGTAGTGCACCATGCTTACCCGCACCACGCCGTCTTCCGGGTCCATGCCCAACGCCTCTACGCAGCGCAGTGCGTAGAAGTGGCCATTGCCTACCCCGATACGGTGCTCAGCCAGCTTCTGTGCGATATGAGTCGAGGGCATAGCCCGCGCATGGAAGGCTATGGTCGAGGCTCGTTTTCCTGCCTCCGCGTGATCTTGGCCCAGCAGGCGGATGTCGGATTTGTCTTTGAGGTAATCAAGCAAAATATTAGCAAGACGCGCCTCATGTTCAGACACCAGTTCGAACACTTTTGTCGCGCGCTCATGCAGGCTACCTTTTGCATCACCGAAGTGGTGTCTATAGAGCGCATCGAAGTACTCGGCAATACCAGCGAGCGCCGCGATTTCAGCATGTTGAGGTCCAGCAGGGTTTAGGCGATAACGCGATTTTTCTTCGTTAAAAAAATGACTCTGCCCCTCGGTTTTTTTCAGCGCCTCACTTGAACCCCACAATACACCCAAGTGACTGCCAAAAGTTTTGTAGGTGCTATAAGCGTAGAAGTCTACCCCCAGTGTCTGTACATCGGGAATCACGTGCGGGGCGTAAGAGACTCCGTCAGCGACAACCAGCGCACCGACTTTGTGTGCCATCTCAGAAATAGCATGCATATTATTGTGGGTACCAACCAGGTTCGAGCATAGCGTGCAACACACCAACTTAGTCCGGTCGCTGATGAGGTTCTCCAAGCCCGTGATATCGAGTTCGCCGTCGGCCTTGCCGACCCGCCACTCACGCATAAGCACGCCGTGCTCGGACAAACGCCGCCAGCACCCCACGTTAGCTTCGTGATCCTGGTTGGTCACCACGACCTCGTCACCGGGTCGCAACAAGTGACGCAGGCTCTGAGCCAGTATGTACAGATTGAGCGTGGTAGATGGACCAATGGTGATCTCATCCATATCGGCATTAAGTAACTGGGCAACCGCCTCATATGACTCATCCATCTCCTCCCCCGCCCGTTGCGAAAGCGCGAAAGTGCCGTAAGGCTGGACTTTGTGCTCAACAAAAAACCGCTGTAGGCGATCGATGACCGTCGCCGGCACATAGGAACCACCAGCGTTTTCGAAAAAAATCCAGTCTTTAGTTTGTGCAGTCTGAAAAGCCGGGAACTGCGACCGCACAAATGCTACATCCAATTCCATTCCGATCCCCCCTGACACTTGCTTGTTTTTTGATCTGTTGTCAGATCTTTAATGCTGGCAGTGCGCACAGTAGTACGATGCCCGCTGGCCAATCACCTTGTGCTGGATGATGGCACCGCAGTTTACACAAGGCTCTCCAACCCGCTCATAAACCTTAAGCGAGCACTCGAAGTAGCCGGGCTCGCCGGTTACTCCAGCATAGTCCCGGAGGCTGGTGCCCCCTGCCGCGATGGCGTCAGCAAGCACTTCACGAATAGCCTGCACCAGATGCTGGTAACGGCGCAACCCCACACGGCCTGCCGCACGAGCGGGATGAATGCCGGCACGAAAAAGCGCCTCACTGGCGTAGATATTGCCGATCCCAACCACAATACGACCATCCATGATGAAGTTCTTGATCGCCAAGCGCCGGCCCCGAGCAGCCTCGAACAACAAGCTTCCCGTAAATGCCTCATCGAACGGCTCTGGCCCCAATCTTGATAACAGCGGCGCTATTTGCGGATCACCGCGCACCCACAAGACGCTGCCAAAACGGCGTGGGTCCCGGAAACGCAAGACTTTACCGCCGACCAAGACAATATCCACATGGTCGTGTTTTGCTGGGGCTACGTTCTTGGGTACCACCTGCAGTCGGCCCGACATCCCCAGGTGAATCATCAAGGTGCCGTGGCTAAATTTTATCAGTATGTACTTAGCCCGGCGGTGTACACAAAGGATTCGTTTACCGCTAAGAATTCGATTGATGCCGTGCGCCACTGGCCAGCGCAAACGCCGCTCGCGCACCACGACCTCCCGCACGCACTTACCCTCGACCAAGGGGCGGATACCACGTACGGTAGTCTCAACTTCAGGTAGTTCCGGCATAACAAGAATGAAAGCTACACATTTGAGCTTAGGCCATCACCAGCAATAGCATATGAACCGCACAATACCCATACGTTTACTGTGTCATCAACTGCTGCGCTCCCGGCAAAATACCGTGCGAAAATACGCCGCTAACTTGTTACAGCCGATTGATTGCAATTATGGCGTTTAGCATCATAAACCAGAAGACGGCCACCTCTTTCGAGGCCAGCCCTTCTGAGACTCTGCTCGCGGCAGCATTACGGCAAGGCCACGTTTTTGCCTATAGTTGCCGTAGCGGCTCGTGTGGCAGTTGCACAGCCAGACTTCTCTCCGGCGCGATCGAGCCGAGAGAATTCAGCGAGTCTGCCTTGTCTCCCGCAGCGCAGGCCGCAGGAACAATCCTACTGTGCCAGGCCCGGGCCCAGTCAGATCTTGTCATCGAGGCCCGGGAACTGCCTGCCGGTGCTGCTATCGAGATCCGCACCCTGCCCTGTCGCGTGATCGAACTGGAAAAGGCCTGCCATGACGTCATGATCATGCGCCTCAAGCTGCCGCAAAACCAATCGTTCGACTACCTGGCGGGGCAATACGTCGATATTTTGCTGCGCGACGGGCGCCGGCGTAGTTTCTCAGTGGCCAACGCCCCGGCAACAGATGCTGAGCTGGAACTCCACGTGCGACGGGTACCCGACGGACATTTCACTGGGCAGGTGTTTGAAACTTTAAAGCCCCGGGATCTGCTACGGTTCCGAGGACCGTACGGTACCTTCTTCCTGCGTGACCAGCCGCAACTCCCCGCCATCCTGGTAGCCGGCGGCACCGGCCTTGCCCCGATTAAGGCCATGCTGGAACAAGCATTCACCGAGAGTTCCCGGCGTGTGTTTCACCTCTTCTGGGGTGTGCGCACCCGGGTAGACCTCTACCTTGACCGGGAAATTCAAGGGTGGCTCGAAGCGCACCCGAATCTCAACTACACCCCAGTTCTGTCAGAACCGCAAGAAAAGAATGACTGGCCAGGGCAAACCGGGTGGGTGCACGACGCAGTGCTGCAGGCTTTTCCAGATCTCTCGCGGGTCGAGGTCTATGCCAGCGGCCCGCCGCCAATGATCGACGCCATCCGCAGCGCCTACCCGGCCCATGGGCTGCCAAAGGAACAGCTGTATTTCGATTCGTTTGAATTCAACCAGGACTACCCAGAGACCTAAGGGCCGACCCCACCCCGAGGCATTCGTGTGTGCACTGGTCCCGCTAGGAGGATGACCCTAGGATTGATCGCCGGGGCCGAGTACTGGTACTGGCTCGGTGGTGTGCTCTGCCTGCAGCCGCGGAATTTTTTCGACCGGGGCCGATTCCCGGGCCTGCAAGCCGCGCCGGTAGCACTGCAACGCCTTGTCCGACTCGCCCATCGATTCCAACAGCAGCCCCAATTCCAGGTAGCCTTCCCGGCTACCGCCCCGGCGTACAGCCTCCAACAGATGGCTGCGGGCTTTGTCCCGGTCATTATTCTCCAGGTACAGTCGTGCCAGAGTCATCAGCAGGTCCGGATCCTCCTGATGGTTGGCGGCCCACTGCTCGGCATGGCGCAACTGCTCTTCCATCCGACTTGAGCGCACGTGGCCGTAAAGCCGCACCAATTCCCCATCCCACCGGCGCCGCAGTGCTTTGCGCAAAAAACGCTCGGCCTCGTCCATCTCCCCGGCATTGATCAGCCCCCGCGCATGCGCCCCTTGCAGAAGCGGATTCCGCCGTTCGCGCCGTGACAGGCGCGACCAATGCACGCTCAGGCCGCCCTCACCTTCAGTGCCAAGCCGGTGCGTTTGCAGCTCCTGGCGTAGCGCGGCCAGTTCCGCCCTGGGCAATGCCCCGGATTTTTTTGCCCCAATCAACAATTTCTCCAGTGCCGGCCAGTCCTGCTGAGCTTTCAACAAATGTGCCAGCATGCCCTGCACCGCGTGGCGGTGTACCCCCTGTTCATGCAGTTGCTCGAGCACCCCGCGGGCCTCGTCGGTCTGGCCGGCGCGTTCCAGCAGCCGCGCCCGGGTGATTTCGACCGCCACAAGATGCGCCGGATCGCATTCCCGCGCATGGGTGAGATAGCGGTCACGGGCGTCCAGGTCATTCCGCTGTTGGGCGGCATAAGCCGCTCCCAGGCACTGCAATAGTGGCGTACTGCCTTGGCCCAGACGTTTGCCCAGCACCATCTCTGCCTCTTCCCACTCGCCCTCGATCAGGCGTGCATAACCCGACAACGTTGCCTGGTCCGCGAGGGCATGTCGGCGCTGCGCCCGCCAACGGCCAAGGTCGCGTGGCGCCCGCAAGGTACGCAATGCCAGGCGCACTAGCGCGTAAAGCAACACCAGCAGCAACAGAATCCCAAGCACGAGCAAGGCCAGTGAAATCTCGATCTCGTAGGGTGAACGGGAGATCAGGACATAGCCGGGATCCTCCAACGCCACCAGCCCCAGAGTCAGGGCCACCGCCAGGATGACCAGCCCGAAAATAAGCACACTCACTGCGCGATTTCTCGCCTCTGAATCTCTGCCTGCAACAACGCCAACGAGCCCGAGATATCCGGCAGCGTGACCGCCAACGGTTGATTCTGCAGCGCCGCCAGGCTGGCATCGTAGTCACCGGTAACGTTCACCGGCTCGAAGTAATGCGCCAGCCATTGGCGCGCCTGGCGCAGGTTTTCCTTGAATAGGGCCGGCTGCCGGCGCAGCAATACGAATTGGGCGCTGAGCAGATGCAGGCGCAAGTTCTCATAGGCAAGAAATCGTTGGGCGTCCGTCAGCTTCGGTACCCGGGTCTGGTCGACACGGCGCACCCGTACCAGGTCACTCAAGTCATCTAGCACCTTGCGCCCCACCTGCGACAACGAGTTATCGTTGCCGGCTGCATCGGGGGGGGATTCTGCTACCGCGGTTAGCGCAGCCGCATCTGCCGGCACCTGCCAGGCCGGCCGGTCCTCGTCACCCTTCAGCGGCAGTTCACCGACCTGCTTGATCAGCGCTGCCAGGGTGAGAGCGAGGCCATCGACATCGACCTTAGGCAACTGAGCCAGCGCCGCCTGCTCCGCCTTCAGCGCCCGGCGGACCTTGAGCAGTTGGGGCCCGGCTAAACTGTGCAATCGATCATCGGCCAGCGCCAGTGCCCGGCTCGCGAGCGCAACGTCACCCACCAGCACCAAGCGCTGGTTGGCCAGCAGCAGCAACTGGGCGATCTCCTCCAGCACCCAGTCGTCCTGCACAGTGCCCATCTGCCGGCGGGTATCCTCGACGCTTGCAGCGAGAGTTGCGAGTTCGAGTTGTACCTGCTCCCGGTCCGCCGACTGCTGCGCTGCAAGCGTGCCCAAGGCCGCCTGGCTGCGGGTTGTGGCAGCAGCCAGTGTCGCCTCCAGGGTACGCCGGTCGTCCTCGGCCTGCCCACGCAGCGCGGCCAAGCTATCGGTCATATCCTGCTGATTGTCAACCAGCCGTTCGAGTTGTCGGTTGATGCCTTCTGCCCGCCCCAGTTCACGACCCAACTCGAGCCGCCCGGAGACGTTACTGGAGTACCAGGCCCAGCCACTGAGCACCGCGGCGACGAGGGCCAGCACCAGTGCCGTCGGGCCCAGCCAGCCGCTAGCACGAGTCCCAAGTGGAAGCGGGCCCGTATCGGTACCCGGGGCTGATGATCCGGTTGCGGGCACCGCTGCAGGGACTGCGTCAATCGTCTCGGCCGGGGCCTGGTCATTGTCAGCGGGTTTTTCTGTCACCTGTCGGAATCCTCTTCATCGAACTGCGCTGTGGTAGCCACCTGGGCGTTGCCCCATTCACCGATCACTTCGACCAGCGCCGGATCGCTCGCCTGGCGGGCCACCAGTATAGGCCCTGTGCAGCCAAGTGCCCGGCAATGGTCGGCGACTCGTGTGCTGACAGCAGCGATGGCTGTCCTGGAGAGGAGCGCCCCGGCATCCTCGCCCAGCAGAGCCAACATGTGATCCGCTGTACTGGCGCTGGTAATCACGACCAGGTCGATGCCGCCTTCCTGCCATCGCGCCAGCACCTTATTATCGACCCGACGTGACGGCGAACGCCGATAACACGGTAGTTGGATCACCCGAGCCCCGCGGGCCCGCAACGAATCACCAAGATGAGCCCGACCACCCTGCCCGCTGGCAATCAAGACAGCGCGCCCACTGACCTGTTGCAACTGCGGCAGTTGTAATAGCCCCTCACTGTTATAGCACCCGGCCGGCACGGCGCTGACCGCAATTCCGCGGGCCGTCAACTGGCGGGCTGTACCAGGGCCAACAGCCAGCACTTGTACCCCTGAGGGTAGTGGCAAGCCGCGGAGCTCGAGCAAGTCCAAGGCAAATTGCACCGCATTGGGGCTAACAAAAATGACGATATCGACCGCTGGAACCTGCTCGAGCGCTGCCGCAACAGCAGCGTCACCCAGCGGCAGCGAGGTAATCTCGGTGACCGGGAACCGCACCGGCTCACCACCGGCTACTGCAATCAGGCGGCAAAGGTTCTCCGCCTGGTGTGACGCCCGAGTGACCAGTACCGACACCCCGGTAAGATCAATCGCCATAGGTATCCTGCAAGATAGCTGCGGCCCCCTGCACGAGCAAGTCATCGGCAAGATTTGTACCGATGCGCTCCGCCTGCTGCAAGCGCCCCTGGACTTGCGCAAAAAGCACCTCTGAACCATCGGGCCAACCGACCATGCCTCTGACTTGAAGTTGCTCATCGTCGATGGTCGCGAACGCCGCTACCGGCACGTGGCAACCTCCGCCAAGGCGTGCGTTGGCCGCGCGTTCGGCCGCTACCCGCGCGTGGCTGGGAGCATGGTCCAGCGGCTGCAACAACCGCCCGGTATTGATATCGTCCTCACGGCATTCGATACCTACAGCCCCCTGGCCAACCGCGGGCAGCATGATGCCGGTGGGAATACTCTGGCGGATGCGGTTAGTCATCTCCAGGCGCCGCAGTCCGGCCGCGGCAAGAATGATAGCGTCGAAATCTCCGTCATCGAGGCGCTGCAAACGGGTATTGACGTTGCCCCTGAGGTTTACCACGTTCAGCTCCGGGAAGCGATAGCGTAACAGGGCTTGGCGGCGCAGGCTGCAAGTACCCACCACAGCCCCGGCCGGTAACTCGCGCAATTCACCGTAGCGGCTGGATACGAACGCATCATGCGGGTCCCCGCGCTCGCAGATAACGGGAATGTGCAGGCCATCCGGCAGGCTCACGGTTACATCCTTCATCGAGTGCACGGCAATATCCACGCGGCCGTCCAGCAGGGCCTGCTCGAGTTCTTTCAAAAACAAGCCTTTACCACCTTTCTCGGACAGGGGGACATCCAGGATCTTGTCACCCTCGGTGGTGACACCCACCAGTTCGACATCGATGCCGGCATGGGCATGCAGCAACGCATTACGCACGTACCCAGCCTGCCACATGGCGAGTTGGCTACGGCGGGTTCCAATCTTGAGCGTGGTCATCTTCTGGCCATCAACCGCGGCTTGCCTCGTAACCCAACGTGATCAGGTAATCCTAGCGAAGCGCCCGGGAAACGTCCATTGAGACAAATCAGGCCCAGGCCAGACAGGCTAATCTTGGTACAGCATTCAGGCTGCCCGCGAGGCGAGAGTTCCCGAACGGATAAAAGAGACTATCCAGTCGAACGCCCGAGCACCGTCCACCGAAAGCAACAGCGAGTCCATCCCTTGCTCAATACGTGTGGCAGGAATGATATCCCGACGCAACTCCATCAATGCCCGCGAATAGGCTGTAGTGAACTCTGGGTGACCTTGAATACCCAGCATATGATCGCCGACAGCAAAGATACTGTTAGGACAGAAATCGCTACCTGCGATCAACTGGGCGCCCTTGGGCAGCACTACGACCTGCTCCCGGTGACTGACCACCAGGTTAATGCTCTCATTAGGCTCCCTCATCCAGGGCGTCTGCCGGTAGACCTTGTTAATCGCGACCCCAACCCCCCAGCCTTTTTCGGCCAGTGCCACCTTGCCGCCAAGGGCGCGTGCGATCATCTGCATGCCGTAACAAATACCTATGAAGGGGATATCGGTTTGTGCAACCCGAGCAACAAAATCGCAAAAACCCGTGGTCCAGGCGTTATCATCATTGACACTTTCACGTGAACCGGTGGTGATCCAGGCATCACAGGCATCGGGGTCGGGTATCTCGCCGTCAAGCACCCGCCAACTGTGGCAGCTAAGCGCCGGATCCGCAGCTGTTAGCTTGTCTTCAATCATGCTGTGGTAATCGCCAAACTCGGGCTGAAAAATCTCGAGCACCTCGCCGCACTGGAGGATACCGACCGTCAGGTTCTTGCCGCTGGTAGCGCTCATCGTGCTGATTCCAGATCTCCACTCAGTGCGCGCAAAAAGAGTGCCTGGTACTCAGTAGCGGTAAACGGCATTGGATTGGTCCCGCTCGAAGGATCCGCCTTAGCCATCCGACCAATACGCTCGGCCTGGCTGTCATCAATGCCGAGCGCCGCAAGGTCCGGCATGATCGCCAATGTTTCACGCAGCTCGAACACCCAGCCCAGGAACGAATCAAAACCCGGATTAACAATACCGATTGCGCGGGCAAGGTGTGTGATGCGCGCCTCGATGACAGAACGATTCGCCTGCAGCACATAAGGCATGAGCACCGCATTGAGCGTCCCATGATGGGCGTCATACAAGGCGCCCAAAGGATGGGCCAGCGCATGCATGGCACCCAGACCCCGCTGGAAAGCCGTTGCCCCCATGGTCGAGGCCACCAGCATCTGTGTACGGGCCTCGATATCCGTACCCTCTGTCACTACCCGCGCCAGATACTGGTGCACCAGGCGTATACCTTCGATGGCGATGCCTTCAGCCATCGGGTGATAAATCGGTGAACACCAGGCTTCCAGGCTATGTGACAACGCGTCCATACCAGTCGCGGCGGTCAGCGTTGCGGGCAATCCGAGAGTCAGTTCCGGATCGAGGATGACGCTTTGCGGCATCATGAGCGGGTGAAAAATAATCTTCTTCACCTGCTCGGCCTCGTTAAGAATGACCGAAGCCCGGCCGACCTCGGAACCCGTACCGGCAGTGGTCGGTATCCCCACGACCGGTGCAATGGCTGAGGTATCCGCCCGGGTCCAGTTATCCCCGACATCCTCAAGGTCCCACAGCGATATGCTCTGGCCGGCCATCACTGCAATCGCCTTGCCGACATCCAGCGCACTACCCCCACCCAGGGCAATTACCCCATCGTGGCCACCTTGCCGAAAACAAGTAACGCCCGCCGCAACGTTGCTACCGGTGGGATTGGACTTGATGGTACTGAACACCGCGCAATCAAGGCCCGCGTTGGCACATGTCGATACGGCCTGCTGGACCATGGGCAAATCCGCAAGTCCCGGGTCAGTTACCAGTAATGGCGCTTTTATTCCCAGTTCCTTGCAGGCAGCGGCCACCTCGGGCAGTCGCCCGGCCCCAACCCGGATGGCAGTCGGATAATTCCAGTTAGCGTTCACTACTTTGCCCCTTTGATCATTCAAAACCTGGATACTTATATCTTCAGGTGGAAGAACTTGAAATAGGTCAGTCGCTCAAAGCCGACTATGAAAAGTGTGTAACCATGGCCCGAATGCTTGACCCCGGCCCAGATCCGCGCGGATGCAGGGAATCACAGTGGTTCATCTCCCAATTGGCAATATACTGCTGGAAGTCGCCGGTTTTCTTTGCGCAACACCATACTTGAGTAGAGGCCATCAAGGGTAAAATGGAGCGGGTGATGGGAATCGAACCCACGTCATCAGCTTGGGAAGCTGAGGTTCTACCATTGAACTACACCCGCCCGCGCAGCCACCGCGACGATTATCGTCCAGCCTTGCAACCGGAACAATACCCGCGCCCGGTACGAACTGCGCTGGCTCTGGCTTGGAGTCTCACTTGCCTATAGCACCCCTGAGGCCGGCACGGCCGGTACGCAGTTTTGTGCGCCGTGAAGGCCGGATGACACCGGCCCAAAGACGCGCCCTGGAAGACTTATGGCCAGTGTACGGGATAGACGGTGGAATAGCGCTGCTCGAATGGGAGATGGTTTTCGGCGACCTACGGCCAGTTACACTCGAGATCGGCTTTGGTGACGGCGAGTCTTTGCGAGCAATGGCACAAGAAGCACCAGAGGCGGGCTTCATCGGCATCGACCCCCATCGCCCCGGGGCTGGACGATTCCTGCGAGACCTCGCCCACGACGACATTCAAAACGTACGGGTAATAGTCGGTGATGCCGCTGAGGTGATACCAAAGCGGGTGCCGCCCGCCTCGTTGGACCGGATTCTGGTTTTTTTCCCCGATCCATGGCCGAAAAAACGCCATCACAAACGTCGATTGTTGAGCGGGGCCTTTCTCAAAGAATTAGCGGACCGTCTCAAGTCCGGCGGTAGCCTGCAGGTCGCGACCGACTGGCCAGAATATGGAAAAGAGATTCTCGCTGCTATCGACCAGCTGCCAACGTTGGAAAATACTGCCGGCATCGGGACATTCTCGCCGCGACCTGCGTGGCGACCCTTAACGAAATATGAGCGCCGGGGCTTACAACTGGGCCACGGTGTTTTCGACATCGCGGCGCAGCGCCGGCCATGAGCATCGAGCATCCCGACTGGTGGGACAGCCATTCGGATCAACCTTACCGGCTAAAGGATGGCGACAAACCCCGGTTGCGCAGCGCCAACCTACTCGAATATGCCCGCACTGGCCTCACTGCACTTGCACTGTCGCCACTCATTGCCTGGCGCTACGCCACTTTGCACAGCAATCACCAGCGCGCAGCAGCGACGGACTTCGTCGGGCTTGGCGTCTCACCCGACCACGGTGACCCAGGCGCTGTTTCTGAACTGGTTGAAGAACTGGGCGTTAAGCGGCTGCTGCTGCGCGTGCCTTCGTGGCACGTAGACCGATTGGATGAATACCTCGACTTCGCGGCGCGTTTTCCAGCTAGAGAGTTCCTGATCAACATCCTGCAAAGCAGGGACAGCGTCAAGAACCCCGCTGGCTGGGCCAAAGCGGTGGAGACGATCGTCGACGCTTTCACGCCTCTGACCCAGGAATTTCAACTGGGCAACGCCATCAACCGCAGTAAATGGGGCTGCCGTCACAGTGGGGATTACTTAAGCCTGCTGGATGCGGTAGCGGATCTGCCAATGCGTTTCCACAATATCGTCCTCGCCGGGTCATCGGTCATTGATTTCGAGCCGCTGGTGACCTTGCGCACCCTCATCAACTGCCATCGCTACCGATTGGACGCCTGTAGTTGTGCGCTCTACGTCAACCGCCGCGGCTCACCACGCTCAACTCAATACGGAGTGTTCGATCTCGCCCGAAAGATTCGGCTGATTGGTGCGATGACGGCGTTGTCGAACCGCAGTGCCAACCGCCTGTGGATTACCGAGGCTAACTGGCCCCTGCTTGACACCAAACCATATACGCCCAACTCGGGCCAGCCACGCTCGACGGTAGATGAGGCGACCCAGGCACAATACCTCACTGA
>JASLLH010000062.1:0-11672 GCA_030747115.1 Arenicellales bacterium
AGCGCATCTTGCAACTGGTTCTCGCCGAAGTCCATTTGCCCGAGAGCCGCCACTTCGCGTACTGCCTGCGCAGGATGGGTTTTGCTGATGGCCACCAGGCAGGTACCGTTCTCGGGACGGCCAAAATGTGCTTCGACAGCCCGTAGTCGCTGGGTAAGGGCGCAGTAGCGCTCGCCGAGCGTAGATGACTCTATTTGGGCGCTTTTCTCGGCGGTAGTCACGCTGAGCCGGGTTCCTTAGCAGGGGTGAGATGGGGGTAGATCACAGTGCCGTGAGCGCAAGACATGGTAGTGTGACGGCCATCAATTGTCTTTAGGGATTATACTTGAGGTGCTTGAATATTTCGTTAGAAGCAATTGATAGATAGATAATTTCAGCCCATGGACCTATCTGAACTGCTGGCGTTTGCCGTCAAGAACGGCGCTTCGGATATTCACCTCGCCGCCGGGCTACCGCCGCTCATTCGGATCGATGGTGAGATTCGCCGGATCAAGGTAGATGCGCTTGCCTCGAGCACGGTGCACGACATGATCTACGACATCATGCAGGACAACCAGCGCAAGGAATTCGAAGAGCGCTTGGAAACTGATTTCGCCTTCGAAATTCCCAACATCTCACGCTTTCGAGTTAACGCCTTCAATCAGGAGCGCGGTCCCGCGGCGGCGTTTCGCACCATCCCGACCGAAGTATTGTCGCTCGAAGCCATCGGCGCGCCAGCTGTGTTCCGTGCGCTGTCAGATAAGCACCGAGGGTTAGTGCTCGTTACCGGTCCCACAGGCTCAGGTAAATCCACCACCTTGGCGGCGATGGTCGACTACGTCAATCACAACAAGAAGGGGCATATCCTTACTATCGAAGATCCTATCGAGTTTGTGCACCAGAGCCACAACTGCTTGATTAACCAGCGCGAGGTTGGTCGACATACCCAAAGTTTTAACGATGCGCTGCGCTCCGCTCTGCGCGAAGACCCGGACGTGGTGCTGGTAGGCGAGTTACGCGACATTGAGACCATCAGGCTTGCTTTGACCGCAGCCGAAACCGGCCACCTGGTGTTTGGCACGCTGCACACTTCATCCGCAGCCAAGACCATCGATCGTATTATCGATGTCTTCCCAGGCGGCGAGAAGGATATGGTCCGGGCCATGTTGTCGGAGTCTCTGGAGGGAGTGATTGCCCAGCGATTAATCAAAAAACCTGAGGGTGGTCGTATCGCCGCCTACGAGATCATGTTGGGTACGCCGGCCATCCGCAATCTGATCCGCGAGAGCAAGGTGCCGCAGATCTACGGCATGATCCAGACAGGTCGTGAGATGGGGATGACGACTATGGACCAATCATTGCAGGACCTGGTTCAGAATAACCAGATAGCCAGGGAGGCCGCCCGTGCGCTGGCGTATGATCCGACTAAGTTCGACTGAAAAGGGGCGCTGATAAATATCAGCAAATAGACAACAACGATGGAGATACTGGATCTTTTCAAGTTGACGGTGAGCAAAAGTGCCTCCGACCTATTTGTCGCCGTTGGTGCGCCGCCCAGCCTCAAAGTCGATGGCCAAGTGCTGCCTATCAAGACCGATCCATTAACGCCTGAAACAGCCCGGCAACTGGCATACTCGCTCATGGACGACAAACAACGCCGGCAGTTCGAGACCGAGAAGGATTGCAACTTTGCGGTTAACCCTGAGGGGCTAGGCCGTTTTCGCATCAACGTGTTCCAGCAGCAGGGGCAGGTGGGTATGGTGGCGCGGCGCATCAGCGATCATATCCCGACCTTCGACGAGCTGAATTTGCCAGCGGCAATTCTTGAGAAGATCGCCATGAGCCGCCGTGGGCTGGTGTTTTTTGTCGGCGGCACGGGCACGGGTAAGAGTTCCACCCAGGCAGCGGTAGTGGGATATCGTAACCACCACACCCGTGGGCACATCGTGACAGTGGAAGATCCTATCGAGTTTGTCCACCAGCACGACCGCTGCATCGTGACCCAGCGCGAGGTGGGGGTGGATACCGACTCCTATCGCTCAGCACTTGAGAATGCCATGCGCCAGGCACCGGATGTCATCCAGATTGGCGAAGTCCGCACCCCAGAGACCATGAAAAGCGCCATCGTCTTCGCCGAGACCGGCCACCTGTGTCTTGCCACCTTGCATGCTAACAACACCTACCAGGCACTCGAGCGGGTCGCCAACCTTTATCCCGATGATGCCCGTAATCAACTTTACATGGGCCTTTCCATGAACTTAAAGGCCATCGTCTCCCAGCGGCTGGTGCCCAGAGTCGGTAACGGAGGTTTCGTACCGGCGGTGGAGGTGATGCTCAATTCGCCATTGATCAGTGACCTCATCTTGAAGGGTGAGATCGATGAGATCAAAGAGGCTATTGAGCGCTCGACCGGGGAGGGCATGAAAACATTCGATCAATGTTTGTTTGATCTTTTTGAACGAGGTCTTATCACCTATGAAGACGCCATGCGTAGCGCGGATTCCGTGAATAACCTACGACTTCGTATCAAACTGGAAGGCAAAGAGGCGGTGTCCCAGAAGCAATTGGGCTCTACCTTTGACAAGGTGGAGTTTTGATGTAGCGCGAATGCTGTGCTGCGATAACTAAAAGCAGCATCGCAGCGCTACCATCTTCACGGGTTTGCTACTGAGAAAAGGCCGTGTATTTAGCGGCCGTAGAGCAACGGGCCCACGGCCAGTGGAATCGCCAGAATGGAAGAGATTTACCGGTTAACTGATCAGGTGTGGTCACCTCGAAAGTACGTAACCTGGCCGGCGACCAGAGTCCAGTAGACGACCCCCGGTAACGATTGCCCATCAAACGGGGTATTGGTACCGCGGCTTTTCATCTCTACTGTATCGACTGTCCAGGTTTCGCCGGGGTCAAAGATGCAGATGTCTGCCGGCGCGCCGGTCCCTAGGTAGCCAACATCGATACCGAGGATACGGGCCGGGTTGGCAGTGACCTTAGATAAGGCCTGAGGCAGTGACAATATGCTTTCACTGACCAGCTTGAGGGTCAGTGAAAGCAGGGTCTCGAGGCCGGCGATACCGGGTGCTGACTCACTGAATGGCGCCAGCTTGGCGTCAAAGCCGTGCGGTTGGTGGTCCGAACAAATCACGTCGATGATGTCTTCGGCAAGGCCTTCTTTCAGTGCTTCCCGGTCCCTGATGCTGCGTAGCGGGGGGATTACGTGGCAGCGGGTGTCGAACTCACCGATATCCAGCTCCGATAGGTGTAGGTGATGGGCTGAGACACCAGCCGTGACCGGTAAACCACGCTCCCTCGCGTCCTTGATCTTCATGACAGAACGGCCACAGGAAAGTTGCGTAATATGACCGCGTGCACCGGTTGTCTCTATCAGTGCAAGTTCCCGGGCCAGCGCGACGATCTCAGCGGCCTCCGGAATCACGGGCAGCCCCAGGCGCGTGCTGACCTCGCCCTCGTGCACGCAGCCGTTGCCTTTGAGCCAGGGATCGAGCGCGGTTAGAAATACCGTGAGGTCAAAGGTGCTAGCGTATTGCATGGCCCGGCGCATCACCAGGGTGTTGTCGACAATGTTATCTGCGTTGCTGACGGCGGTGCAGCCGGCGTCGCGAAGGGCCGCCATGTCGGTTAAACGTTCACCTTCAAGGCCCAAGGTCAGTGCCCCCAGTGGATAAACTCGGGCGCGATTGATGCGCCGGCCACGTTGGCGCATCATGTGCACCATGGCCGGGGTATCGATCACCGGGTTTGTGTCCGGTGGCACACAGATGCTGGTCACGCCGGTGGAAACGGCCGCGTTCAGTTCGCTTTCCATGGTGGCTTTGTGTTCTTCGCCGGGTTCGCGTAAGCGCGCCTGCAGGTCCACCAACCCGGGGCAGACGATCATCCCAGTGGCATCGATGACCTCGTCCGCGCAGAAGTCAGCGCCGGCCTCACCGGAGTCAACGATGCGCCCTTTGTCGATGAAAAGGTCACGCACTTCGTCTATCCCGTCGGCGGAGTCGATCAAGCGGCCGTTCTGGATGTGCAGTCTCATGGTTGACTGGCGTTTGGATCGGCCCCAACCAGTTGCGCCATGATGGCCATGCGCACGGCGATGCCGTTGGTGACTTGCGAAAGAATGAGTGAACGCTCACTGTCGGCAACATCGGAGGCAATCTCGAGTTCCCGGTTCATGGGCCCGGGATGCATCACGACCGCCTCGGCCGCCGCTCGGTTCAGTCTTTCCATAGTGAGCCCATAACAGCGGAAATACTCCTGTGTACTGGGAATCAACTGGCCTTCCATGCGCTCAAGTTGCAGGCGCAGCATCATGATGACGTCGATATCCTGAAGTCCTTCATCCAGATCAGTAAGTGCGGTTACACCCAGGCGCTCAATCTCGGTCGGCAGCAAGGTGCCCGGCGCTATCACACGGATTTCTTTAACGCCAAGGGTATTCAGCGCATGAATCTGTGAGCGCGCAACCCGTGAATGCAGAATGTCCCCGACAATGGCCACTTTGAGATTTGAAAAACCACCCTTATGCTGGCGGATGGTGAACATGTCCAGCATGGCTTGGGTGGGGTGAGCATGACGGCCGTCACCGGCGTTGATGATGTGCACTGTCTCAGGCACGTGGCGGGCAATCAGGTGCGCGGTACCACTGGCGCTGTCGCGCACCACGAAAATATCCGTGTCCATGGCCTCCAGTGTGCGGACCGTATCCAATACCGTCTCACCCTTGCGGGTCGACATTCTTGTTGTATTAAGGTTCACCACCTCGGCGCCAAGTCGTTTGGCCGCGATCTCGAAAGTGGTGCGCGTACGGGTACTGTCTTCAAAAAAGAGGTTCACCACGGTGTGATCGGCGAGCAAAGACATGTTAGCTTTGTGACGGCTATCAACTTCAATGAAGCCTTGGGCGATATCGAGTATCTGGGTCAGGCGTTCGCGCCCAAGGCCTTCTATAGTAAGAAAATGGCGCAGTCGACCTGCGCCATCGATCTGGATGTTCTTAAGTGGCCAGTTCATCGACAGTCAGGGCAAGCTTGTTCTGGACGCTTCCTCGTTGAGGTAGGTCTGCAGGATAAGTTGGGCGGCGATTTGGTCGCGCAAGGATTTGCGTCGATCGACTACTCGTTTTCCCGGTGCGGTGGCGCTGGATATCAAGGCCTCGGCCTCGACCGAGGTCAGCGTCTCGTCAATGAAAGTAACGGGCAGGCCGAACCGTTCCAGCAATTCCTTGCCAAATGCTCGTGCTGCCAATGAAAGAGGGGTTTCACGCCCATTAAAAGCAAGTGGCAGGCCTACCACCAGTGCAGCAGGCGTCCACTCTGAAATAAGCTGCTCTATGGCTGGCCAGGGGCCTTGGACACCGCCGGTGGTGAGGGTGGCGATGCCCTGGGCAGAGCCAGTCACGTTCTGCCCGGCGGCGACCCCAATCCTGCAACTGCCGTAATCAAAAGCGAGTACGGTAGAGTTCACGCGTGCCCAGCGCCCGGGGCTAGCCGGGTAATGTCCACACCAATGCCTTGGGCGGCGCGTTGCCAGCGTTCTGTTGGCGGTACCCGAAAAAGGATATCGGGATCGGCCTCGACCGTGAGCCAGGCGTTTTCTTGCAATTCCTTTTCCAGTTGTCCGGGTCCCCAGCCGGCGTAGCCCAGGGTTAATAACAAGGCCGGTGGACCGGCAGCTTTTGATATGGCTTCAAGCACGTCGCGCGAGGAAGTGAGACCAATTTCGCCCCCCACCTCCAGTGTCGACTGCCACTCGCCCAGCCCCTCATGCAGTACCAGGCCCAGTTCGTGATGCACTGGCCCGCCCGCGTACACCGGATAAAGGCCCGTGGGGCTATCCTTAGGCGAGGGCAGGTCGAATTGGTTTAATACATCGTTCACGATGAGGTTGTCCAGTGGTCGGTTGACCACCACACCCAGCGCGCCATTAGCATCATGTTGGCAGATCAGTGTTACGGCCTGGTTGAAATGGGGGTCTTTTAATTCCGGCATGGCCAGCAAAAAGTGATTAGTGAGCGACTGGAAAGAGGATTCTGACATTGATCTTTAGCGGGCCAGCGTTTGCCCCCCCGGCAGGAACTGCCAGGTGCGGGTGATATGCAGCACGTCGGTGTGCCGGCGAATCTCTTCGGGTAGCACCTCAAAGGGCGCCGCAAGACGGGCGATACGCATAGCCATTGTGTCAATGGTTGGATTGCCGGAAGAGTTCAGTACGCGCACCGAGTGGAGTGCCCCGTCAGGCTTTATTGCAACAGCCAACAGAACTTCGCCGATGTGATCCGAGCGCCCAAGCCACTCCGGCGCGTGGTAGTTGCCAACGTTCTCGACCTGTTCCCGCCAACGGGCCATGTAGGCAGCGTACTCGCTCTGGCGGGTGCTGGCGCTGACAAAACTCTGGCGAGCCAGGCGCGTGGAAGCGTCTTCCAGCGACTCGATCTCGCCGCGGTAGCGTGTAACCAGCGCTCGGGTCTGTTGTGCGGCCTCTACCCGTTGGGCTGTATTTGATGGCAGGTAAGGTGCGGTCTGTTGCATGAGGGCAATAAGGTGATTTACGGAAGCCCTTTGGTCGTGTTTGGCGGGGGGCTTTGCCAGCGTGACCGGAGGCTCAGCGATAGTTCGGGCAAGATGCGTAATCGTGCCACCACCGGCAAGATTGTGCTGCGCTAGAGTCAGCGCATCCTCGGTGGATTCCTGGGGCAAGGGTGCCAGGATCAGTTCAAGCACCGGTGGGTCGAGCGGCAGCAAGGTCGGGGCGGCCGCGACAAAGCCGATACCAAGGATTAGAAAGCCGTGAATCGCGATGGAGGCGGAAAGACTCAGCCGGGCACGTCTGGCGGGAACGGCCGCTGTCAGGAAAAAAAAGCGGCCCTTGATCGCCGATTGGCCGAAGGGGCCTTGCGCGATCACTGGCAGGGGTGTTCGATGGCCGCGATGGAGCAGTTCTTTGTGCCTCGTCAGCAAGTATTGTACCGCGCTCGGGGTCGCAGTTCAGTATTGTCGTGCGGAGGGTAACCCCAGGGAGGTTTTTTTCTGGCAGCGAGAGCGGTAGAATCCGCGCCGGCACCCCCCGATGCAGCCGCACCTAAGGTCATTTCGCCCATCTCAGAACCGCCAAAACGGCCGGACAAGGAGCGTCTGCGACTTCTGTTTCCGTCCTTTCGGCTCTGCAACCCGGTGAGCGCACTGCCCGAACTCGGCCAGTTAGTGGAGATCGTCAGCACGGCTACCCGCTCGGCGGGTCTTGCCAACACCCGGCTGCATGCTACCGATACCAAGGCCGACGGCAGCATCGTCACGGCGCTGGATCACGAGATGCAGAGCCTCATCTCAACAGCGCTCAAAGCACGCTGGCCGGAATATTCTTTTATGGGCGAGGAAATGGAGCACGGTGAACAGGCCAGCATCGTCGATGGTAAATCCCGGGGTTTCTGGGCTCTGGATCCGCTGGATGGCACCACCAATTTTGCCATGGGCTTCCCCTTTTACGGCGTGTCCCTGGCGCTGGTGGTCGATGGTGAGGCACGCCTGGGGGTGGTGCTGGATCCCGTGCGTGACGAGTGTTTCAGTGCTATTGATGGCGGCGGGGCTTTTCTGAATGGTGAGCCGATGACGACGCCGGGCCAGGAATTTGCTTTGCGCGAATGCGTGGCGAACGTCGATTACAAGCGCCTGGTCTCGCGCCTGGCTGATCGGCTGGTGCGCTACCCGCCATACCGTTCACAGCGCAATCTCGGCGCCTGTGTGCTCGAGTGGTGCTGGCTGGCGGCCGGTCGCCTGCAACTTTATCTGCACGGCGGCCAGCGGATGTGGGATTACGCTGCCGGAAGCCTCATCCTGAAGGAGGCTGGCGGGGTTTTTACCACTATCCCAGGTAACCCTTTGGATTGCCGTAAGTTCACCAAGCGCTCGGTGGCCGCAGCCGTCAACACGGACCTGCACGCAAAGTGGCTGGGCTGGATCCGCGAGAACGACGAGTACTGGGGTAAATAAGTAATTATTTATGTTTCAAATCAATAAGATTTGCTATACCTTTTGGTTTGCCCCGGGCATAGTGAGCGGCCCAAAAAGCCGAGCCCTATGCAGGCGCCACCTGGCGGCATTTGACCGCAGCACTAACCCTATCGGCAGTATCCCAGAAAGGCGGCAGTTGGACCGGCTGCGCTCAATCACAGTTTGCGAGAGAATCCTATGAATATGGCAGGAGTAAAAGCCAGCCCAAAAGTGGATCGGCGGACCAAGGCTAACGCCATCCGCGCACTCAGTATGGATGCGGTGCAAAAAGCCAAGAGCGGCCACCCCGGCATGCCCATGGGTATGGCCGACATCGCTGAAGTTTTATGGTCGGATTACCTACGCCACAACCCGGCTAACCCCAAGTGGGCCGATCGCGATCGTTTCATCCTTTCCAATGGCCACGGCTCGATGCTGCATTACTCGCTGCTGCACCTCGCCGGCTACGATCTGCCCATAGAAGAGCTCAAGAATTTTCGCCAGTTGCACTCGCGCACGCCCGGCCACCCCGAGTATGGTTACGCCCCTGGCATAGAGACCACTACTGGGCCCTTGGGTCAGGGCATCACGAATGGTGTGGGTATGGCGCTGGCCGAGAAGGTACTCGCTGCGCAATTCAACCGCGATGGTCATACGGTAGTCGATCACCATACTTACGTTTTCCTGGGCGACGGTTGCCTGATGGAAGGAATCTCCCACGAAGCCTGCTCGCTTGCCGGTACACTGGGCCTGGGTAAGCTCGTTACCTTCTGGGATGACAACGGCATCTCCATCGACGGCGAAGTACAGGGCTGGTTCACTGATGACACCCCGGCGCGTTTTCGCGCCTACGACTGGCAGGTTATCGAGGGCGTCGACGGCCACGATCCGCGAGCGATTGCCCGGGCCATTGACGAGGCTCACGCCGACAGCGAGCGGCCCTCGCTTATCTGCTGTCGCACCGTGATCGGCTGGGGTTCGCCCAACAAGCAGGGTAAAGAATCCTGTCACGGTGCGCCGCTCGGCGACGAAGAGATTGCGCTCACCCGTGAGGCAATGGGTTGGATGCACGCTCCTTTTGAAGTACCTGAGGATGTGCGCGCGGCCTGGGATGCCACCACAAAGGGCGGCGCGCGCGACAAGGACTGGCAGCAGCGCTTTGAGGCCTACCGGGCCGATCATCCTGAGCTTGCCGCCGAATTCGAGCGGCGTATGACTGGTGGTTTACCAGTGGGCTGGCTAGAGAAAGCCGAAGCTTTCGTCGCCTCGGTGGATGCCGATGCTAAGACCGTCGCCACCCGCAAAGCCTCGCAGCTGGCGCTGGAGGGCTTCGGGCCGATGCTTTCCGAATTGATCGGTGGTTCGGCTGATCTGGCTGGCTCGAACCTCACGCTCTGGTCCGGCTCCAAGAGCATCTCCAAAGAGGATGCGGCGGGAAATTATCTTTATTTCGGGGTGCGCGAGTTTGGTATGGCGGCGCTTTGCAATGGTATCGCCTTACACGGCGGACTGATTCCCTACAGTGCCACATTCCTCGTTTTTGCCGATTACGCGCGCAACGCCCTGCGGATGGCAGCATTGATGAAAATCCGCCAGATCTTTGTCTTTACCCACGATTCAATTGGTCTGGGTGAGGACGGGCCCACCCACCAGCCGGTCGAGCACGTGGCCAGTCTGCGCCTGATCCCCAACATGTCGGTGTGGCGGCCCTGCGACGCGGTCGAGACCGCGGTCGCCTGGCGTGCGGCGCTTGAGCGCGACAGTGGCCCCACCAGCCTGGCGCTGTCACGCCAGAATCTACCCCACCAGACCCGTGATGCCGGGCAAATTGCCAACATCACCCGCGGCGGTTATGTACTGGCTGATTGTGAGGGCACGCCCGAAGCGATTATCATCGCCACTGGGTCCGAGGTGGCGTTAGCGATGGACGCGGTTGATGCGCTGAGTGAAAAGGGCCGGCACATCCGCGTGGTATCCATGCCCTCAACCGATGTTTTTGCTACCCAGGACGCCGCCTATCGTGAGGCGGTGTTGCCGGCATCAGTCAGTGCCCGGGTTGCGGTCGAGGCCGGGGTCACCAGCTGCTGGCTCAAATATGTCGGCCTTGAGGGTGCCGTAGTGGGTATTGATTCCTTTGGCGAGTCAGCGCCCGCCGAGGTGGCTTTTGAGCACTTCGGCTTCACCGTTGCTAACATCGTCGCCAGCGTCGAATCCCTGCTCTGACGGTTCCACTGCAGATTTTCCTGGCCGGTATGGGGTCAGTTCGGCGCAGGCGATAGCCGCAATGTTTTTTCTTTAACGTATAAGGAGTTCAGTTCATGGCGATCAAGGTAGCAATCAATGGTTTTGGCCGGATTGGCCGCAACGTCTTCCGAGCGATGTTTGAGTCCGGCCAGCAGGACCAGTTCGAGGTGATGGCAGTCAACGACCTGGGTGATGCAGCAACCAATGCGCATCTTTTGCAGTACGACACGGCCCATGGCCGCTTCGGCGAAGACGTCAGCGTCGACGGCGACTGTTTTGTGGTCGGTGGCAGACGGGTTCGGGTACTGGCCGAGCGCGAGCCGGCCAAGCTGCCCTGGGCTGAGTTAGGTGTCGACGTCGTCATGGAGTGCACGGGGTTTTTTACCAGCAAGGAAAAAGCCAGCGCGCACCTGGTCGCAGGGGCGAAGAAAGTCATCATTTCCGCGCCCGGCGGCAAGGATGTGGATGCCACCATCGTCTACGGTGTGAACCACGATATCTTAAAGGCCAGTGACACGGTCATCTCCAATGCCTCCTGCACTACCAACTGCTTGGCCCCGCTGGTCAAGCCACTGCATGACGCCATCGGCGTGGTCGGCGGGCTGATGACCACGATCCACGCTTATACCAATGACCAGGTACTGACCGACGTCTACCATACGGACCTGCGGCGGGCGCGATCCGCCACCCAGTCGATGATCCTGACCAAGACCGGCGCGGCCGCTGCAGTCGGCCTGGTGCTGCCGGAACTAAATGGCAAACTGGACGGCTTTGCCATCCGCGTACCTACCATCAACGTGTCGCTGGTTGACCTCACCTTCGAGGCAGGCCGGGAAACGTCAGTCGAAGAGATACACCAACTGATGCGCGATGCCGCCAATGGCCCGCTCAAAGGTATTCTCGACTACAACGACAAGCCGCTGGTGTCTATGGACTTTAACCACTGCCCGGCTTCGTCCACCTATGATGCCGCTATGACGCGGGTGGTCAACGGCACGACGGTGAAGGCTTGCGCGTGGTACGACAACGAGTGGGGGTTTTCCAACCGTATGCTCGATACCTGTGTGGCCCTGATGAACGTTGCCTGAGCACGGATACTCGCACGAGTTGCTCGCCCGGTTTGAGGCCCGTCGGGCAGCCCAGTTGGTGTGAAAGTAGTTTTGCCGGTACTCGACGGGACCGGAGAACCGTATGCCCCGCGCCTTGAGGTTGGCAGGCCGGCGCTGGGCAATATTGCGGGCCATGATGCCGGTGATGCCCCCTCAGGGGTTTTGCATACTTTTAGATACTGCGCTTTAACGCACACGCATAGGCGCAATACGATATGAACGTTCTGAAAATGACAGACCAAGAGCTCGCCGGACGGCGGGTCCTGATCCGCGAGGACCTGAACGTCCCGATCAAAGATGGGGCGATCACCAGCGATGCCCGTATCCGTGCTGCGTTGCCGAC
>JASLLH010000063.1:0-11539 GCA_030747115.1 Arenicellales bacterium
ATCCTCGCGTTGCGTGGTGATCCGCCCGCCGGAACAACTGAATTCGCAGCACATGCGGACGGGTTCGCTGGTGCCGTGGACCTGGTGGCAGCGATTGCGGCCCGCGGCGATTTTGATCTCAGCGTTGCCGCGTATCCGGAAAAACATCCGCAGGCGCGCTCGGCGGCCGCTGACCTCGATCATCTCAAACGCAAACTGGATGCCGGTGCACGCCGGGCGATCACGCAATTTTTTTTCGAACCGGATACGTTCTTAAGTTTCCGGGACCGGGCAGCGGCCGCAGGCATCAGCGCGCCGATTATTCCGGGAATACTGCCCGTAATGAACCTGCCGCGAACGCTGGCGATGGCCCGCCAGTGCGGCACAGCAGTGCCTGCATGGCTTGGCCAATTATTCCAGGGACTGGATGATGCCCCCCAGATTCGCCAGTTGGTAGCAGCAACGGTTACCGCGGAGTTGTGCACCCGCCTGCAGGATCAGGGAGTGCACCAGTTTCACTTCTACACACTGAATCGGCCGGAACTCACCTGGTCCATTTGCCACATACTCGGGCTGCGTGCGGCAGGCAGTGGCAACGTCTCAGCTAGTCTCAACCAGGCAATTCCGGCAGCGTAGCGGGTTTGCTCGCTTTTTCGGCCAGCGACAGTGCCGGGATTTTGGTGCAGCCGATGGTTTTTTTTGGTCTGGCGGCTAGAATCAACCGCTGCAACGCAATTTTCTCAGGTGAGGTGAGCAATGAGTGTGGTCAGCCGCGAGTGGTACGAACAGTACATGATGCCAAACTACGCGCCGGCCGCACTGGTACCGGTGCGGGGGACCGGCTCCCGGGTATGGGACCAAGCTGGCCGCGAGTACGTTGATTTTGCCGGTGGCATCGCCGTCACCGCGCTAGGCCACGCCCATCCGGCACTTGTTGCAGCGTTGACTGAGCAGGCCGGTAAACTTTGGCATACCGCCAACGTTCTGGTTACCGAGCCGGCGCTTGAGCTTGCCAGGAGACTGGTAGAGGCAACCTTCGCCGAGAAGGTCTTTTTCTGCAATTCGGGCGCGGAAGCGAATGAGGCCGCGCTCAAACTGGCCCGGCGCTATGCTTGTGACCACACCGGGGCAGACAAGGACGAAATCCTGGCGTTTGATAACGCTTTTCACGGGCGCACACTCTTTACGGTAAGCGCCGGCGGGCAGCCGAACTACCGAGAGAACTTCGGTCCTTTACCGGGGTCTATCACCCACCTGCCATTCAATGATATTGGCGCACTGGAGGCAGCATTTTCAGACCGGGTCTGTGCAGTGATCGTAGAGCCGCTCCAGGGCGAAGGCGGGGTGGTCGCGGCTGACAAGGATTTTTTACCAGCCATCCGCCGTCTCTGTGATCAGCACCAGGCGTTGATGATCCTGGACGAGGTACAGACGGGAGTTGGGCGCACGGGCTTTTTGTACGCATATCAGGCTTTCGACACGGTGCCGGATATCCTGACCACAGCCAAAGGTCTTGGGGGCGGGTTCCCGGTTGCTGCCACACTGGCGCGAACCGAAGTGGCCGAGTCGCTCGCGGTAGGCAGCCATGGCAGCACCTGGGGCGGAAATCCGATGGGCTGTGCGGTGGCAAATACAGTGCTTGGAATCGTCAACACACCCGAGGTGCTGGCTGGGGTCGGGCAGGGGCGGGCACGGCTGGAGGCGGGCCTGCGCCATATCGGTGATAAACACGGAGTATTTGCAGAATTGCGCGGGATGGGTCTATTGATCGGCTGTGCGTTGACCGAGCCCTGGCAAGGCAGGGCTCGCGAGTTCCTGCAGGCGAGCCAGGATGAGGGGGTTTTTGTTCTGGTCGCAGGCGCTAGTGTGCTGCGGTTGGCACCCTCGCTCATCATTCCGCAAGACGATATTGACGAAGGGCTGGAGCGGCTTGAGCGGGCAGTTGCCGTCGTCTGCGCCGGCAAAGCGTAGACTGTGTCGGAATCCAACTGAACTCGATCGTCAGTTTGCATTGTGTAGCGATTATGTCGAAATTGAAGATCAGGGTTGGAACAGCACTAAAGCAAAGGAGCGAACATGGTTAAGCAGGTCGTGGTAGTTGATCATCCCCTGATACAGCACAAGTTGACGCTAATGCGCCAGCGTGAACAATCGACCGCGGGGTTCCGCCAGTTGTTACGTGAGATCTCGCTATTGCTGGCTTACGAGGTAACTCGAGACCTAAGGCTCACTACCATGGAGATCAAGACACCGCTGCAGCCAATGCTGGCGCCAGTATTGGCGGGCAAGAAGCTTTGCTTCATCTCGATATTACGGGCCGGGAATGGCCTGCTGGATGGTATGCTGGATTTGTGTCCCTCGGCGCGAGTGGGCCACGTGGGTCTTTACCGCGACCCCGAGACACTGGCAGCGGTTGAGTACTACTTCAAAGTGCCCCAAGACCTGAATGAGCGACTGGTGATTGTGGTCGACCCTATGTTGGCTACTGCGAACTCAGTAAATGCAGCCCTTACAAGAATCAAGAGCGCTGGGGCCGTCAATATAAAGTTCGCCTGCCTGGTCGCGGCACCTGAAGGTATTGCGGCGGTCTCTGAGGCCCATCCGGACGTACAGGTGTATACCGCGGCAGTAGATGACTGCCTGAATGACCATGGCTACATCCTGCCGGGCCTGGGAGATGCCGGCGACCGGCTTTACGGCACCAAGTAAGGTCGGCCGGGGCGCTCAGGGTATCTTGCGGTCGATTAAAACCGATACCCTGGCGGCGATTGCCGGGTCGAACACAGCACCGTAGCCGATCAGGTCACCGGCGTGCTTGGCGGCGTCGCCGGAGCGGGAGATACGGGCACCAATCTTGAGTCGAGCATACTGTGTCAGCGATCCGTCGCTCAGGGATGCGGTGCGCTCATCCAGTACCACTTCACGGGGCAGGGGCAGGGCGGCAACGCGTACTGCTGCCACCGGCATAGCTGGGCCACCCGGTTCGCGGGCAAACACGAACAGAGTGTCAGCGGGTTTGACATCAGTTGCCAGTGCGGGATCGATCGAGACCATGACCTGTAGGCGGATGGCGTTGCCGGGCTGCGCCGATGGCGAGGCCGTTGTGCCGGCTGTTGCCGACTCGGTCGCTGCAGTCGCCCGGGTAATAAAGCGGCGCACCTCCTGGTAGAACTCCGGTTCGTCCGCAACCAGTGGTGCGAGGCGACGCCAGTAAGCGAGCGCGACGGCGGGCTGGCCGCGCTTTTCGGCGGCAATACCAGCGAGCCAGAGTCCCTGTATCTGCTGCGGGTCCAGTGCCAAAGCCTGCTCGATCAGGCGGGCGGGTTCGCCGGACAGGTCGCCGCCGGCAGCCATGGCGAGCGCATCGGCATAGCGTACCAACGCCTCAGCATCAGTCGGCCGCAACTCGGTCAGCCTGCGGTAGGCGGGCACCGCTTCAAGGTAGCGGCCGGTGCTCATCAGGGCGTTGCCCAGCAGTGCCCAGCCACGGGCATCATCGGGCTGCTCGGCAAGGCGGGCCGCGAGCTGCTCAAGCAAGGTGTCCATATCCTGGCCTTGTTTGGCACTAGCCGAAGCAGTGTCTGCCACCGGGTCAGGGTCTACCGCGGCCGGGGTGCCTAGCACCAGATAGAGCCCGAAGGCCACAGCGGGAAGGGTAACTGCGAGCACCACGGCGGTGCCCGGTGTCGGCCGGGTGCTCGGGCCGGTTTCCTGCACGGCATCAACGTCAAGTAGCAGCGCACGCTTAAGATCGGCGAGGGCAAGGTCGTATTCAGCCTCGCTGATCCGCGCCGCAGCGAAGTCGGCCTCGAGCTCGGCTTTCGTGTCCCGTGCCAGGCCGACGTTGACGGTATCGCGATCGAGTGCAGCGACGGGGTGGCGGCGCAGCAGCACCGGTACCAGGATCAGCAGGGCGATGCCGGAGAGCACCGATGCCGCCAGCCACAGCAGGCTCATTGCGGTGGATCCTGATCCAGCAGGCTATCGGCGTGCGCGCGCTCCTCAGGCGTTAGGCCAGCCGCGATACTGCGCCGGGCGCGTACCACCGAAATGAATATTGCTAATGCGACCAGGAGAAACAGTAAAGGGCCCACCCACAGCAGCACGGTACGGGGCCGTAGCGGCGGCCGGTAAAGGACAAAATCGCCATAGCGGGTGATCATGAAATCGATGATCTGCGCATCGCTCTTGCCGGCGCGAATCATCTGGTAGGTCTTTCGTCTCAGGTCCTTGGCGAGGTCCGCATTCGAGTCGGCGAGGTTCTGGTTCTGGCAGACCAGGCAACGCAATTCGCTGATCATGGACCGGTAGCGGGTTTCCTGTTGCGGGTTGGCGAATTCAAGGCCCTCGATGGCGGCCAAGGCAATAGATGTCAACGCCAGCCACAATAGAGCGGCGGCCAGCCAATTGCGGGATGGATAAGGCATCGAAATTACCGTTTCAGCCCTGGCCGGCTGTTGCGCCAGGGAGGTCTGCTGGTACGGCGCGACGCAGGGTACGGTAGCGTCGGTCTCCAGCCGCAAAAATGCCGCCCAGCACCATCACCAGTGGCCCCAGCCAGATCCAGCGTACGTAGGGTTTGTAGTACAGCCGTACTGCCCAACTGTTGCCATCAGCCAGCGGTTCACCGAGGGCGACGTACAGATCGCGGGTGAAGCCGGCATCGATGCCGGCTTCAGTCATGGGCATGCGCTGCACCAGGTACACCCGTTTTTCGGGCTTGAGAACCGCAGCCGTGCGCACACCTTTGAGCACGGTAACGGTGCCGGTCTGGGACAGGTAATTTGGCCCGCGGCGGTCGCTTACCCCGTCGAACCGGTAGGTGTAGTCGCCGATCTGGTAGCTGTCACCGGCACTCATGCGCAAATCTTTTTCTATCGTGTAGCTTGAGGTGAAGGCCAGCCCGATGATGAAGATGCCCAGGCCAAAATGGGCCAGCGACATACCCCAGACGCTGCCCGGGGTGGCGCACAGGTCACGCCAGCGCTGAGTGGGTCGCGTTCGCGCCCACAATCCCTGGGCAGCGCTGAACATCGCCCACAGGCCGAGCACTGCGCCGATCGCGGCGGCTGGCGCATAGTGGGCCATGCTGAGCGGCCAGGCCAGCCCCAGCGCCAGGGCAAGCGCAAAAACGGGGCCCAGTGTCCGCAGCAGCCGGCCCAGGTGGTCCCGCTTCCAGCGAGTCAGTGCGCCGATGCCGACCAGCACTGCCAGCGGCGCGGTCAGTGGGATGAATACCGTGTTGAAGTAGGGTGGCCCGACCGATAACTTGCCCAAACCCAGGGCGTCGATCACCAGCGGGTATAGGGTGCCGAGCAAGATTGTGGCCGCAGTGACCACCAGCAGGATGTTGTTTAGCAGCAGGCCAGCTTCGCGCGAGACGAGTTCGAAACCACCAAGGCTGCGGATTGCGGGGGCGCGCCAGGCATAAAGCAGCAGCGACCCGCCGACGACAAGCGCAAGGAAGACGAGGATGAACAGCCCCCGCGCGGGGTCACTGGCAAAGGCGTGGACCGAGGTCAGCACTCCCGAGCGTACCAGGAAAGTGCCCAGTAGCGACAAGGAAAAACTGAACACCGCCAGTAGTACGGTCCAGGCTTTGAACACCCCACGCTTCTCAGTTGCCGCCAGCGAGTGAATCAGTGCAGTGCCGACTAGCCAGGGCATGAACGAGGCGTTTTCGACCGGGTCCCAGAACCACCAGCCGCCCCAGCCCAACTCATAATATGCCCACCAACTGCCAAGCGCGATGCCGGCGGTCAGAAAGCCCCAGGCTGTTACGGTCCAGGGTCGTGACCAGCGGGCCCAGGCCGCGTCCAAGCGGCCGCCAAGCAGAGCGGCAATCGCAAAAGCAAACGCGACCGAGAAGCCAACGTAGCCCATGTACAGCATTGGCGGATGGATGGCGAGGCCCGGATCTTGCAGCAGGGGGTTCAAGTCCCGCCCGTCGAGTGGCGGCGGGAATTGTCGCGCAAACGGATTGGAGGTGAAGAGTATAAAGAGCAGAAAACCCACGCTGACGAGCCCCATCACGCCGAGCACCCGGGCAACCATGGCATCAGGCACACTGCGGCTGAAAGCGGCAACGGCGCCCGACCAGATGGCAAGGATCAGGGCCCACAGCAGCAATGAGCCCTCGTGTGCGCCCCAGACACCCGAGATGAGGTAGATCATTGGCAGCCCGGAGTTAGAGTTATGGGCGACGTACTCGATGCTGAAGTCGTGGCTGATAAAAGCCCAGGTCAGGCAGCCGTAGGCGGTCGCCACGAACAGTAACTGGGCCCAGGCTGCCGGCCGGGCGATCGCGATCCAGGCACCGACACCGCGGGCAGCACCCGTGATCGGCAGCGTCCCCTGCACCAGCGCGACCAGCAACGCCAGAATCAGCGCAAAAAGACCGATCTCTGGAATCACTGCACACCCATGGCGTGGGCTTTCTCGATCGCGTCCTCGACTTCCGGGGGCATATAGTTCTCGTCGTGCTTGGCCAGCACCTGCTTCGCCTGGAACGTGCCGTCAGGAAGTAGTTTGCCCTGGGCGACGATACCCTGACCCTCTCGGAAGAGGTCTGGCAGAATGCCGGTATAAGTGACGGTGACTGCCTGCGCGGTATCGGTCAGGTCGAAGCGCACGGTGAGGTCGCCCCCAGGCCGGCCAACGCTGCCCTCGACCACCATGCCGCCGAGGCGAAAGGAGGTACCCTGGGGCGCCTCGCCGGCAACCACCTGCGACGGGCTGAAAAACAGGTTGATATTCTCGCGCAGGGCCAGCAGCGCCAGAGTGATTGCAATGCCGACCCCGGCCAGCAGCAAGCCAACCAGGATGAAGCGCTGGCGCCGCCGCGGCCTCACAGCGGACCGTCATGGATGCGCTGGCGGGCAATCGCCCGCAGTTGCCGCAGCAGGTGGCGGCGGCGTCTTAGCGGCAGCAGCAGGTTGGCAATCAGCACGACCGCGGTCACCCCGTAGGCCGGCCATACATACCCGGCGTAGCCGCCCATGGCCAAGAACTCTGCCATGCTCAACTCTCCATCAGGAGTTTCTCGACCCAAGCTGTACGTCGCTCGGAGTCCAGAATCTCACCCCGCACCCGGGCCAGCAGGCTCACTACGTAGTGCAGTTTGAACGCCAGCGCCATCAGCAGCAGCGGAACCAGCATGCTGAGGGCGATGGATGGTTGGTCGAATTTGGTCACCGTGGGTCCCTGGTGCAGGGTGTTCCACCACTCAACCGAATAGTGAATGATCGGCAGATTGACCACCCCAACCAATGCCAGCACGGCGCCAGCACGCGCTGCGGTGCGGCGGTCGTCGATGGCTGCCTGCAGTGCCATGTAACCCAGATACAGGAACAGCAGGATCAACTCGGAGGTCAGACGTGCGTCCCACACCCACCACGTGCCCCACATTGGTTTGCCCCACAAAGACCCAGTGAGCAATGCCAGGAAGGTATAGGAGGCGCCGATGGGGGCGCTGGCTCGAGCGACGACCTCAGCCAGCTTCAGCCGCCAGATCAGCCCGATGCCACCGGTGATTGCAAGGACCACATAGACCAACATCGACATCCACGCCGCGGGCACGTGAATGTATATGATGCGGTAACTTTCCCCCTGCTGGTAATCGGTTGGCGCCAGTACCAGGCCGCCATACAGGCCAGTGGCAAAAGCAAGAGCACAGAGGATCCCGAACCACGGCAGCAGCCGGCCGGACAGGCGGTAGAAAAATGGTGGTGAGCCGAGCCGGTGAAAAGCGGCTCGCCAGGGGCCGCGGCGGGCAGAACTGAGGCTATCGTCTGTTTGGGGCTCACTCATGGCTGGTCTGTGTGCGGGTAGCAGGACTGCGGCGCCCGCGCACGGAACCCCGATTATCCAAAACCCGGTGACTCGCGGGCAGAAAATTACCAGCAGGTATTCTAGTCGACGGCCGCTATCGCGACCACGGCTTTGCCGACTATCGCTGCTTGGCCGCAGCAGAAATCCGCTTAACTTGGCTTAGGTCGGCGGCTCAGGTCTCGTCCAGGAGAGGTGTGCTGGTGCTGGGCAGTCCGCAAGCGGAAAGCTGTTTGCGCAACCAGCTGGCCTGTGCCGGGCCCAAGAACTGCAGTGGCGGTCGCGTGGTTCGCCAGCCAGGCTCGTCGTCTATCCAGGCGCAATACTGCTTAAGGGCCGCAACCAGGGGTAACTGCTGAAAGATTTTGCGAACGGCGATTGCCCGCGCCTCGACCTGTGCTACTTCTTCTTCTGCAGCCCACGCATCGAACACCCGTCGGATGCCGGCAGGATTGGCATTAGCGGTTGCCGAGATGCAACCAGCCGCACCGTGCGCGAGCCCTTCGATCAGCAATGCCTCACTGCCAGGAAAGATGGCGAGGTTTGGCAAGGCGTTCAGCAGGGCGTGAAGGTTCTCTGGTTCACCTGAACTGTCCTTGACCCCGGCTACCGTGCCAGGAAAGCGCTCTGCAAGGTCCGTGATGACCTCGACCGGCACCGGTACCCCGGACATTGCCGGAAAGTGGTAGATAAAAAGCTGTGCTCTGTCTTCGGCCAAGGCCTCGATTACGCTGGCGTAGGCACTGATAAGGCCGGCATTGTCGAGGTTCTTGTAATAAAAAGGGGGTAGTATTAAAAGCCGATTGCACCCCACGGATAGCGCGTGGTGGCAGAGCTCGATGGTGTCGGGCAAGGCACAGCAGCCAGTACCGACCATCAGCCGACCAGGGTCGATGCCTGCCTCAAGCAGGCCATCAAGGCCACGTTTGCGTTCGGCCACGGTGAAAGAGTTGGCCTCTCCGGTTGTGCCGAAAACGGCTATACCGTGACAGCCAGCACCCAACAGATACATAACGTGATCGGCGAGCCGGGTTGTATCGATGCTGCAGTCCGGCTGTTGCGGAGTAAGGGCGGCGCACCAGATACCGGTTGCCGGCAGGTGATTCAACTGTGAGGTGTGGTCGATGGTCATGTCGGAATATCGGGCATCTCTGAGATGATAATTATGCCCTGATTGGTTGGCGGCCGTTACCACCTTTTGATTCCAACTATTCCCGGTTTACCCACAAGATAGGCTACGATAGCCGTCTTATCGAGGGTGCGGGCTGCAACGACCAGCGCCAGACACAGTTTGAAAACTTGCTAGGGGGAAGCATGGCCGAATCGTTCAGCACGCCGCTTGCGGCGCGTTACTTCGAAGACTATTACGAGGGGGCCGTGCTCGAATGCGGCCCGGTAACGGTAGAGGAAGAGGAAGTCATTGCGTTTGCCCGTCGCTACGACCCGCAGGTGTTTCATGTAGATCCGGCTGCTGCGAAGAAGTCCATTTTTGGAGGTCTGATCGCTAGTGGCTGGCACACAGTGGCCATGGTGATGCGGCTGTTGGTGGACAACTACATTTCCCATTCGGCAAGCCTGTCCTCTCCCGGAGTGGACGAGTTGCGTTGGCTGGCACCGGTCCGGCCCGGTGACGCATTGTTCGTCAAGGCCCGGGTGATGGAGGTGCGGCCATCACGCTCCAAGCCCGATCGGGGCATCGTGCGCACGCGGATAGAGGTGTTCAACCAAGACAATATCCTGGTCATGTCGCTACTTGCCATCAACCTACTCGGGCGGCGACCCACCACTGATTGAGTTCGGGCACCTCTCCCGGTGCGCTGGCTTCCAGGCGCTGTAGGGCATAATCAGCGGAGCAGTAAACGGCGAGGGCGCCAAACTGGCAGAACCATCAATGGTTACCAAGAGCAACAACCCGGCCTTATTTGTCAGCAGTGGTCGGGGGCAGGGTTTTTTTAGCGGTTAGCGAATGCGCAAACACACTATTCCACGCACGCCTTCTGCCTACGGCTATCCGCTGCTGGTTGGGCATTTGTTGAGTACGCTGGAGGCGTGCCACCCAGATCAGGAAATCGTGTACGCTGATTACTGCCGGTTGACCTACCGAAAGTTCCAGCAGCGGGTTAATCGCCTGGCTAATGCGTTGGCGGCTCTAGGAACAGGCGCAGGTGACACCGTAGCGATGCTGGATTGGGACAGCCATCGTTATCTTGAGTGCTTTTTTGCAGTGCCGATGATCGGCGCGGTACTGCATACGGTGAATATACGCCTATCACCCGAACAGGTCCTCTACACCATGAACCATGCGGCCGACGACGTGGTCCTGGTGCATAAAGACTTTATCCCACTGGTGAAGCCACTGGCCGAGCGGCTGCCAACGGTCAGGCGCTGGGTGCTATTGGCGGAGGACCTCGCAAAAGAAAGAGCGCCTACGGCCACTGGGATCGATTTCGTTGGCGGGTATGAAACGTTGCTGGCAACGGCCAGTCCAGCACGGGAACTTGAGGACTTCGACGAGAACACTCGCGCTACGACTTTTTATACTACCGGCACCACTGGCAACCCCAAGGGTGTGTATTTCAGTCAGCGCCAGTTGGTGGTACACACCCTGGCACTGGCCGCGGCCGCGGCCAGCCCGGCAGAACAGGGCCGATTTCATGCCGGCGACGTGTATATGCCGATTACGCCGATGTTTCATGTCCACGCGTGGGGGTTTCCGTATGTGGCAACACTGCTCGGTGTAAAGCAGGTCTACCCGGGGCGCTACGAACCAGGTCGGCTGTTACGCCTTATAGACGATGAAGGCGTTACGTTCTCTCATTGTGTGCCGACTATCCTGCACATGTTGCTCAGCGACCCACTGGCAAGCGAGATCGACCTCAGCCGCTGGAAGGTAGTTATCGGAGGCTCGGCGTTACCGGAGGCGCTGGCACAACGGGCCCTGGATCTTGGCATCGATATTTTTGGTGGTTATGGCATGTCGGAAACCTGCCCGGTGCTGACCCTGGCCCAGTTGCGGCCGACTGACGATGAGCGGTCGGCTGAAGAACTGCTGGCCCGGCGCTGCAAGGCCGGCCGGCCGGTTCCACTGGTAGGGCTTCGGGTGGTCGACACAGATGGCCGTAACCGGCCCCGGGACGGTGACTCGAGCGGCGAGGTGGTAGTGCGGGCTCCGTGGCTGACGCAGGGCTACCTTGATGATCCTGAGCTTTCGGAGGCGCTCTGGCAGGGCGGTTACTTGCACACCGGCGATATCGGCCACGTGGATGAAAATGGTTACCTCAAAGTAACCGACCGGCTCAAAGATGTTATTAAGAGCGGGGGTGAATGGATCTCGTCGTTGCAACTGGAGGATCTCGCTCTGGCCCACCCCCAGGTGAGTGAAGCGGCCGCCATCGGCATCGCCGATGAGCGTTGGGGTGAGCGGCCGCTGGTGCTGGTCGTAGCCAACAGCAAGGGTCTCGACGTTGCAGGAGTGGCAGTGCTGTTCGAGCAGGCAGCAGCCAGGGGTGAGATCGCCAGTTGGGCTGTCCCAGAGCGAATCGAACTCGTCGAGTCCATCCCCAAAACCAGCGTCGGCAAGATAGACAAGAAAGTCCTACGCGGGCAGTACGGCGGCCACTATTTATGTTGACGTCAGACATGCGGCTGTTTAATGAGTGTTAGGTAATGAACGCGTCGCACCTCTACACACCGATTTGTTCTTGGTGTCTTGCAAAAACAAAACCCCGCCATT
>JASLLH010000064.1:0-1683 GCA_030747115.1 Arenicellales bacterium
GGCACCCACTGGGGCAGCACGGGAACAGTTGGCGTGTTCCGGGAAGTTTGACGGCGGTTTGCGGTTGATCGCGTTGCGGCTACTGGCGCCAGAACAGCCTGAGCGAATGGCAGCTGCATTAGATGGAGTGAGCCGGCTGCTAGTGGTTGAACACAGCCACGGTGGTCAGTTCTACAAGTACCTCAGATCATGCTATGACTTACCGGATGACACTCGGCTTTTCTGCCGGCCCGGGCCGTTGCCGATCCTTGCGGCGGAGATCGCCTGCCAGCTAGAACAATGGAACAAGCCATGAATGATGCAGCCGTCGAGCAGTTTTCCGCGCGATGTTACAAATCGGATATCAAACCCATTTGGTGTCCGGGTTGCGGTGACTTTGGTGTGCTGGCATCGATATCCCGGGCGCTTGCTCAGTTGCAGATACCACCACAGGAGGTGGCGGTGGTTTCAGGCATCGGTTGTTCTTCCCGGATACCGGCTTATCTCAACGCCTATGGCTTTCACGGAGTGCACGGTCGCGCATTACCACTTGCCACTGGGCTCAAACTGGCACGCCCGGAACTGACAGTACTGGTGGCCGGCGGCGATGGCGATGGTTTTGCTATCGGTGGCAATCATTTTTTGCACGCTTGCCGGCGCAACGCGGACCTCACTTACATTGTGATGGATAACCAGGTTTATGGCATGACCAAGGGACAGGCCTCACCGACGACGGCACCGGACTGGGGCCTTGGTCAACTAACTCCGGGAGGGCCGGGTATGAACCCCTTTCTGCCATTGGTGCTGGCGTTAGGTTCGGGCGCCAATTTCCTCGCCCGCGCTACCAGCAGTGACCCTGGCGGTACCGCCAATATCCTGGTTGAGGCAATTCGTCACCCGGGCTTTTCTTTTGTGCAGGTATTAAGCCCATGCCTTACGTTTCAACCTGAACAGCGGCATTGGAAGAAAAAGGTACGCCCATCACCGGTGGAGCCGACCTCTGACCCGGTTCGGGCAGCCCGGCGGCTGATGACCGACGATAACTTCTTTGTCGGGGTCCTTTATCGGGGTGAACGAGAACCTTATCAAGAGCCTGTCGTGGAGTTACAAAGTGAGCTCAGCGCCCTGGAGTCGGAATTTGAAGTGCGTGACCTCGCTTATGCTTCATCCAAGGTCAACGCCAGATAGAGTCAATGAGTTGCTGAGAAATCGCCAGTGAAATACACCACCAACATCACCGTCGGTTTCCGGCATGTCGACTGGGCGCGGATAGTTTTCTATCCTCGTTATTTCGAGATGTTCAACCAGGTAGTCGAACAATGGTTCGAGGAGTCGTTGAACTGCTCATTCTATCGTTTGCACGAAGAATGGGGCAATGGCATCCCGCTGGTCGATAGTGACTGTCAATTCAGCCGGGCGAATCACCTTGGTGAGCACATCACTTTTACCTTGGGAGTCCAGAAACTGGGCAGCCGTTCGTTTACCGTGGTTATCGAGGGGCGTCACCGGGGCGAGTTGTGCGTCAGCGCGCGGTTGACTATGGTTTGGGTAACGTTGAGCGAGCCACTGGCTGCGATCCCCATCCCGGACAGTGTTCGGCAGGTGATGGCGGGCTATCTTGCAACTAGCGATGAGAGTGAGGCAACAGCATGAGAATTGTGCAGCCGCCGGGCTGGCCCCGGCCAAAGGGTTATGCTAACGGCG
>JASLLH010000064.1:1779-11442 GCA_030747115.1 Arenicellales bacterium
GACAGGTGGGCTGGGATGAGACTGAGACTTTTCAAAGCGAGCTTTTCAGTCACCAGGTCGAGCAGGCGCTGAAAAATGTAGCGGCGGTATTGTCAGAGGCTGGTGCCTTACCGCAGCATATCACCCGCATGACCTGGTACGTCACCAATAAGCAAGAATACCTGGAGCAGTCTCGGGCGGTTGGTGATGCCTACCGCAGGGTGATTGGACAGCACTATCCGGCTATGTCACTGGTAGAGGTGGCAGGCCTGGTTGAGGAAGGAGGGAAGGTTGAGATCGAGGCGACTGCAGTGATTCCTGATTGAGTGACGGGGCTGTAGCCAGCCGATGACTGAAAAACAAGGAGAGAGGAAATGACCATAGTTAGCGTGTCCTCTGTCGAGTTGCCGCGAAACTACAACGCGGTTACCCATTTTGTTGATCGCCACCTGGATGAGGGACGCGGTGACAAGATAGCGTTTCTTGACGACAACGGTAGTTACACTTATGCCGAATTTGCCGAGCGGGTGAGTCAGGCAGCTGGTGCGCTGGCGGCGCTCGGGTTGGAGCCAGAACAGAGAGTACTGTTGTGCCAGCTCGACAGCATAGACTTTCCGGTTGTGTTCTGGGGTGCCATCAAGGCCGGCATCATTCCGGTTCCGGTCAACACTCTGCTGACCGAGAACGATTACCAGTACATGCTGAACGACAGTCGGGCCCGGGCGCTGATAGTCAGCGCCCCATTGTACGAGCGTTTTGCCGGACACCTGGCAAGCCACTCTTTCTTGGAGCATGTGATAGTTTGTGGCGGCTCCGGTAGTGGGCAGCGATCTTTGGATGATCTGTTGGCGGCTGCCTCGGCAATGGTCAAGCCAGCTGATACCACCTGCGACGACGCTGCTTTTTGGCTCTATACCTCGGGCTCTACCGGCGCTCCTAAGGGCGCCGTCCACCGCCAGTCGAACCTGGTGCAGACCGCCGAGCTATACGGTAAAGGCGTGCTAGGTATCCGCGAGGACGACGTCGTATTTTCGGCAGCGAAGTTGTTTTTTGCTTATGGCCTTGGTAACGCAATGTCTTTTCCTTTGCATGTGGGTGCGACTGCGGCGCTACTGGCGGCGCGGCCTACGCCGGACGCAGTGTTAGAGCGGCTAAAGCAATGTGATGCCAGCATTTTTTATGGCGTACCTACCTTGTACGGTGCCATCTTGTCCGATGACGCGAACGATCGTACGCGGGTCTCAAACAATCTCCGTCTGTGCGTCTCGGCTGGTGAGGCGCTACCAGATGAAGTCGGCCGCACATGGGAGCGACGCTTCAATGTCCCTATTCTGGACGGGCTTGGCAGCACCGAGATGCTGCACATTTTTCTCAGTAACCGGCCGGCTGATGTTAATTACGGCACATCCGGCAAGCCGGTGCCGGGCTATGAGTTGCGGATCGTGGATGAACACGATGCCGAGGTGGCCAAGGGCGAGATCGGTGAACTGCTGGTTTGTGGGTCATCGAGTGCATCATGCTACTGGAATCAGCGGGACAAGAGCCTAAACACTTTCCAGGGTGAGTGGACGCGTTCGGGCGACAAGTATTTTCTCGGTGAAGACGGCTACTACCATTACTGTGGCCGCACCGACGACATGCTTAAAGTGGGAGGTATCTGGGTTTCACCTTTCGAGGTCGAAAGTGCATTGCTGGGTGAGAGTCGGGTACTCGAGGCTGCGGTTGTTGGTAAAGACGACGACCAAGGTCTGGTTAAACCAAAAGCTTTTGTGGTGCTGCACGAAGGTGTGGCAGGATCTGAACAACTGGTCAGCGAACTGCAGGCTTTCGTCAAGGAGCGGTTGGCACCTTTCAAATATCCACGCTGGATAGAGTTCATTGATGAGTTGCCGAAGACGGCCACCGGCAAAATCCAGCGGTTTAAACTGCGTGACCGGGATCAGGCCGCTCACTAGGTGAGCGCCACCGGGAACGGTGCTGCATAGCATT
This sequence comes from Arenicellales bacterium, assembly GCA_030747115.1. Lineage (GTDB taxonomy): Bacteria > Pseudomonadota > Gammaproteobacteria > Arenicellales > UBA868 > UBA12578. The sequence continues at coordinate 3,748 of JASLLH010000064.1, forward strand.
CGATCATGGTCGATGCTTTTATCTGTGACGCGGTACGCACTCCGATAGGACGCTACGGTGGGGTGCTTGCCGCCATCCGCACGGATGATCTCGGTGCGGTACCGATAAAGGCGCTGCTGGAGCGCAATCCCCAGGTTGATTGGGCAGTGACCGAAGACGTCTACTACGGCTGCGCCAATCAGGCCGGTGAAGACAATCGTAACGTTGCCCGTATGGCGGCGTTGCTGGCAGGGCTGCCGGATAAGGTATCCGGAGTCACACTCAATCGACTGTGCGCTTCGGGCCTTGAGGCAGTTGGTCAGGCAGCCCGGGCGATCAGGACTTGCGAGGCGCAGTTGTTAATTGCCGGTGGCGTCGAGTCCATGTCGCGGGCACCACTGGTATTGCCCAAGGCCGCGGCCGCGTTTAGCCGTGAAGCACAGATATACGACACCACCATAGGTTGGCGTTTCATCAATCCCGATATGGAGCGCCGTTACGGCACCGACTCTATGCCAGAGACAGCAGAGAATGTGGCCGCCGAGTACGGTATTTCCCGCGTGGATCAGGACGCTTTTGCCTTGCGTAGTCAGCAGCGGGCTGCGGCTGCCATCGAAAATGGCCGCCTCGCCGAGGAACTGGTATTGGTCAAGGTGCCTCGGCGCCGGGGTGAGCCGCTGGTAGTGGATCGAGATGAGCACCCCCGCCCGCAGACTACACTGGAGAATCTCGCTGCTTTGCCAGTGCCGTTTCGCGATGGCGGCAGCGTAACCGCGGGCAATGCCTCAGGTATCAACGACGGAGCTTGCGCACTGCTGCTGGCGTCAGAAAGTGCAGCCATCCAACACGGTTTACAACCCCGGGCCCGGGTGTTGGGGATCGCCAGCGCCGGGGTATCGCCGCGACTGATGGGCGTGGGTCCAGTGCCCGCAGTGGCCAAGGTGCTGGAGCAAACGGGCCTGTCGCTACAGCAGATGGACGTCATCGAGATCAACGAAGCGTTTGCCGCACAGGTGCTCGCGGTTGTGCGTCAGTTGCAACTGGCTGATGACGCCGAGCAGGTGAACCCTAATGGTGGCGCCATCGCACTGGGTCACCCGCTGGGTATGAGTGGCGCCCGGCTGGTGACAACGGCACTTTACCAACTGCAGCGTACCCAAGGGCAATACGCTTTGTGTACGATGTGTGTAGGTGTAGGCCAGGGAGTGGCGCTGGTCCTCGAACGAGCCTGAGAGGAAAGAGTACCCGGCAGCGCTGGACGCAGACAAGGAGAAGCGAGTACATGCAAGCACTTGGACCTTCGGCCCATATAGATACCTTTCCTCGGGACCACTTGCCGTCACCGGAGCAATGGCCGGTTTTTCTTCAGCAGCAGCCTGAATTCCAGTATCCAGAGTACCTCAACGTTGCTGTTGAACTCACCGACCACATGGTAGCGAAAGGCTTTGGTGATCACGATGCCCTGATAGGGCACGGCCGGCACCGCACGTACAAGGAACTGGCCGACTGGAGCAACCGGTTAGCCCATGCATTGACTGCCGATTACGGCGTGGTCCCCGGCAACCGTGTATTGATCCGTTCGGGCAACAATCCGGCCATGGTGGCCTGCTGGTTGGCAGTTACCAAGGCCGGTGCGGTTGCGGTCAATACCATGCCGCTGCTGCGGTCTGGTGAACTGACCCAGATCGTGAACAAGGCCGAGATACGCCTGGCACTTTGCGATACCCGGATGATGGATGAACTGATAGCTTGCGCCAAAGACAGCAGTTTGCTCGACAAGGTGGTCGGCTTTGATGGTACTGCCAATCACGATGCGGAGCTCGACCGGCTGGCCCTCGACAAGCCAGTCCAGTTTGACGCGGTCAATACGGGTCGGGATGACGTAGCCTTGCTGGCCTTTACTTCAGGTACTACCGGCACGCCGAAAGCAACCATGCATTTTCACCGTGACTTGTTGGCCATAGCGGACGGCTACGCCAGGGAAGTGCTGGCGGTGACGCCCGGGGACGTGTTCGTCGGCTCGCCGCCGCTGGCGTTTACCTTTGGCTTGGGTGGATTGGCGATTTTCCCCCTGCGCCACGGAGCAACAGCGGCATTGCTGGAAGATGCCTCACCACCCAACCTGATCGAGATCATTCAGACCTACCGGGCTACGATCTGCTTTACTGCACCCACCGCCTACCGGGCCATGCTCGCAGCAATCGACCAGGGTGCTGATCTTTCTTCATTGCGCATTGCGGTATCGGCTGGGGAAACCCTGCCGGCACCCACTTTCGAAGCCTGGCGGAAAAAAACCGGGGTACCGATCTTGGATGGCATTGGCACCACCGAGTTGTTGCACATCTTCATCAGTAGCCGGCTCGAGCAGGCGGCGGCAGGCGTGACCGGGGTTCCCGTCCGCGGCTATCAGGCGATGGTGGTCGATGAGAAGATGAACGAACTTGGACCCGGTGAGATCGGCAAGCTCGCGGTGCGCGGCCCAACGGGTTGCCGCTACCTCGGCGACGAACGGCAACAGGCCTACGTGCGCGACGGCTGGAACCTGACTGGTGATGCGTTCGTCCGCGACGACCAGGGCCGATTCTTGTTCATGGCGCGCGCCGATGACATGATTATCAGTTCGGGCTACAACATTGCCGGCCCGGAGGTCGAGGGGGCCTTACTTGCCCACCCGGATGTGGCTGAGTGTGCTGTGATCGGATTGCCGGATCCTCAGCGCGGCCAGGTTGTAGCCGCGTACGTGGTACTGGTGCCGGGGGTAGCGCGGGAAAAAGAAACTGCACGGCGACTGCAGGAGCACGTTAAAGCAGCCATCGCGCCATACAAATATCCGCGTTCGGTGACGTTTATCGATGCGTTGCCCAAGACCCAGACCGGGAAGATCCAGCGCTTTCGTCTGCGTCAGCCTTGAGTGTCAACGGCGCTCGGGCAAAAACTCAAGGTGCCGGTCGGTCCGGCGCTACCAGGCTGGGTAATGCGGCCCAGGGTGAAGTGATGCGAGATTCTCCTCAATGAGTCGATCACAGCGATGGGCCCGGATCGATGTTGCGGCAGACCCGCCACGAATTGAAGTGCCTCGCCGCTACAACGCAGCGGTGGAGTTCATAGACCGCAATATTCACCAAGGGCGTGGCGATCGCTTTGCCCTGGTCGACGATAACGGCTCCTACACCTACCGGGAACTCTACCACCGCGTCAACCAGGCTGGACAGGTATTGCGCCAGGCGGGAGCACAGATGGAGCAGCGGGTTTTGCTCTGCCTGAATGACGGCATAGAGTTTGCCGCCGTTTTCTGGGGCGCGATCAAGATCGGTGCTGTTCCGGTGCCGATTAGCACCCGCCTGACTCGGCCGAACTGCATGAAGGTGCTGAGCGACAGTCGGGCACGAGCGCTGGTGGTGGAGCGGTCTCTTGCCGACAAGTTCGCTGTACCGGCAGGCGCTCATTCATCGTCGTACCGGGTGATCACGACGGATGATGGCGCGGCTGGCCAGAGCAACTTGTCACGGTTGATGGCGGCAGCACCAGTGGAGCTTGAGGCGGCGCCAACTACCGCGGACGATATTGCCTTCTGGTTGTACACCTCAGGTTCGACCGGCCAACCTAAGGGCGTGTTACATATGCACCGCAGCCTGATTCACACAGCGGTGTTGTTTGGCCAGTGTGTGCTGGGGATTCACCGGGGCGACCGGGTCTTCTCGGCGTCGAAGATGTTCTTCGCCTACGGGTTGGGTAATACGATGACCTTCCCCTTCTCGGTTGGTGCGACTTCCGTGGTGAGCGCAGTTTGGCCGACTCCGGAAACGGTCTATAGCGTTATCCACGAGCATCGCCCGACCATATTCTGCGCCGTGCCGACGCTTTACCACAGACTGCTGACCGATTCTGAGGAAATCGCAGGTGAGTTGCCGGCATCACTGCGTCTTTGCGTCTCTGCAGGCGAGCCACTGCCACAAGAGACAGGCCGGCGCTGGCAGGCGCTGTCGGGTATAGCAATCGTCGATGGGCTCGGTAGTACCGAGATGCTGCAAACTTTTCTCAGCAATCGACCGGGGCAGGTGCGTTACGGCAGCACTGGTACCGCAGTCCCTGGTTACCAGCTCAGGTTGGTGGATGCGTCGGGCGATACCCTCGGCGCTGGGCAGATTGGGGAGCTACTGGTCGCCGGTCCGTCCGCGGCGGCCGGTTATTGGAACCGGCAGGCGCAGACTATCCGAACCTTTGTCGGGCGCTGGACCCGCACCGGTGATCAATATGTCGTAGATAAGGACAACTACTATCACTACTGTGGGCGCGGCGATGACATGCTGAAGGTGGGTGGAATCTGGGTCTCGCCGTTCGAGGTCGAATCGGTATTACTGCGCCATCCTCTGGTTGGTGAATGTGCGGTAGTGGGGCAGGCCGATGATGGCGGCCTGATCAAGCCCAAGGCATTCGTGGTACTGACAGACCCTGGCCAGGCCTGTGCAGCCGTTGCTGACCAGCTCAAGAGTTTTGCTTGCGAACAGCTGGCGGCATACAAACACCCAAGGTGGGTAGAGTTTCTCGATGAATTGCCCAAGACGGCGACCGGTAAAGTGCGCAGGTTCAAATTGCGAGCTGGAGCGTCAGGGTGACACAGGCGGGCCGCTCCGGCATGCTGGAAGTGGATGGCTGCACTCTGGAATTCGAGTGGCAGGGACCACAGCCATCGGTCAGTGCGCCGGCTCTGGTATTTCTGCACGAGGGGCTCGGTTGTGTCCGAATGTGGCGCGACTTTCCAGAGCAACTGGCGGCTGCTACCGGCCTCAGTGCGCTCAACTACAGCCGCGCCGGCTACGGCAACTCCGGCCCCGCTGATTTGCCGCGGCAACCCGATTACATGCACCACGAAGCGCTGGTTGTATTGCCGAAGCTGCTGGATGCCTTCGCCATCAACTCGGCCATATTGGTCGGGCACAGTGATGGCGGCTCGATCGCTATTATTCATACCGGTAGTGAATCGAATGATCGGATCAAAGGTTTGGCGCTGTTAGCGCCCCACGTATTTGTAGAGCCGTTGAGCGTAAAGAGCATTGCCCAGGCAGCCGAGTTGTATCGTACGACCGACCTGTCGAATAAGCTCTCGCGCTACCACGGCAGTTCCGTGAGCGAGACCTTCTGGGGCTGGAATGATATCTGGCTGCATGAGGATTTTTTCCACTGGAACATCGAGCAGTACCTGCCTGCTATCACGGTGCCGATATTGCTGCTCCAGGGGTGCGATGATGAGTACGGTACCGTCGCTCAACTGGAGGCAATCGAGTCACAGGTGGCGGGCCGGGTACAGCGGCATATGCTGGATGATTGCGCCCATTCCCCACACCGAGATCAGCCCGCGGCAGTGCTGGCGGCTTGCACCGCTTTCCTCGATACCCTGGTTGCGTTATGACAGGTATGGGAGCGGGCCTCTCGCAGGTCGGTAGGACTTGCCTGCAGCGAAATGGCCATGCCCAGGCTGCAGCGAAGTTGCATGGCTCTGACGATCATATTAAAGTGCCTGCAATACCGCATAGTGATGCGGGTTTTCCCTACCGGGGGTCGGTAGCCCAACGGGCGCTCTGCGCTCGTGCCTTCCGGCAATAATGTTTGTGTAATAACAACCCTTGCCCGGTTGTCGGGCAGGTTACCAAGGAGGATACGTAATGAAATTTCGCATTGCTGTGTTGTCAGTTGCTGCTGCTCTGCTGGCATTGCCAGCCGCTGCTGCCGACCAGGTCAAGATCGGTTTTGTCACCACCCTTACGACCGGCGCGGCGGTCATCGGCAAAGACATGCAGGATGCCGTCAACCTCGCGGTCGAGGATATCGGCGGCAAAATGGCCGGGCTGGACGTGGAAGTGATCTTCGGCGACGACGGCTTCAAGCCCGAGACCGGCAAGCAGGTGACGGACAAACTGGTCAAGTCTGATGATGTTGATTTTGTGGCCGGCTATATCTGGTCGCACGTATTGCTGGCTTCACAGAAATCGGTCCTGGGTGCCGGCAAGTTTTTGATCAGTTCCAATGCCGGGCCATCCCAGCTGGCCGGGAAGTTATGCAATAAGAATTTCTTTTCGACTTCCTGGCAAAACGACCAGACCCCAATGGCTATGGGTGAGGTACTGAACCAGCGGGGCATCAAGAAGCTTTACATCATGTCACCGAACTATGCGGCCGGTAAGAACATGGTGGCCGGTGTGGAGCGAACCTTCAAAGGCGAAATTGTCGGCAAGGACATGACCAAGTGGGGCAAGGATGCGCAACTTGACTTCTCGGCCGAGTTGGCCAAGGCGAGCGCCTCCGGTGCCGACGCGATATTCGTTTTCTACCCGGGCAAGGCCGGTGGCGCATTTGTCAAGCAGTACGAGCAGGCGGGCCTGACGGACAAGTTGCCGCTGTACACTGTCTTTACCATCGACTCTATTGCCCTGCCGAAACTGCAGCAGGCGAAAATGAAAGCGGTGCTCGGGTCTCTCAACACCCAGTTCTGGGGGCCGGACCTCGATAACCCGCAGAATCACCAGTTCGTCTCTGGCTTCAAGAAAAAGTATGGCCGCTACCCGTCGTTCTATGCTGCCCAGTCGTACGACTCCGTGTTTCTCATCAAGAGTGCGGTCGAGGCAGTAGGCGGTAACTTGACTGACATGGACGGCATGCGCGCGGCGATGGAAAAGGCCGATTTCCCGTCAGTCCGGGGTGCATTCAGTTACGGCAAGAACCATTTCCCGATCCAGAACTTTTACCTGCGCAAAGTGGTTGAGGACAGCGACGGCAACTGGACGACCTCGGTTATCGATACCGTGCTCAAGGATCACCAGGACACCTACGTAGGCGAGTGCAAAATCTAGACAGCCGCAGTACTGTTTTGGGCAAGTAGCACCGGGGTCAGTTAGCTTGGCCCCGGCCAGCCGGGGCGGCCTCAGCCGCCCCGATCTGGTTATGCGTGCGTGCAGCCTCGATCAGCGGAGCAACAGCCAGTGAGCCAGGACGTCAAACCAACGCATTTTCTTCTTTCGCCCGGCCAGGGGTGGCCCAGGACAGCCTGATTGTGGATGCCACGCTGGTCGTTACCCAGGTTCTGAACGGGCTGCAACTGGGGGTATTGCTGTTCCTGCTCGCTGCCGGCTTAACGCTGGTGTTTGGCATTATGGATTTCATCAACCTGGCCCATGGGTCTTTCTACATGGTCGGCGCGTTTTTTTGCGCCACGCTGACTCTGTGGCTGGATTCTTTTCTGCTGGCGTTGCTCCTGACCTTACCGCTGACCCTGATCGTAGGCATGGTGGTGGAACTGCTGGTGGTGCGGCACTTGTACCAGGAGGATCACCTGGAACAGATTCTTGCCACTTTCGGGCTGATCCTGGTGGCCGACACGCTGGTACACATCATCTGGGGACCCGAAGGCCTGACTTTTGCCTTGCCGGAGATTCTCAATGGCCAGGTAACAGTATTGCCGGGCATCAGGTTTCCGGTTTACCGCATTTTCATCATCAGCGTTGGTCTGCTGATTGCCGCTGGCCTGTACGTGGTGGTAACCCGAACCCGGGTCGGCATGCTGATCCGTGCCGGTGCTTCCAACCGGCGTATGGTCGGGGCGCTGGGAGTGGATATCCGCTATCTCTTTACCCTGGTGTTTGCCGCGGGTGCGGTCATAGCTGGCCTCGCCGGCCTCATGATCGCGCCGATTACCGAGGCCAGTATCGGCATGGGTAACGA
>JASLLH010000065.1:0-11384 GCA_030747115.1 Arenicellales bacterium
TGCCGCGGGCAGGGCCCAAATGGTCGGCAATGGCTTTACGCAGTTCCGGGATTCCGGCAGGGTTGTTATAGGTTGTCAGGTGGGCGCCAGCGACAGATAAATGGTGCAACAAGCGCCGCCGCCAGGATTTCAGGGGAAATGAATGTGGATCTGGCCCGCCTACCCAGAAGTCTGCCGACAGCTTGTGCTGATTTGGATTGACCACTTTCTGAGCGCGCCCCTGGAAGAGTATCGGATGGCGCGCTGTCAAACGCTCAGCAGCGTCTTGGTCAGCGAAACCGGAGCCACTATCCGAGAACCTTTGGAGGAACAAGGCATTTTCCGGTAACGCAGAAGTAACGAAAGTGCCTACCGTTGGGCGGCTCTCCAGGTAACCTTCCGCGACCAGGCGTTCGTAGGTGAGTACGACCGTATTGCGGGATACGCTTAGTTGCTCGCCAAGGACCCTGGTGGCGGGCATCACTGCGCCAGCTTTCAACTTGCCTTGAAGAATCTGCTCGCGGATTGCCGCGAACAACTGGTTCTGCAGCGTTGTATTGCTTTTCGGCCGAAGTTTCAGGGCCAGTTGCATAGGACTCCTCCAGTGCACCGATTACGGGGTGATGGTTGACATATGCGCATAATTTTCCGCCACTGTTAGGTCCAACAGCCAATGACTGATGGCACCATAGTAACACCATTGAGTGGCACCAATGGACCCATCAGGTTTTCATTTGACGGCTCTTCGGAAATCCAACAAATTTTTTATTGTTAATGGGTCGAGAAGACCAGCAAACTACAACGGTTGGCAACAGGTTTAAAGGAGGGTCATGGTGAAGCGAATCTCAAACAGCGAAATCTGGGTTTCTGTCCTGGCACTGGTATTTCTGCTTGGTACAGGAAGCGTCAAAGCCGATATCCCGAAGGAGACTTATGAGGCCCTGGGTATTTCCAAATCGGCCTCACCCAAGCAACTCTATGACAAGTTGACCGAGCGCTATCTTGACCCCGCCCAGGGTGCGGGCAAGGGTTCCCTTGCCAAGTACTGGGAGCCGATCGCGATGAGCGCGTACCTTGATCCGCTGTCTTTTTACACATCACCGAGTTCGGTCAAGGAAGTATCTACGCGCGAGGAATGCGTAAGTTGCCATACTGATGAAACACCCGGGCATGTTGTTGCGTGGAAAAAGAGCACCCATTCAAACTTAAGCGCAGTCCGCAACATGTCACCAGCAGACAGCCGCTACTACAAGAAGGAAAAACTGGAAACTGTCGAGAACAACCTTCGTTCTCTGGGAGCACTTGCAGAGGGCGAGCAGTTAAGCGACGTCAGCTGCATGGATTGTCACGTAGGAGTACGGCAGACTGCCAAGGCGGATCACACCAAGGATATCCGTATGCCTACCGCTGATGTGTGTGGCACCTGCCATCTTCAGGAATTCGCCGAGCGGGAATCGGAGCGCGATACCATCACCTGGCCCCAGGACCAGTGGCCAGCCGGCCGTCCATCCCACGCGCTTGACTACAAAGCCAACGTAGAAACGGCTATCTGGGCTGGCATGGAAGAACGTGAAATTGCAGAAGGGTGCACTGCCTGTCACATCAATCAAAACAGGTGCGATACCTGCCATACGCGGCATCAGTTCTCGGCCGCCGAAGCTCGCAAGCCAGAAGCTTGTGCGAACTGCCACAACGGCGTCGATCACAATGAGTTCGAAAACTACATGGTGTCAAAGCACGGCGCCGTCTACCAGACGATGGGCGATCAATGGGATTGGGAAGTTCAACTGAAAGAAGCTATCTCTAAGGGTGGCCAAACTGCTCCGACCTGTGCCTATTGCCATATGGAGAACGAGGGTAAGTTCGGCCACAACGTGGTGCGCAAGGTCCGCTGGGCGTTTAACCCGGTTCCTGCAATCGCTGATAACCTGGGTCATGAATGGTTCACGAGCCGTCAGGAAGCATGGGTTACCACCTGTACGACCTGTCACTCCGAGAGTTTTGCCCGGGCGATGTTGAGCCAGGTCGACAATGGGATAAAGCAGGGCCTCGTTTACGAGCAAGCGGCCAAAAAGGTTGTGAATGATCTTTACGATGAAGGCCTGTTAGTGGGCCAGAAGACCAATCGGCCCGTACCACCGGCACCTGAAGCAGACGCGGCAGGCGGGTTCTATGGTTTGTTCTGGGCCAGGGGTAATAACCCGACGAGCATTGAGCGCGTGTATACCGAGATGTGGGAGCACGACATCATCAAGCTCTACAAAGGCCTGGCCCACTTTAATCCGGGCAACTACACCTATTCCAACGGCTGGGCATCGTTGATGGGTGATTACGCCGAGATCATGGATATGGACACGACCATACGGGAAACGGCGGATTTAAAGAACCGTATCGCCGCGCTCGAAGCTCAGAAGCAGAGCAGTTTGTTGATCCCGGATACCAACCTGAAAAAGGCGTCACTGGGTGGATTGGGGGTAGGCATGCTGCTGGCTGGCATGTTATTGGCGGGATACCACCGGCGCAAACGTAATCTTTCCAAAAGTAGGGAAAGCTGAATATAGTTCCGGGAATTTCCACCTCGGTTAGATGGGGCCCCTGCATGGGGCCCCGCTGACCGATGCTAGAGAGAATCAAGGGCCTCCCGCTGGCGGCCGGCTTGCTGCTGGCGGGAGGTCTTGCGTTAGTTGGGTGGTTGGGCTGGAATGAGTTCAAGCCACCTTCCCCGCCCTATCGATATGTTCTTGTAGCCGAGGGCGCTGCGGGTGACTTTCCAGTCCTGAATTTGTCCCCGGAGCAATACCCCGATCTACTTATCAAGAAGTATGAGCTCCGCTTGGAAGCCTCGGACGAGCCCCTTGTTGCACTCCATGTAGCAGAGTCCGAGGGATCTGGCCCTGTGCTTCTGGATTGGCACAGCGACCTGAACGAGCCGTTCATTAATATCAGTGGCGACTTTCAGGAAACGACCACTCTGGCAGAGGCCATCCGTAAGCACTCGGTGACTGATTCAGTGCTCCTGGCGTGGTGGGATGTGTCGGCCCGTCTGGATGTACTAACAGACCGGAACTACCCGTTTTCCGAACACTTGTCTCAGCCATTGATTTTGCCAGCGGAATGGAACCCGCTCAGACCAGTGATTCGGGCACTTGAGACCAGTTTTTGGGGTGTTAACGAAAGTCAGACAAAGGCCCGGGCGTTTGAGGAATTCACGCAGGCTCTTCTTGCTGATGAGTCAACAGGAGCCGCGCTGTTGCGACAGATTACTGGGGCGCGCGAAGACGCATTTCTGATTTTAGATTTGAGAGACGCATATAAGTTGGGAAGTATGTATCCGGAGCGATTTGCTATCGGTTTTCGAGATTTCCCAAAAAGTAACGATATTCACGGCATCGCTGGGCGAATAAAAGAGTGGCTTAACGAGGAAGGCTATGAAAGTTATGCCATTCAGCCGATGAATGAGAAAATGATACGGGTTTATTTTCTTGCCGACCAAAAGAGCCAGAATACGCTGCTGGCCAAGTTGTTGCCGTTTACCACGTCAGATCCAATCCAGGCCGGGGTGCTGGATCTTGTCTACCAAAAGAAACATTACTGGGTGTATAGACTGGAACCAAAGTTATCGACGGAAAACTCTAAGGTATCAACCCAGCCGCTGGTAAACGGTTGAGCGATTTCAGATACTACTTATCGATTGCTATGTCCTTCACGGGAAAAATGGGAACAACTGTTTTTTCGGTACTGTTGAGTGTCGTTTTTTTGGCTATTTCTCCAGCTGTTGTTGCTGAAGATTTTGCCTACGACGGCCGAAAAAAATGCAGCGGTTGTCATAAAAGCCAGTACAAGTCGTGGCGCCAGACTGGCCACGCCAAGGCGTTCGAGTCACTCGAGGCGGGCGCCAAGGCCGAGGCCAAGGAGAAGGCAGGACTGGATCCCGACCAGGACTATACGGCAGATGAAAAATGCGTGGCCTGCCATGTGACCGGTTATGGCCAGGAAGGCGGCTATGAGATAGCGGATCCGAGCAAGTATCTAATTGGCGTAGGCTGTGAATCCTGTCATGGACCGGGAAAGAAGTACCGGCGCTTGCACAGAAAAGCTGCAGATAAATACAAGAAGAAAGGAGAAACCATGCCGCGCCAGGCCTTGGTAGATAAAGGGGAAGAGTTCGAGTTTATCGACCGCTGTAATGCATGCCATTTGAACTACCAGGAGTCTTCCTGGGCGGGGGCAAAAGAGCCCTATACGCCTTTCACACCGGAGGTAGACGCCAAGTACACGTTTGATTTTGACAAGTACGTGCGTAACGAGAAGGCAATGCACCAGCACTTCAAGTTGGATGGTGTATTCACGGGCCCACCGCTGCCGCCGTTCCATCAGGAATTCCAGGACACGGCCAAGCCATTGGGTGGGGAATAACGGGTATGGGGCGGCTGGTGCAGGCCTGCAGGCGTCAATGGGTTGCCATACTCTGGTCGGTGATCATTACCTTGGCAGTGGTGGCAGTCGTGATCGGTGGCGAAGCCGCTCTTTCGACGACAACTTTCTGCACCTCCTGCCATTCCATGTCATACCCGGCTGACGAACTCAGGGAATCGGACCACTATAGTGCTCTGGGCATCAATCCTGGCTGCAAGGATTGCCATATACCCCAGGGTATAGGGAACTTCCACCTGGCGGTGCAAACGCACATTCTGGATGGCGTACGCGAATTGTGGCTGGAGATGACCGGCGATTACTCGTCAGAGCAGCAGTTCAACGAGCGCCGGCTGGAGATGGCGCACCATGCCCGCATGAACCTGAAGCGCTGGGACAGCGTTACCTGTAGAGATTGCCACAGAAATCCCCGGCCATCGGGTGAGGCAGAAGACGAGCACCAGAAGATGCTGACCGAGGGCGCTACCTGCATTGATTGTCACCAGAACCTGGTGCACGAGGAAGTTGATGAAACCGATCTGGATGCCAGCCTTGCGCAGGGCAAGATGGTCATCAGATCAGATGATGATTAACGCTGCGCTATTGAGTAGCCAGGTAAACGCCTGAAAAACTGCTGTGTCGCCTGCCTGGCGCAACTATATGCGCCCGTTTGTGCAGGCCCTAAAAAGTTAGCCGAGTTTTGCCGCGTGCCTTCTCGACGCCGGGAAAATATGGCAAGCCCTTACACCGCCCCCTTGCCCTGGCCGACCATTGCCAGGGCAATATCGATGGCAATAACCGAGCAGCATTAGCTTGCCGGGGTGACCGACATTCCTTTTTGAATTTCTGATATATCGCCCGAAACGGCCTTCAGGTACGCAATCTTATCCTTAATCCTGGAGACTTCTACTTTGGCGATTTCAGTAACCTCCACATCGAGGACTTCACCGGTATCAGTGTCTACCAGCTCTTCGGTATCCCCAACGACAAATACCATGCCTTCACGGACTCCTTCACGATTTCCCCGGTTCATCACGATCTTGCCTCCCTTGGCGAGAATAATAGTGCCTTCCCAGGGAACATCCTCAAGTTGTTCAGTCAAAAATGCCACTGCTTGGCCAACGGCATCCTGGCAGGCTTTGCCAACGTTGTCTTTTTCAAACCCTGACAATCCACCAGTGAGGCCACCGAGTTTTGAGCCAAAGTAACCAAGAGAGAACGACTTCCGGTCAGATTTGCCGGCAACACGTGTAGAGGCGGCAACCTGCCCGGTTTCAGAGTTGACGAGGTAGATGGTGATGTTGACTTCGGCGCTGTCTTTGCCCCCGCCGAGTTTAACGCCGGCAATGCTGATTCCGCCGGCACCACCGGTTGTGCTTTTCTGAACATGGGTGATTGATCCGCGAACAAGTAACTGTGCAGGGGTCAGCCGCCCGGTTTTGGCGGATTTGTTGCCTTGAGCAGTTCGCCCACTGGCTACCAGGTCCTGTTCTTTCATCGAATCTTCGCGCATCCCGCTATCACCGAGCACGATGAAGTTGCCGGATTCCTGAAGGGCATCGGTCATCATGGTGGCAAAGCCATCACCAACACTCCATTGACCGTGCCAGCTCGCCTCATTCTTGAACTTGGCTACCGTGATTGAGTAACGAAGGTTTCCCTCCTGTTGCGCAACAGCAACGGAAGGTAAAGCGGCAGAGCCAAATAGGGCAGCCGCGATTGCTAAAAGTGCTATTTTTTTCATAACTATTGCCCTCATGGCTATCATTCATTTTCGGTTCATTTCAGTGGAAAAGGAATGTAGCAGTATGAAAAAAAATGTATGTGATGGCTGTCACAAATATGCCGAAAAACCTATAATCGCCCCTGTGCCGCATAGCGGTTAGCAGCGTCCAGTACAGGTGCGGTACTCCCCTATCCACACGAGGATTCCTCAATATGACAGACGCACGAAACCCGGACTACGCACCGCCTATGGCAGAGGCAATACCGCTGGGGCTGCAACACGTGCTGGCGATGTTTGTCAGCAACTTCACTCCAGCGATCATCATTGGCGGCGCAGCAGGATTTGCATTTGGCAGTTCCGATGCCATTTTCCTCATCCAGATGTCCATGCTGTTTGCCGGTATCGCGACGCTGTTGCAAACCATAGGTTTTGGCCCGGTAGGAGCACGATTGCCGGTGATGCAAGGTACCAGCTTTGCCTTCATCCCGGTAATGATTCCCATCGTCAAAACCGCCGGCATGGCGACTTTGTTTGGCAGCATCGTCATTGCCGGTATTTTTCACACACTCATCGGCACCATTATTGGCCGTATTCGAAACTGGTTTCCGCCGCTGGTCACAGGCCTTGTCATTGTGATCATCGGCCTGATGTTGATTCCAATCGGGATTGAATATGCGGCCGGTGGTGCGGGAGACTTCAACAAGGGCAAGCCCGATTGGGGTTCAGCCAGCCACTGGTTTCAGGCTCTGGTAGTTATCGTGGTAGCCCTGGGCGTGAAGTTTTACAGCAAGGGTATTCTCTCGAGTGCGGCGATCCTGGTAGGCCTGATCGTTGGCTATATTGTCAGCATACCCATGGGGTCTGTGAGTTTCTCTGGAATAGCCAACGCTGCCTGGTTTGCCCTGCCGCAGCCATTCAGTTATGGCTTTGACTTGAACATTGCTGCAATCATCGCAATGTGCCTTATGTGCATCATCAGCGCCATTGAAACCGTTGGCGATATTTCGGGCATCACCAAAGGTGGTGCTGGACGAGAAGCAACGGATAAGGAGCTAAGTGGTGGCACCTTTGCCGATGGCCTGGGCACGGCCGTCGCCGGAGTATTCGGTGGCCTGCCCAATACGTCTTTCAGCCAGAACGTTGGCCTGGTCTCGTTGACAGGTGTGATGAGCCGGTCGGTAGTCACGCTCGGGGCCGTCTTCCTGATTATCTGTGGACTGGTTCCGAAGGTTGGAGCGATCGTGTCTTCAATGCCCATCTCAGTACTGGGCGGCGGTGTAATACTGATGTTCGGAATGGTGGTCAGTGCCGGAGTCAATATGCTTGGTGATGTCAACTGGAACAAACGCAGCATGTTTATCCTGGCAATATCACTGTCGGTAGGCCTGGGCCTGAAAATGGTGCCCGAGTCTCTGCAGCACGTCGGTGGACATACCCTGCCGCTGTTGCTGACATCGGGCTTGCTGCCGGCAGCTTTGCTTGCCGTTGTGCTCAACCTCATTCTGCCCGACGAGCAGGACGGGTAAAGAAGCGCGGCCAGTTGTTGCGGTCAAGAATGCCCCGGCGTGATTACCGGGGCATTCTTTTCTGCCCCGCCAAAAGCGGGAAAAGCCTAAAAGTGCACGGCTCTGAAAATTTAAGCCGGCACATTTTTATGCGCGCGCAATGCGTTAAGATCCAGCCCAGTCAAGCTAAGAGCTGCGTAAGCGCCCCGGGAGATACGGCACCGATAAGTGGAAAAAATTGATTTTAAAAAAGAGCTCGCCGCCCTTTACCGGCCCTCGGCCAAGAAGGTAGTCACGGTAGATGTGCCGGCGTTTAATTTCATCATGACCGACGGCCAGGGTGACCCTAATAGCTCCGAGGTTTTTGCCGCCGCGGTGGAGGCGCTCTTCAGCGTTTCCTACACCTTGAAGTTCATGATTAAAAAAGGCCCGCGGCAGCTTGACTACGGCGTGCTGCCGCTGGAGGCGCTGTGGTCGGCCGATGACCCGACCGCATTCACCGAGGGCCGCAAGGACGAATGGTGCTGGAGCGCCATGATCATGCAGCCCGAGTTCATCGACGAGGAGCTCTACGCGCAGGCCATTGCCCAGGTGGCAAAGAAAAAGCCACTTGCCGCGCTCGAAAAATTACGCTTCGAATCCTTCACTGAGGGCCAGGCGGCCCAGACCCTGCACCTCGGGCCGTTTTCAGAGGAGGGCCCTACTGTCGAGCGAGTGCACCAATTCATCGCCAGTGAGGGCCGTACACTTTGCGGGCGCCACCACGAGATTTATTTGAGCGATATACGCAAAGCGGCGCCGGCCAAGTGGAAGACCGTGATCCGCCAGCCTTATCGCTGACGCAAAAAACTGACAGCGCTCAGCCGGATTTTCCGGCACCCCAGAGAATCCGGCTTTCGACTATGAGGGCGACAAGCGTGTCGAAAGCAGCAGCGATAGAGTCAAGTTCAAAAACAAATCGGACGAAGAGAGGCAGTGGCTTTGCCGGCAAGGAGCACACCGCCACCGACGCCAGGCCAAGAACATTCTGGTAGAAAGTGCGGGTCTTTTTTCAGTCGCGGCAATGGCAGGCACAATGGTGCAGGCCCTTGATTACGCCAGACAACTACCAGCATTTGCTGGTGTCAGCACCGGTGGCCCCCGCTACAACCAGTTGGTTCAAAGTCAGGGTCGTGCAGTCGGTGTCGTTCGCTTGAGCGCCCTGCGGTGTGGCGGTGAGGATAAACGTGGTTGCCGTGAGATTGCCGCCCGCGGCCGCGATGGCGTAGAAACCCTCGGGGGAGTTCTGGCTCACTGCACCGCCGGACACCACCGAGCAATTATTGTTGTTGTAGGCCGAGTACTGGGTATAGCAGCGCTCGAGCTCCTGCGCTACCTGCAGCAGCGCGGCCTGCCCGTCGGTGCGCCGGCTGCGGGTGACATAATCGCTGTACATCGGCACTGCGATAGCGGCGAGTATGCCGATGATTGCCACCACGATCATCAGTTCTATCAGGGTAAAACCGCTTTGCTGCGGGCTGCTACGCATGCTGGCTGTTCCGGCTATTGTGGTGGAACACAAGTGTACGCCATCAGGGAGAGAGCGTGCAGTCGCAGGGCAGACACCTGTCGCCCCGGGTTCGCGCTGGCGGGACGGAGTCATTCGCCCAGTGCTATCGGGACACTCAGGCTGGCTAATTAGGGCAAGAAGATCTCCGGGTACATCTGCTGCCAGGAGAGTCGACCGGCCAATCCTTTGAGTTTTTCCAGCATCTGCGCCTCGACCTCGCCGCCTTCATCGGTCTTGGTGCCGGCGGTATAGCGCAGGTGCTGGCCGCCAGTGGCGACGATCGTGGGCCCGGTGGGCTCACCCTTGTCACCCTCGAACTTCTTGCCGGCATAGGCATAGCGCTTTTTGCGAAACTCGACGGTGTCGCCAGCCACGGTGATGGCGCCGTCTTCGTCAAAATCAAACGCCGGGCTGTCCTTTTGCGGGCTGCCGCCATTGTGAGCAGCGACCGACATCATCCAGCCGGTGCCGCCGAAGGCGCAATCTTCCGGATCAGGAATGATGCTGTTGAAATGAACGATCTGACCGCGGCTTTTGGCATCGCTGACCACCCGTTCGCCTTTTTCGGGCAGATCAAGGTACCAGCCATAGTGCTTGTCACTTTGCCATCGGTAATCGACCACTAGATCGGGCTCAAGCACCCGGCCCTTGCCTTGGGGTCGAACAGTCTCAACGAGGATCTTCTGCTGTGCCAGGTTTTTTCTGGTCAAGTTACTGTCGCCGCGGTCCCAGACCCCGTAGAAGCTCTGTGGGTCGGTGTTGCCCTTGTCTTCTTCCAGGATGTACTTGCCGGTGCCAAAAAAGACCATCAGGTTAGGCTGTGGCCCGCCACCGGCGGCAAACTGGCGCATTATTATGGGCTCGACCGTGATCGGCTGGGCCTTGCCGGTGGTATCTGTTGCCTCAAATAGTGGTTTAGGCCCAGTTTTGCTGCCGTGGGCCACCGCCCAGTTGGCCTGTACTTTGTCAGTCAGGTCAAATGCCCACAACTTGCCCGCAAGATCACCCGCATAGACCCGGTCGACCATGCCGTCGCCGTTTAAGTCCACTACCGCCGGGGTACCAAGGCTGTTTCGTTCGCTGGTTGAACCAGCCCCGGTAGTGAGCCGCAGGTAATCTTTGCCCTCAGTCCAGGTGCCATCGACGCCGCCGTCCAAGTAGATGATGAAAAGCTGGGCCTGGCCGCCGGTCTTGTCATCGGCCGTGTCCTCGTAGCCGTTACCGATGATGGCCGCCCAGCGGCCGTTATTAAGATGGGCAATGGTCGGCTCGCTGAAAGTGTAGCCCAGGTGGGGGTCGTGGCTGTTGTTGAACTCCCACAGTACCAGTGATCTGGCATTGGCCTCGGTGAAAAGGGCCGGGTCGGTCACATCGACGGCAAACAGGCCCCGGCCACCGCCGCGCAGAGTACTGACCAGCACCGTGTGCCACCTCGGGCTGCCGATCGCGTGGGTCTTGATAAAAGCATCGCTGACCGCCGGAGTGCCATCAACGTAGTAGCTGTGCTGGTAATCATCACTGGTGAAGTAGTGCAGGCCAGAGCTGCTGCCAGTATCGAACAGGCTGGCCGGAAAATAGCCGATCACTTCCTGGCCGTCTTTTGCCCTGAAACCGTGCAGGGCACCATCGTTGGCGCCGACATAGATTACCGGCTCACGTTTCTGGTGGGCGGCTTTAAATGCCGCGTAGCCTGCATCCGGCCAGTCGAGAATCGGGTCACCGACATAAATGGCCCGTGAGTGGACGATGGCGCCCAGCAGGCTCTTGCGCTTGCGCAAGCTTTTCTCGCTTTCATCTCCGCGCAGATAGTCCAGCCGATCCTCGGCGGCGGCTACAGTTCCGCAACTGCCATCGTTTTCAATACGCAGGTCACTTTTCTGGGTGGCCCACAGGTTGTCCCAATGGAAGGCCACCCCATCGGAGTCGGTCTTAGGGTCTTTGGCCTTGGCGTTTGGCTTGCCCCAGGTCAGGAGCACCCGGGTGCTCTCGTTTGCACCACTGCCATCAAGTTTGGCCGCGGCACTCCACTGCTGCCCTCCGGGCTTGCCGTCATCCTTTATACGGAAACTCTTGAGATCCCCGATCCAATCGCGCGCGCTGTACTGCGTGAGATAAAGCGTCGTTCCGCCACCGCTGCCCTTGGCGTCTACCGTGACCGGCGCCCCGGAACCGGTGACGTCCTCTTCGCATTTGGGGACGATGAAGGGGGGTT
>JASLLH010000066.1:0-10753 GCA_030747115.1 Arenicellales bacterium
TACTTAAGCGCACACAGCATCTGGTCAACCGGCTCCTGGTAGCGTAGCGGGGCAATGACCCGGTCGAACGGTGGTGGCCGGCGTTGACAAGTGCCGCACAGCAACGGCCTGGGCATTGGCAGCGCACAGCGTGGGCAGGCCGGGTGGTTTGCCGGCAGGCTCTGCCAGCAGCGCTGGCACAAGCCGTGGCGCCATTCCGGCCCATCGCGACAGAGCAGACACTGCGGCGGCAGCACGAAGGTCAGCGCCTGGAGCAGAAATTGCCGGATCATGTCGGAGCATTGCCGGCCGATCGGAGTGGTCGGGCCCGTGGTGGTGGATCGCAGCACAATTAAAGCGCATCTTCTTGCGCCGGTGCTGTGCGCTTTTTCACAGTGCGCGGGGTACTATCTCCGCACCGTCTCCGCAATTACGGCAGATCCTGGAGTAAAGCCCGTTGCCCGAGTTTTCTGACCTTTTCGACCGCTGTGCCCTGCAGCGGGCGTTTGCCCGAACTGCCGCGCTTGATGCCGGGGCCAACGTGCTGGGCCGCCGCGTGGGCCGTGAACTCCTCGAGCGGCTCGAGTATCTGGCACTCGCGCCTGCTGCCGTGCTTGACCTTGGCTGTGGAGCAGGGGTCGAGGCACGACAACTCGCCCGGCAGTATCCGGCAGCCCAGTTGGCGGGAGTAGATGTCTGCCCGGAACTGCTGCGGTGGCCAACAACAGAGCCTGGACTGGTGCGTCTTAGTGGCGATGCCATGCAACTGCCTCTGGCCACGGGTTCCTTTGATCTGGTGGTTTCCAACTTGCTGCTGCCCTGGTGTGATACCGGGGCGGTTTTCGCCGAATGTGCGCGGGTTCTAAGGCCCGGTGGTGCGCTGGCGTTTACCAGTCTCGGCCCGGGCAGCCTGCAGGAACTGAGAACCGCCTGGGCCCAGGTCGATAACACAAGCCACGTACATCCTTTGGTCGACATGCACGATCTCGGTGACGCGCTGCTGGCGTGTGGTTTCAGCGAGCCGGTGCTGGACGTCGACCTGCTGACCCTGACCTACGCGGAACTGAAGGGCCTGGTCGCCGACCTGCGGGCCCTGGGCGGAACCAACGTGCTGGCAGACAGGCGCCGCACGCTTACCGCACCCGGCCGTTGGGCGCGCTTCGCGCAGGCTTACGCCCGCCTGCCGGCTGACGATGACCGCTTAGCTGCAACCTGGGAAGTGGTATTCGCGGTGGCCTGGGCGAGCGGCCGGCAGGTAGACGGTCAGCGCGCCGCTGTCCCGGTGCGCTGCGACCCGGCTGGCTGATGACTAAACTGCGGTTTAGGTCATCATCACGCAGAACCGGCCGCTGGCGTTTTGGCCGGAGCACCGGCAACACCGGTTGGGACGAGAAAAAGGACAATGTTCTTGCGGGATAAATTCCCCTATGCTAGGGTTCGCGGCAATTTTTATTGACTTAAGTCAATTGGGTGAGATTTTTCCTTTGGCACCAGAGCGTCCAGTCGAGGCACTGTTGCATGGGTAAGCGATGACCCTGCTGGAGGTAAGCGCTGCCGGGTTGGGTTTCCATTTGCTGATCGAGCCTGGTTGCTTGTTTCGGATATGCGCGGCCGGCCAGTTGCACTCGCTGCTGGTCCGGGTCTGACTAGAAGAGTTTCAGTATCTATGCACTTTCATTGCTCATGGAGAAAACAATGATCTTTAAGCGGTTGATACAACCAAGGGGTGTGGGCGCTGCCCTCGCCGCCGGCACAGCGCTGTGGGCCCTGCCGATGAATGTACAGGCGGAATGGGCGTTGAATCTACAGCGGCCGGTCACGGAAATAGGGCGCGTTCAGTACGACCTGCACATGATGATTCTTACCATCATCACGATAATCTCCCTGATCGTATTCGGGATCATGTTTTACTCCATCATCCGCTTCCGCAAGAGCAACGGTGCGCAACCGGCCAGTTTCACACATTCGACCAAAGCTGAGGTGCTGTGGACGGTAATCCCGACGCTGATCCTGATTGCCATGGCCGTGCCCTCGACCAAGGCGCTGCTGCTGATGGAGGACACCACCGAGTCCGACATGGTGGTCAAAGTCACCGGCTTCCAATGGGGCTGGCACTACGACTACATGGAAGAGGGCGTTAACTTCTACAGCATGCTGGCCACCCCACAATCGCAGATTACCGGTGACGAGGCCAAAGGTGAGCACTACCTGCTGGAAGTGAACAATCACCTGGTTTTGCCGGTCGGCAAGAAGGTGCGTTTTCTGTTGACGGCCAAGGACGTGATCCATGCCTGGTGGGTGCCGCAATTCGGCGGCAAGAAGGACGCTATCCCCGGGTTCATGAACGAGATGTGGGTGCGGGCCGATGAGACTGGCACCTTCCGTGGCCAGTGTGCGGAGCTGTGTGGCAAGGATCATGGTTATATGCCTATCGTGGTTGACGTGGTCAGCGAGGACGAGTTCCAGGCCTGGCTGGCCGAAAAGCAAAAGCAAGGCTGAGCCGGGCTCGGCCAGTCCGACAAGTTTCATTTTGGTTATCAATAAAGACTTTATTATTGCAGGAGTTACTGTATGACTAGCACGGTCGCAGACCATCATCACGACGAGGTGCCCAAGGGCATTACCCGCTGGCTCTTTACCACCAACCACAAGGACATCGGCACACTGTACCTGTGGTTTGCCTTCATCATGTTCCTGGTCGGCGGAGCCATGTCCCTGATCATCCGGGCCGAGTTGTTTCAGCCCGGCCTGCAGATAATCAACCCTCACTTTTTCAACCAGATGACCACCGTGCACGCGCTGGTGATGGTATTCGGTGCGGTGATGCCGGGCTTTGTGGGTTTTGCCAACTGGCAGATTCCAATGATGATCGGGGCACCGGACATGGCGCTGCCGCGCTTGAACAACTGGAGTTTCTGGTTGTTGCCGTTTGCAGCCGCCCTGCTCATCATCTCCCTGTTCGTGCCTGGCGGTGGGCCAGCTGCGGGCTGGACACTATACCCACCGTTGACGATCCAGGGCGGTATGGGTGTGGACTTCACCATTTTCACGGTGCACCTGCTCGGCATGTCCTCAATCCTGGGTTCGATCAACATCATTGCCACCATCCTCAACATGCGCGCCCCCGGGATGACGCTGATGAAGATGCCGCTGTTCGTCTGGACCTGGCTGATCACGGCTTTCCTGCTGTTGGCGGCTATTCCGGTGTTTGCCGGTGCCGTGACCATGCTGCTCACCGACCGCCATTTCGGCACCGCGTTTTTCGACCCGGCCGGCGGTGGTGACCCGGTTCTGTTCCAGCATATTTTCTGGTTCTTCGGTCATCCCGAGGTCTACATCCTGATCCTGCCGGCTTTCGGGGTAATCTCCCAGGTAATCCCGACTTTTGCGCGCAAGCCGCTGTTTGGTTATACCTCGATGGTGTTTGCTTCTGCCGGCATCGCCTTTTTGTCGTTCATCGTCTGGGCCCATCACATGTATACGGTGGGGATGCCGCTCTCGGGTGAACTCTTTTTCATGTATGCCACCATGCTGATCGCGATTCCGACAGGGGTGAAGATCTTTAACTGGTTGGCGACCATGTGGCGGGGCAGTATGACCTTTGAAACGCCAATGCTCTATGCTATTGCCTGCGTGGCTTTGTTCACCGTTGGTGGCCTCACCGGGTTGACGATGTCCATCACTCCGGCTGATTTCCAGTACCACGACACCTACTACATCGTCGCGCATTTCCACTACACGATCTTTGCCGGTTCCGTGCTGGGCATGCTTGCCGGTACCTACTACTGGTTGCCGAAGTGGACTGGCCACATGTATGACGAGCGGCTGGGCAAGTGGCATTTCTGGCTGACCATCATCGGCTTCAACCTGACCTTTTTCCCGCAGCATTTCCTCGGGCTGGCCGGCATGCCCCGGCGTATCCCCGACTACGCGCTGCAGTTCACCGAGTTCAACATGGTTTCCACGGTTGGTTCGTTCATCATGGGTTTCGCCCAGTTGATCCTGTTGCTGGTGGTGGTTAAGGCCATCCGCGGCAGCGGTGCACGCGCTACCAGCGAGGTCTGGGACAACCCCGAGGGTCTCGAGTGGACCTTACCTTCGCCGCCGCCGTATCACACTTTTGCCACAGCGCCTGAGGTCAAGTAGAAAAGTGACTGTAATGGCGGCGAACCAGGCGCAGCGCACCGGAGTGCGCAGAACCGTTACGGTATTGGCGCTGTTTGTGGTTGCGGTATTCGCCTGGTCCATCATCAAGTACCTGCTGTGAGTGCGACCACGACACGAACCAAGAACCGGCGCCTGGCTGGTTGGTTGTTCTTGCTGGTCGCGGGCATGTTCGGTTTTGGCTATGCGCTGGTACCGCTGTACAATGTTTTCTGCGAGATCACTGGCCTCAACGGCAAGAGCGCAACCCTGGTTGTAGCGAGCCAGGCGGCAACACAGGTTGATAGCTCGCGTTTGATTACGGTGGAGTTTGCAGTCAACGTCAGCGGTATACCCTGGCTGGTGACTCGCCCCGAACGGGCCCGAATCCAGGTGCACCCTGGTGAGGCGATGACCGTGGCCTATCGCGCCCGCAGCCTGGTGGACAACCTCACTGCCGGCCAGGCCATACCCAGCGTGACTCCGGCCCGGGCCGCACGCTACTTTCGCAAGACCGAGTGTTTCTGTTTTTCCACACAAGAACTGCAGGCCCGTGAAGAGCGGTTGATGCCGCTGACTTTCGTGGTGGACCCGCAGTTGCCGGACGAAGTCAAGACCATCACGCTGTCCTACGCGGTCTACCCGGTACCGGGCCGCACCCCGACCAATTCCTGATACGCAAATTAGTTAACAGTTAGACCGAGGACGAAAAATGAGCGGAGCACATGGAGGCTACTACCTGCCGGATCCGACCAAATGGCCCATCATCACTTCGATGGGGCTGTTTCTGCTGGCGCTGGGGTTCACGCTACAGATTCATCACCTGGCCCCCGGCCCCTGGCTGATGGTGGCCGGCGCCATCATCATCATTCTGATGATCGCTGTGTGGTTCGGTCAGGTCGCGACCGAGAGTGAGGCGGGCCGTTACGACGACCAGGTCGATGGCTCGTTCCGCATGGGCATGGGTTGGTTCATCTTCTCCGAGGTGATGTTCTTTGCGGCCTTTTTTGGCGCTTTGTTCTACACCCGGGTGCTGTCGGTACCGTGGCTGGGTGGCGAGGAAATGCTGTGGCCCGGCTTCGAGGCAGCCTGGCCTACCGCCGGGCCGCAGGGGGCAGCGTATATCGGCCCTGATGCTCATGAAGTTGCTCCTGGCCAGTTCTCCAGTATTGGCGCTTTTGGGGTGCCGCTGCTGAACACGGTACTGCTGCTGTCCTCCAGTGTTACCGTGACCATTGCCCACTGGGCGCTAAAGAAGAACCAGCGAGCTAAACTTAACTTCTGGCTGTTCGTGACCGTAGTACTGGGCTTTGCCTTTTTGTATTTCCAGGCCGGCGAATACATGGAAGCCTATACCCATCTGGGCCTGACGCTGGGATCGGGTGTTTACGGTGCAACCTTCTTCATGCTGACCGGCTTTCATGGCCTGCACGTCACGATCGGCGCAATTACCCTGACCGTGATACTGATTCGCTGCCTGCGCGGGCATTTCAAAGCTGATCGCCATTTCGGCTTCGAGGGTGCCGCCTGGTACTGGCACTTCGTTGACACGGTCTGGGTGGGGCTCTTTATCTTCGTCTATATCCTGTAACGAAACGCAACAGCCCATGCCGGGCGCCACTGGCAAGGCTCGGTGGCGCCTATCGTCTCTGGTAATGCGCGAGGTTCAGCCCGCCGGCAAATGGGTGGGCTAGTCGCTGGCGTGAATCGCCGCGACCTGCAGCGAGTTACCCGGCTTGATAACTCCGGTGTAGAGTCCAGCCACGATCAGTCCAAAGAGCACGGCCCAGATGCCCACCCGGTAACTGAGCGCTTTGACTGTGCCGGTGCCGCGCCCTTTTTCACGCACCATGGTAAACATAGCAACTGCCAGGCTTGCGACCATGGCGGCCAGTAGAATCAAAATGATGATTTTTGCAATCATGAGGCAGAGATTGATGCGATCTGGCACTCTTGTGGCAGCGGTCCTATGGTAACAGACAGCCCACTGCCATCGGCCTGCTGATGTCCCGGCAGCGTTCACTGTTGCGACCGTTGCCCGTTATTGTTTTGCTGGCGGCACTTGGTCTGCTCTTTGCTTTGGGGTTTTGGCAGTTGCAACGCGGGGCACAGAAGCAGGCCCTGCTCGAGCTGGTTACTTTACGTTCGACTCAGCCGGCGCTGCAGGTGGGGCGAGCGGTGCTGGGATCTGGCCTTGAATACTTTCCGGCAGTGGCGCGCGGCGAATATGAAACCACTGGCCAGTTCCTGCTCGACAACAAGAGCCATGCGGGTCGCCCTGGTTTTTATGTATTGACGCCGTTTCGGATCTCGGGCAGTGACACGCGCCTGTTGGTCAACCGGGGCTGGATACCGCTGCAGGGTTCGCGCTCACAACTGCCGCAGCCACAAGTGCCGGCCGGCAGCCGGCAACTGGCCGGACAATTGTATGTGCCACAGCAGGCGTTCACCCTCGAGCGGAAACCGCCGCCGCCCGGAGCGGCACTACGCCAGAACCTGGATCTTGCTGTTCTAAACGCGCAAGCGCCACACCCGCTGCAGCCCTACGTGCTGAGGTTGTCTGCCAAGGAGCCGGGCGGCTTCGTCCGGCAATGGCCGTTCCCAGGGAGGCAGGCCGTCAACCGCCACCGCGGCTATGCTCTGCAGTGGTTTGCCCTGGCGCTGGTGCTGGCGGGCGTTTTTCTGGCGATGGTAAGACGTGATAGAAAATCTGACCCTGAGCGAGAGCCTCCCCATGACTGACCTGGATCCGCCACAAGCGCGAGCTGTCCATTCCCGCAAGCGCCTGCAGCTGCTGCTGCTGATCGCCGTGTTCACCGCCCCAGTGATTGCGGCCTGGTTGTGGCAGCCGGGCAGTTTCAACAATCGTGGCGAACTTATCGAACCACCCCGGCTACTCGCTGATGAGTTACTGCTGAGAGCCGATGGTGAGCGCGTGGGGCTGCAGGCGTTTGGCGGTAAGTGGACCTACGTTTACTTTGCCCGCGGCGGTTGCGATGCCGCCTGCCGGCAGGTGGTCGATAACCTGGCGCGGGTGCGGTTGACCCAGGGCAAGAACGCACGGCGCCTGCGCGTGCTGGTTATCGCCATGGCACCCGGCCAGCTGAGCCAGGTGGAGACCCTGCGGCTGCAGTTGCCGGAGGTCGTGGTCCTCGGTGCGGGCGCTGCCGCACTGGCGCGCCTCGCCCAGCAGTTCAAGCTCGACTCCGGTTCGCCCGTAACTGGTGACCGGCGGATCTACCTGGTCGACCCGCTGGGTAACCTGATGATGAGTTACCCGGCCGAGGCTGATCCAACCGATATCCGCAAGGACATTGCCCGTTTGCTCAGAGTGTCCCGTATCGGCTAGGGGTGGCTCGGACCATCACTTATAATCGGCTGCCATGAAAGCGCAGGTTTCCCCCCGTTCCAGGAAACACCCCGCCACGCCGCTGGCGCGATCGCTGCACGCGTACTATGAACTGACCAAGCCGCGGGTCGTTGCCTTGATCGTGTTCACGGCCATCGTCGGCATGTTTCTCGCTGTTGAGGGTATGGTGCCGTTGGCATTACTGCTGCCGGGCGCGGCCGGTATCGGGCTGGCCGCCGCTTCCGGCGCAGCATTCAATCACCTGCTCGACCGGCACTCCGACGTGGTCATGGCCCGCACTTCCGGTCGGCCGCTGCCGAGCGGCACTGTGAACGGCCCGCGGGCCATGGTCTTTGCCAGCCTGCTCACGCTTTTGTCCATGGCGATCCTGGGGTACTGGGTGAATACCCTGACTGCTGTGCTCACCCTGGCCTCGATGGTGGGTTATGCCGTGGTCTATACGGTCTGGCTCAAGCACGCGACGCCGCAGAACATCGTCATCGGTGGTGCGGCCGGGGCCATGCCACCGGTACTCGGCTGGGCGGCGGTAACTGGCGAGGCGGCTGCCGATTCGCTGCTGCTTTTTCTCATCATTTTCTGCTGGACGCCGCCACATTTCTGGGCACTGGCGTTGTATCGGCGGGAGGAATACGCGGCAGCAAAGATACCCATGCTGCCGGTTACCCATGGTGAGAAACATACGCTGCTGCAAATGCTGCTCTACACCATACTGCTGAGCGGGGTCAGCGTGCTGCCGTTTGTCACCGGCATGTCGGGCTGGATGTACTTCACCGGCGCGCTGGTGCTGAACGGCGGCTTTCTCTACTACGTGATCCGCCTTTACCGTGGCTACAGCGACGAGCTGTCACGCCGGACCTTCGGCTACTCCATCCAGTACCTGGCGATGCTGTTTGCCCTGATGCTGGTCGATCACCACCAGGCATCGTTGCTGCGGCTGCTCTTAAGCATCAGCGGCTGATGCGCTAAGCAATATCTTTAACAGCCCGCCAGGCAAGTTTTCGGCATAAAGAAAACCCCGCTAGCGCAGGGCTGTCACCAGGGAAGCAGCGCGGGTGGTTAAGTGGATGGATATCTGGTTATTGGCAACGCCAATCAGTAGCGGCAGATTTGTCTTCTAATCCTGGTGGTTTCTCTATCTCTAGAGGTATTGCGTATCGCCACCCCGGCTCCCTGGTATTGACCCAAAAAACCGTACAAAATAAAATGGAATTTATGCCCTGTCAAATTAGGAATCTGTTAATGGGG
Source organism: Arenicellales bacterium (assembly GCA_030747115.1). Lineage (GTDB taxonomy): Bacteria > Pseudomonadota > Gammaproteobacteria > Arenicellales > UBA868 > UBA12578. Next base: position 8,738 of record JASLLH010000066.1, read on the forward strand.
TAATTAATAACCAGGGTCTTCTGGTCCAACATGTCTCATCCGCCCTCATTGGTGCACCGGGTTGCAAACATTTTGGTTCTTTGGTGTTTGCACCTAATAGTTCGAGTTCAATTTTCTATATGGGGCTACCACCGGTAACCTGGATGATCAGTGTGGCTGGGTTGTTATTGAGGACACGGCTATGAAAAAACTATCAATTTTTGTCGCGGGTGTTTTGTTATTTTTTTCTTTGGTCGGCGTGTTGTTTGCCGGTAACTGGTGGGAGGAAGATTTTAATTCGCCAAGCTCAAAGAGATGGTCAGAAGATAATGGCTCAGGTTCTTGGGGAAAATTTTGGACACATGGCTGTAATCCACATAACCCATGGCATGTTGGTGTAGTGGGTGCTGGACATCCCCGGAGAGCCGGCGCACAGAGTTTTCGCTTTGAAAATAGAGCAGGGAAGATGCGCGGTGATTGCAAGTATCACCTGGCTAAATGGGGCGAAAGAACTGAGTTAACGGCAGGAGCAACGGATCGTCCTGGTAATGATGTCTGGTATGCATGGAGTGTGTATCACAAGAATTTTCGTTTTGTTAATGGTATCGCGGCTACCCATGGCCAATTCAAGACAGTGGGCGGCCGCGCTCACCAGTATGCGATGTTTAGAATGGATGCAAATCGAGGTATGGTGATTGCGTTTGATGCGTTTGAAGGGTGGAGCAGTTCAAAAGTTGTTATTCCAAAAAGCCGTATCTCGAATAAATGGAACGATATTCGAATTCATGCCAAATGGAGTACCGGCGCCGACGGCATTTTCCAAGTTTGGGTAAATGGAAAACTTAAAGTAGATCGTCGAGGCAGGAATGCTATTAACAATGAAGCAATATTATTTCGTTTCGGTATCTATAAATCAGATACTAACCGGGCGAGTAATAACCATACCCAGGTGGTCTACTACGACGAAGTCATGCGCGGAAAAAGTTGCAAAAGTGTCAGCCAGTTTATGGCATGTCCGGCCGGCGGTAGTAATACTGGCACCGGCTCACCAACTAAACCCGGGGCCAAGCCACCGAAGAGCTCAACCGATACCGTATCTATAGACGACGTTGACCGGCCACCTTTCAACGACAGGTTTGTTGGCGAGATTGGCTATGGCCTGGACAAGTTTTCCAGGGTTGCTGTATTTAACGGCAATGTCTTTTCCTTCAAGAACTACCACACTTTTACCGCATATAAGACCACAGGCAAGCAAGGCCTGATGTTAGGGTTTTCTAAAAACCATAAGGAAGACGACTCTATCATTGACCCGGTCGGTATCGGCTGGCTGTTTAAAAATACCGCCTTTATGGTGACCCAAGACAATTCCCTGCTTGGCGCTAAGCCAGATGGCGTTGTCGATTTTAAAGACCCGGCTACAACCTATATTGATCTTGGCTACCGGAAAAATATCCTGAATAAGGCGAGGTTATTTGCCGATGTTATTTACGCCTATGGTAAAAGCAAGCAGGGCGATTTTGTCAGGATCGACAATATTCATGCGCTAGGCTTTGAAAGCAAACTTGAATATTCTGCTAATGACAAAAATAAATTTGTCTTTGGGCTTGATATGCCACTACATATCGAGCGCGGTGTAAGCAGGTTTATTGTTAGCCACTCTGGTAAGCCAGTACCGTTAAATATTGATTTGGTGCCAGCGGCTAGAGAAGCACGGTGGTCGCTGATGCACAACTACCAACTCTCAGGCAAGTCCAATATCGTCACCGAGCTTAACTATACAAATGAGGTCGATCACCGGCGCGGTAATGATTATTTTCGGCTGTTCACAAGCTATCAGGGTTATTTTTAAGAATTCGTTAGGTATCTCTGTCTCGAGAAGACAGTCGTCGGAATCGACTCCGGCGGGTACTGTGTTGGTTCGGGCTGTGGTGCCTCTTTTCACCACTTAGAGCCAGCCGATGAAAAAGATTGGCCTAAATGCAGCGAGACCTCCTTAACTCATCAGCCCGTAGTCGCCAGCGCTTTAACCCGGGTGCG
>JASLLH010000067.1:0-10514 GCA_030747115.1 Arenicellales bacterium
CTCAGAAGGTTCGGGAAACCGAGAAGTCAGCGAGGCTGGCCAGAGCGGTACGGTAATTGGATGGCGGCAGCACTTCGAGGGCCTGCCGGGCGGCGTCCGCATGATCTTGAGCCCGGCGCGAAGTGTACGCAAGAGAGCCGAGCGATTCAATGATAGTATGGGTGTGCCAAAAGTGCTCCCGTGTGCCATCTTCGATCGCTTTGCGAAGAAGTTGCCCTTGGTTATCGTCGCAGTGTTGTAAAGCGTGTATCAGTGGCAAGGTTACCTTGCCTTCGGCCAGATCATCACCGGCATTCTTGCCCATCTGCTTGGCGTCGGCGCGATAATCAAGCGCATCATCAATGATTTGAAAGGCGACCCCCAGGTGCAGCCCAAAGTCGGCAAGCGCATCCTCGGTGGCAGGTCCGGCGCCAGCCAGCACCGCACCAAGGCGGGTAGCAGACTCGAACAGGCGCGCAGTCTTACGGGTGATAGTCTCGAGGTACTGCACTTCAGTTGTGTCGGGATTGTGGGTGTTGAGCAGTTGCATCACCTCGCCCTCGGCAATGGCGTTGGTGGTGCCAGCCATGATTTCCATCACCCGCATACGGTCCACGGCCACCATCATTTCGAACGCGCGGGAGTAGAGAAAATCGCCCACCAGCACTGTGGCGGAATTGCCCCATACGGCGTTGGCCGTTGGCCGCCCGCGGCGCAAATCAGACTCATCGACCACATCGTCGTGCAGCAAGGTGGCGGTGTGTATGAACTCGATCACCGCTGCCAAGTCGATGTGGGCGGTACCCTGGTAACTTAAGGCGTGGGCCGATAGAATCAGGGTCAAGGGGCGCAGTCGTTTGCCACCAGCGGCGACGATATATGCGCCCATTTGGCGAATCAGGGAGACATCCGAGACTAGTTGATTGTTGATATGCCGGTTGACTGCGGCTAGTTCGTCGGCCACCAGGGCGGTTGCCTGTTCCAACGATGTTGCTGCGTCACCGGAGTTTTTTCGCGGTGACTGCGGTATGGGGATTACGGTGGCCATGGCTAGATCATAACGCGTAGAAAGATAGGGTGGGGATGTGTTAGCGCAAAGTTTGACCAGTCTTCCAGATTGCCCTAGAATTCGGCGCCTTTAAAAGCCCGCTAACGCGGGCGCCCGCACCCCGTTCCGGGGCCGGGAACCCCGGGGTCAAGTAAGCATGTACGCAGTGGTCCAAACAGGCGGCAAACAGTACCAGTTGGGCGTTGGTGATAGTCTCAAGGTAGAAAAACTCCCCGGCAGCGCCGGCGACGTCATCGAGTTGTCGCGCGTGCTGCTACTCTCTGACGGAGACGACATCAAGGTCGGCAGTCCAATGATCGATGGTGCCAGCGTTAAGGCTGAGATTGTTGGCCACGGTCGGCACAAGAAGATTCGTGTCTTCAAGATGAAACGGCGCAAGAAATATCGTAGGACCCTGGGTCACCGCCAGGCTTTCACGCAATTGCGCGTGACCGAGATTAGCGGCTAAATGCCGCTGGAGAGAAACCATGGCTCACAAAAAAGCAGGTGGTAGTTCCCGCAATGGTCGCGACTCAGAGTCCAAGCGCCTGGGTATCAAGCGCTACGCGGGTGAGGCGGTGAGGGCTGGCAACATACTGGTGCGCCAGCGAGGTACCGCTTTTCACCCTGGAGAAAACGTCGGCCTGGGTCGTGACCATACGCTGTTCGCCCTAGCCGATGGCAAGGTAAAGTTTGAAATCAAGGGTCCGCGAAGCCGACGGACGGTGAGCGTGCTGGCCGAGTTGTAAACGCCATTCGGATGCCGGATCCGAGGAGGCCCCGCCAGTAGAGCGGGGTTTTTTGTAGGAGTCCCGGCCGGGTGTAGCGAGGTGTGGGCAGGTGTCGACATGAAATTCGTAGACGAGGCAATGATCAACGTGAACGCCGGTAACGGTGGCCACGGTTGCCTGAGTTTTCGACGTGAAAAGTTTGTGCCTCACGGTGGCCCGGATGGCGGTAACGGGGGCAAGGGCGGGGATGTGGTGCTGGTAGCAGTAGAAAGCCGCAATACCCTGGCTGATTTCCGCTATACCCGCGAGTTTTCAGCCGCTAACGGTCGACCTGGCGCGGGCCGTAACCGTAGCGGTGCTGGAGGCGATGATCAAGTGATCGCTGTGCCTGCGGGCACGCTGATTTTTGATGGCGACACTGGCGAACGGCTTACCGATCTTGCTGTTACTGGGCAGAGTTTCGTGGTGGCAGCGGGCGGCCGGGGTGGCGCCGGCAATGCCTGTTTTAAGTCCAGCACCAATCAGGCGCCGCGCCGTACTACACCTGGTGTTCCAGGGGACAGGCGGCGGCTGCGACTCGAGTTGCAGGTGCTGGCAGATGTGGGATTACTGGGCCTGCCCAACGCCGGCAAGTCGACCTTACTGACAGCAGTGTCGGCCGCAAAGCCGCGGGTGGCCGACTACCCGTTTACCACCCTTTATCCTGAGCTTGGAGTCGTTGACTTAGGTTCAGGCAATAGCTTCGTGGTTGCGGACATACCCGGCCTTATCGAAGGCGCAGCAGAGGGTGTCGGGCTCGGCGTACAATTCCTCAAGCACCTGCGGCGCACAAGACTGTTGCTGCACCTGGTAGATATCGGATCCGCCGACACGAGTGACCCGCCGGCTGCGATCCGCACAGTGGAGCGGGAGTTAGAGGCTTTCGATTCACAACTTGCGGGGCGTCCGCGCTGGTTGGTGCTTACCAAGTTGGACCTGGTCGAGGCCGATAGAGCCACAAGGTTCTGCGAGCAACTCCAGGAAGAGCTGGGCTGGACAGCGCCAATTTTTCTGGTTTCGGGCGTCTCCGGCGCCGGCTGTCGGCAGTTGACGGCAAGTGTCTGGAACTGGCTGAATGAAAACAATGACTAATAACACAGGACGAGGCTCGGACCGGCAGCGGTGGGTAATCAAACTCGGCAGTTCACTGCTGACCGATCCAGAGGCGGGACTGAACCACAGCCTGATCGAACAACTTGCCGCAGTTGGGGCAGATTTGCGCGACCGGGGCATCGACATCGTGCTGGTGTCGTCCGGCGCAATTGCAGAGGGTATGCAACGGCTGGGCTGGAAGAGTCGGCCCCATGAATTATTTCGGTTGCAGGCCGCCGCCGCGGTTGGCCAGATGGGGTTGGCACAGGCATACCAAAATGCCTTTAGCCATTTTTCTGTTCAGACAGCGCAAATTCTACTTACTGAGGCCGACCTCAATGATCGTACCCGCTACCTGAATGCGCGTAGCGCCCTGCGCTCGATGCTGGAGCTGGGTATCGTCCCGGTGGTCAACGAGAATGACACCGTGGTCACCGAGGAGATCCAGTTCGGCGACAACGACACACTTGGCGCGCTGGTTGCGAATCTGGTTGAAGCCGAGTACCTGGTGATTTTGACTGACCAGCAGGGCCTGTTTGACGCGGACCCGAGGCACCAAAGCAACGCGCGCCTGATCCGGGAGGCGCTGGCGGGCGACGCTGCACTAGAAGCTTACGCCGGGCCCGGTGGAGCGCTCGGTCGCGGCGGCATGTTGACCAAGTTGCAGGCTGCGGCCCGGGCAGCCCGCTCTGGGGCCTCAACTGTTATCTGTGCAGGGCACGACATGGAGCGCTTGGCTGATATTGCCAACGGTAAATTTCCAGGCACCGTGCTGCGGGCGGGAGCGGGTCGGATAGCGGCCCGCAAGCAATGGCTTGCCGGGCGACTGCGGGCCAGTGGCCGATTATTTCTTGATGCCGGGGCCGTTGCGGTGTTGCTCGACTCAGGCAAAAGTTTGTTGCCGGTCGGGGTTCAGCGGCTCGAAGGCCGCTTTGAACGGGGCGATTTGGTGGACTGTGTCGACGCGGCGAACGGCAGGGCAGTGGCCCGCGGGTTGATCAACTACGGCTCCGTAGAGGCCGAGAAAATCATTGGGCTGGCCAGTAGCCAAATAGAGGAGATACTGGGATACGTGGACGAACCCGAACTCGTCCACCGGGACAACATGGTGGTATTTTGAAATACGCCACGGGCTGTAAGGCCCACGGCGAGCGATCAGGCAGAGGTGGCTGCCTTGAGGCGGGCATTCAGGCGTCGTTTCAAGCGGGCCGCCTTATTGCGGTGTTCGAGGCCCTTGCGCGCCGCGCGATCAAGTTCGGATGCCACCTCGCGGTACAGTTCACCGGCTGCTTGCGTGTCACCGGCTTCAGTCATTTTGAGGAACTTTTTGATACTGGTGCGCATGGTAGAGCGTTGCGACATGTTGCGCGCGCGGTGGATCACCGCCTGTCGAGCGCGCTTGCGTGCCTGGATTGAATTGGCCAATCTGGCTCCCTCTTGAGGATAATATTAGGAAAAAAAGACGCGTGAGTATTAGGAAATCTGGGCTGTTTGTCAATGCCGAGTGCTGCTTTTGTCGCCACTTCGATGCTTTTGCTTTGTTGACAGGACGGCGAGTTCGAGTCCCGGGAATGCCGGCTTGGCTGTGAAACTCCTTAAATCCGTCGGCGCGGTGGGCGGGATGACCCTGCTGTCCCGGGTTACCGGGTTGGTTCGTGACATCGCTTTCGCCCAGTTCTTGGGCAGCGGTCTGATGGCCGATGCCTTCTTTGTCGCTTTTCGGATTCCTAACTTTCTGCGCCGAGTTTTCGGTGAAGGAGCGTTTGCTGTCGCCTTCGTGCCGGTCTATACCGAGTACGAAGCCCGTTATCCGTCGCACCAGGCCCGCGCTTTTCTGGAATTAATGGCCGGGCGCCTCAGTGTGATTTTGCTGGCCCTCACCGTGGCCGGTGTCGCCGGCGCACCGCTGGTAGTGATGGCCATTGCACCGGGCTTTCTGGAAGATCCCGCAAAGTATGACGCCACAGTTTCGGCTCTGCGCTTAACCTTTCCTTACCTCTTTTTTATCTCGCTGGTGGCAATGGCCGGCGGTATTCTCAATACCCGAGACCGTTTCGTTGTGCCTGCGGTAACGCCAGTGTTGCTGAACTTGTGCCTGATAGGCGCGGTTTGGCTACTGCTGCCACGGATGGCGAATGCAGCCCTTGCGTTGGCGCTCGGCGTGTTACTCGCTGGCATCGTGCAGCTTGCTTTTCAACTGCCGTTCTTGCGCGTCTGCAACCGCTTACCGCGGCCACGCCTCAAGGCTCACGGCGGCAATGATGAGGTTGGCGCACAAGGGGTCCAACAGGTATTCCGGTTGATGCTGCCAGCCCTTTTTGGTGTGTCCATTGCGCAGATCAACCTGTTGATCAATACCCTGCTGGCATCGTTTCTGGTTACCGGTAGCGTTTCTTGGTTGTATTATTCTGATCGCCTGATGGAGTTCCCTCTGGGTGTTTTTGGCATCGCGCTAGCGACAGTAATTTTGCCGACGCTGTCGGCGCAATACACCCGGGCGGCAGAGGGTGCTTTTGCCGACACCATGGACTGGGCGCTGCGACTGGTATTCCTGGTTACCGTACCGGCGGCGGCGGCGCTTGCCGTGCTGGCGTTCCCGCTCATGGTCGTGTTGTTCCAGCGCGGTGAATTCAGCCCCAACGATGCTCTGATGGCGGCGCGCAGCCTGGCGGCATTTGCTCTTGGGCTGGTGCCGTTTGCGCTGGTCAAGGTGCTGGCACCGGGCTTTTATGCCCGCCAGGACACCAAGACTCCCGTGCGTGCCGGCGCGGTGGCAATGGTTGTTAATGCCGTGGTCGCGGTGGTGCTGGTATTTAGCCTGGCCCACGTAGGCCTGGCCCTAGCCACTTCGGTGGCGGGTGTGATTAATGCCGCGTTGTTGTACCGTTACCTGCTGCGAGATACGGGGTTTACTCCCTCGAGCGGCTGGGGCGGATTCCTGGCGCGCATCACGCTGGCCACTGTGGCCATGGCCGCGTTGTTGTGGTATGGCATGGGTGAGCCTCAGAGTTGGCTCGATGCACCAGTGCTCGAGCGGGTCGGCCGACTGGCGGGTTGGGTGCTTGCCGGTGGCGGGGCCTACCTCGCCGCGCTTTACCTGTTGGGTATTCGTGTGCACCGCGTTATGGTAAGACTGGATCATGATTGAGGCGGCAGAACTTAGATCGGACGCCATTGTGCAGATCGGGGCGGTGGACCAGCCGCGCCTTTTCACTTTGTCCGAGGCGCGGCAACTGTTGCCGGTGGTCAGGAAGGTTACCGAGGTGGCACACCGTAACCTGGCGCCCTGTCGTGAGCGAATGCGGCAAATGCTCAACTGTGATCCACGACTGGCGGCACTGGAGTGTGAGTTCGAGACGGCGGTGCGCAAGTGGGTGGCCCGTATGCTACGGCTCGGGGTCATGGTGCCGGGCCTGTGGCAGGTCGGTTTCGACACTGGCGAGGGTTACCTGTGCTGGCGGCTCCCCGAACTGCGGCTCGCCTATTTCTGCGGCTATGCGGATGATTTCGATGCGCGCCGGCCGTTGGCCGAGGTGATAGACGAATGGAGTCCCGATTGGGCGAACCACTGACCCCGGGGATTCAACCTTTTGTACAGGAGTTGAACGCGTGATTCTGATACGGGATTTTCACAACCTGCGTGGGTCGCACCGCCCCTCGGTCGTCTCCATCGGCAATTACGATGGAGTCCACCTGGGACACCTACGATTGATATCTGCATTGCAGGCCAGGGCCCGGCAATTGGGAGTGCCCGCTACCGTAATGACCTTTGAGCCCCACCCTTCGGAATTCTTCAGCCCCGAGAGAGCGCCGCCGAGACTGCTTCGCTGGCGTGAGAAAATGGAGCGGCTCGCTTGCGCCGGGGTTGACCAGGTATTCTGCCTGCGTTTCAACCAGTCTTTCGCCGAAAACCTGGCACAGGATTTCGTGCAGCGCTATCTCGTCGATGGACTCGGTATCCGACATGCGGTAGTCGGAGACGACTTTCGTTTTGGCCGCAACCGCGCCGGGAACACTGCTTTTCTCCGGGACATGGGCGCCAAGTTCGGGTTTACGGTTACCACCGTACCAACTTGCGAAATCGCAGGTGAGCGGGTCAGCAGTTCGCGCATCCGCTCGGCAATACAGCGGAACGACTTCGCGCTGGCTGAGCGATTACTGGGCTATCCTTACACCATCAGCGGCCGGGTCGTTCATGGCGACGAGCGGGGTCGAACCATCGGTTTTCCCACGGCCAACATCATTTTGCGTCATGACAACCTGCCGGTGTGGGGTGTATATGCGGTGACGGTGAGCCGCGCGGCGGGTCAATGCCTGCCGGCGGTGGCGAATATCGGGGTTCGACCAACGATAGGTGGCGACCGGGTGTTGCTGGAGGCCCACCTGCTCAATTTTGACAGTGACCTTTACGGCGTGCGCATAAAGGTCGAGTTCAAGCATAAGATTCGCTCAGAAAAACGCTTCGACTCTGTTGCGCAACTGCAGGCGCAGATCGCGCGCGATACGGAAGTAGCCAGGGAGTGGTTGGCACAAATGCAACCGATTGCCCGGGAGCAAGTTGGTGGCTGAAAAATACGGCAGTGGTATACCTTACCTCGCCGGTGCGGGCATTATCGTGGTGGTGGACTATCTGACCAAGCTGTGGGCTGTCTCTGCGCTGGACGGTTGGGGGCCCCAGGCGGTGTTGCCGGGTGTCAATCTTGTGCTGGTCCGCAACAGCGGTGCGGCATTTGGCTTTCTGGCTAATGCCGGCGGTTGGCAGACGCCCGTCTTCATCGGCATCGGTATTGTCATTTGTCTTGCTCTTATCGGGTGGCTGGTGACGAAACGGCGGGAGGTGGCTCTGGATATAGGGCTGGCGCTGATACTCGGCGGAGCCGCTGGCAATATCATCGACCGGTTTCGGCAGGGGTCAGTTATTGACTTTATCGATCTACACCTTGGGCATTGGCACTGGCCTGCGTTTAATGTTGCCGATATCGCAATCAGTGCCGGCGCGGTTTTACTGGTAGCCGACCTGCTGGGGTTGTTTTCGGGCAAGGATCGAGAACCGCCTGAGTGAGTGGGGCGATGACCATTGCTCGGGGTGATACAGTGATTTTCCACTACCGCCTGTATCTGGCCGATGGTGCCGAGGTTGAGGCATCCGGGGTCGAGCCCGTGACCCTAGTGGTTGGTCGCGGTGAACTTCCCACCGCGATCGAGTCCTCTTTCGTGGGCAGGCGTAGCGGGGAGTGTTTCGAGGTTGCAGTCAGCGCTCGGGAGGAGGCCTTTGGCTCTTACGATCCTCAGAACCGCCAGGTTCTTCCGGCCGGTGAATTTTCCACGACCTCGTTGCCAGAGAAAGGGGCATTAGTAGAATTTGAACTTCCCACTGGTGAAGCCGTAGCCGGCCGCATCGTTGCGGTAGCAGACGACGATGTGACCGTGGATTTTAATCACCCTTTGAGTGGCCGCGATTTTCGTTATCAGATCGAGATCCTGGCTGCCCACCCGCCGGGGGTTGAGCAGCAGACGAATTATGGCTGAGCACGATGCGCTGGAGCTTCGACTGGCCAGTCCAAGGGGCTTTTGTGCTGGAGTCGACCGGGCGATAGAGATCGTCGAGCGTGTGCTCGACGCCTTTGGTGCGCCGATCTTTGTGCGCCACGAGGTGGTGCACAACCGCTTCGTGGTCGAAGACTTAAAGTCCAAAGGTGCAGTGTTCGTCGAGGAGTTGACGGCGGTGCCATCCGGAGCCACTGTTATTTTCAGCGCCCATGGGGTTTCCCGGCAGGTGCAGACCGAGGCTAGGGCACGCGGGCTCAAAATCTTTGATGCCACCTGCCCTTTGGTTACCAAGGTGCACTCGGAGGTGGCGCGCTATGGCCGTGAGGGTAAGACCGTGGTCCTGATAGGGCATGCCGGACACCCAGAAGTCGAAGGCACCATGGGGCAGGCGTGCGGACCGGTGCACCTGGTGGAAATAGTAGGCGATATTGCCCGGCTGCCTCTCGACCGCCGGCAACCGCTTGCCTATGTTACCCAGACGACGCTATCAGTAGATGATACCGCGGAGATAGTAGCTGCCCTTAAAGCACGTTTTAACCAGATCGAGGGCCCACGCCAAGATGACATTTGCTATGCCACCCAGAACCGGCAGGATGCGGTGCGGGGTATCGCCGTAGATTGTGACATTATCTTTATCGTTGGTTCGGCCAATAGTTCCAACTCCAATCGCCTGCGCGAACAGGCCGAAAAGGCGGGGGCTAAGGCTTACTTGATCGACTGTGCCGCCGATATTCGGCTGAACTGGCTTGCAGGGTGCACCAGGGTTGGAGTGAGTGCCGGTGCCTCAGCGCCAGAGTTGCTGGTCCGGGAAGTAGCCGATCGACTCGAACAATTGGGCGCAGTGGTGAAAAGTGAGTTGCGCCAGGTAGATGAAGGGATGGCGTTTGCCTTGCCAACCGAATTGCGTGTGGTGAGCCAACGCAGTTAGGCGTTAGACGCGTTATTCTCCCGGCGAATATAATTCGTAGCCGACGGTTAGCGGACTGGTGCTGTGAAAAGGGTAATCGATGCCGGTGTAGCTCAGTTGGTAGAGCAGCGCATTCGTAATGCGAAGGTCGTAGGTTCGAATCCTATCTCCGGCACCACTACCCGATTGTGCGGCCCGGGTCCGGCTGGTTGACGCCAAGGTGTACCGCTGCTCAGCTAATAGCGCCATTTTTAATCGTTTGGTAGAAAACTGATGAAAGACAGTGATCAATTACCCCGACGGATTCTCGTCACTGGCGGCGCCGGTTTCCTTGGTTCGCACCTGTGCGAGCGCCTGATCGGGCAAGGGCATGAGGTGCTCTGCCTGGACAACTATTTTACTGGTTCTAAGCAGAACGTTGCTCACCTGCTGGCGCGGCCCAACTTCGAGCTGGTGCGCCACGATGTGACTTTTCCGCTGTACGTAGAGGTGGAGCAGATTTACAACCTGGCCTGCCCAGCATCGCCCGTGCACTATCAGCACGACCCAGTGCAAACCACCAAAACCAGCGTACACGGGGCTATCAACATGCTGGGGCTGGCCAAGCGCACTGGAGCCCGTATCTTGCAAGCATCGACCAGTGAGGTTTACGGTGATCCGGAAGTACATCCGCAAACCGAGGACTACTGGGGCCGAGTGAACCCCGTGGGTTTACGTGCCTGCTACGACGAGGGCAAGCGCTGTGCCGAGACACTGTTTTTTGACTACCAACGCCAGCATGGCTTGGAGATCAAGGTAGCCCGCATTTTCAATACCTACGGGCCGCGCATGCACCCCAATGACGGCCGGGTGGTATCTAACTTCATCGTCCAGGCCCTCGCAGGAAAGGACATTACCATCTATGGTGACGGCAGCCAGACGCGTTCTTTCTGCTACGTTGACGACCTGGTGGACGGACTGATTGGCCTGATGCAGACCGACTCAGCCATCACCGGCCCGGTCAACCTCGGCAACCCGGATGAATGCAGCATCATAGAGCTGGCCGAGCGGATCGTTTCCTTGACCGGATCCGGGTCGAAACTCGTCTACCGGCCATTGCCAGCGGATGACCCAGTGCAGCGGCGGCCCGACATCACTTTGGCCGGCGAGTTACTGGACTGGTCTCCGG
>JASLLH010000068.1:0-10466 GCA_030747115.1 Arenicellales bacterium
AACCCAACCTCTGTGGTGATCACGCTGGCACACGCCTGGGCTGCGTTTGCCATCCTGCCGATCTACGTGTCACTCGAGAAGATCGACCGATCTTTGCTCGAGGCCGCTCGCGATCTCGGTGAAAACGCCTTTATGACTTTTGTGCGGGTCACGCTGCCGCTCTCCATGCCGGGCGTCATTGCAGCGAGCCTGCTGGTCTTTATCCCCACCGTGGGCGACTACGTCACCCCATCGCTGGTAGGCGGACCCAGCGGCATCATGGTCGGAAATATTATCCAGTCCATGTTCGGACAATCACAGAACTGGCCGATGGGCGCCGCAATTTCCGTCATGTCCATGTTTACAGTCGCAGCAATGATTGGCCTGTTTCTCTGGGGCACACATCGTTTTCGAAGGAAGATCGCATGAACACCAATCGGCCCTGGTGGCGCCTCGACGGATTCCATATCTATGCTGTTCTGTACTTGACCTTCATCTACCTGCCGGTGTTGTTTTTGCCGCTGTTCTCCTTCAACGACTCGAAGTACATCGCATTCCCGTTGAAAGGATTTACGTTAAAGTGGTATGAGGCGATGATCAATAACCCACCTATGCTGAGCGCGTTGATGAACAGCATCAAGATCGGATTGGTCGTTGCGATGCTTAGTACCATCTTTGGCCTGTTGGCCGCCAAAGCAGTCACGCGCTACCGTTTGCCGGGAAGAGGACCCGTCGTTGGATTTATCATGATTCCCTTAGTGATTCCGGAGATTATCCTTGGAATTTCTCTTTTGATCCTGTTGAACCTTGCAGACATCCCCTTGTCCCTATTGACCGTTGGTTTTGCCCACCTGCTGCTCTGTGTGCCCTTTTCAATGCTGGTCCTTGTTTCACGCATGGAAGGATTTGACAAGAGCATGGAAGAAGCAGGCCTTGATCTTGGCGAAAACGCATGGATGACTTTCTGGCGGGTGACATTCCCGATCGTGCTGCCCGGCATTATCGCGAGCCTTCTACTCACATTCACGATTTCTTTTGACGAGTTCGTATTAGCCTTTTTTCTCTCAAGCATTGATCAGACATTACCGGTGTATATCTGGAGTTCCTTAAGATTTCCTTCTAAGCTTCCCTCAACATTGGCCCTTGGAGCTGCGATCTTCATGGCTTCATTTTTTGTCGTCACGTTTGCGGAATGGATTCGCCGTCGGGGCGTACGACTCGATTCCACTTCAGGCATTTAAAATGAATCACGACCCAATCATCTCTTTTCAAAACGTCAGTAAGCACTTCGGAAAGGTAAAAGCGGTCGAAAACGCCAGTTTTGATATTCAGCGGGGCGAATTCTTCTCGCTGCTGGGGCCTTCGGGCTGCGGCAAGACCACCTTGCTGCGGATGGTGGCGGGTTTTGAGATCCCAAGCGCCGGCGAGATCATGATCGACGGCCAGCCGATGTCGGTAACGCCGCCCAATCATCGCCCGGTGAACATGGTCTTCCAGAACTACGCGATCTTTCCGCACCTGGATGTCCGAAACAACATTGCCTTCGGCATGCGAAAGGCCGGGTTAACCCGGGCAGAACTCGACAAGCGCATTGACGAAGCGCTGGAACTCATCAAACTGCCAGGCTACGGCAAGCGGGGGGCCGATGAACTCTCAGGCGGACAACGCCAGCGTGTAGCCCTCGCCCGGGCCCTGATCAAGCAGCCCAAGGTGCTGCTGCTGGATGAACCGCTGGGTGCACTCGACAAAAAACTGCGCGAGCAGATGCAGATCGAACTGCGGCAACTCCAGCAGCAGATCGGCATCACGTTTCTCTTCGTCACTCACGATCAGGAAGAGGCCTTGACCCTGTCCGACCGGATCGCGGTGATGTCGGAAGGTGAGGTGATGGAAATTGCCTCACCGGCGCAGCTATACGAATCGCCCGGCTCACGTTTCGTCGCCGACTTCATCGGCAGCATGAATTTCTTCGAGGGGGAAGTGGCGTCTTCTGCCGAGGGCGCTACAACGGTCCGCACCTCGGTGCTCGGCGATGTCAATGTCGCGGGATCCCATGCCGAGATGACACCGGCCCAGAAGATCTGGGCCGCCATACGGCCTGAGAAACTGCAGCCGGTATTTTCTGATCCGGGTGCCGGTGCCAACACCGTTGCCGGCCAGATGGGACCATCGGCCTATCTTGGCGACCGGAGTCATTTTTACGTGCATCTGCCGCAGCGCGAAGAGCCGGTGCTGGTGGCACTGCAAAACCTGGAGCGATCGTTGGGTCACCTGCGCCGGCCCAACCAGCCGGTCTGGCTGCAGTGGGCCGATGACGCCGTGGTGCTGCTGCCTCGGGACTGAGCGCGCTCGCTTGAGTCGGTCGCAACGATGCGTTTTCCCATCAGCAGCTTGTGGCTCATACTTCGCGGCCTGGCGCTGAGCGCCCTGATTATGCCGGCGGCCCTGGCCGAACTCAGTGGGCCAGCCCAGATCCTGCCCGCCAGCGGCCTGATCGAAGTTCAAAACCATACACTTTCGCTACACGGCATACGGGTGATCGAGCCCAGCCAACAGTGCCTCGACACGAGCGGCAGCTGGGCTTGTGGGGATGCTGCATGGCAAGCCTTGGGCGAATACCTCGGTAAAGCTCTCGTTCATTGCGAGCTGCTGCTCAGCCTTGCCAATCGCAGTGGTGGCGTTGAGTTCGCCGATTGCCGTGTTAACGGCGGCAGCCTTAACGCCTGGCTGGTGATCCAGGGCTGGGCATTGCCTGGAGCAGAGCCCGAATCTGGTTACGCGGCTGAAGAGCGACGGGCCCAACTGAATCAAGCCGGCCTGTGGCGTGACGGCTTTAAACCACCTGCTGCCTGGCGCTGGCGCTCACCAGCCACCGTTGATCAATGCAGTGTATGCACTGCCCGACACCGCAGTATCATCCGCAGCCGGGACCGAGATCTGTTACCTGATAACACGATAAACGCAGCAGACTAGCCTGCAGGGCCCGCGGGGCAATTCACACCACAATACACCCAGCACTGGAATCGCAAGACCGTTGTCCGGCATGGATATCGAGCGCCTGAACAAGCATAACTGGGCACGTTATCGTGATCAGATTCTTGCCATAGAGAAGAATGCTTACGAGGCAGCCCGCCGCGACAAGCCACGAACGCTCGAGCACATTGCCTGCAACCCGGCTGGGGTCAGCCTGGTAGCGACTGAGGCTGACCAGGTAACCGGGTTCTGCCTGGGTGGGCCGCTCGAAGATTTTTCTCACGTGCACGGGCCCAACACCGATCCAACACTGTCCTCAAGAACTACGCTGTACTCGGCCGACACCTGTGTTGCCAGCCAGTGGCGGGGGCGCGGCCTTGGCCGGCAACTGAAATTAGCCCAACTCACGCAGGCCGCGAGTGCCGGCTACCGGATCGTATCCGGACGCAACCGGGCCGGTCTGGCCCACGCCATGTGGGTTCTCAACCGGTCGCTGGGCGCGCGCGCACTCCACTTGATCGAGAACGACTACGCCGACGGCCTTGAACCTGACCTTTGCATCTACTACCACATCACCCTGCCGGCGCCCGACGAGGGTCAATGAAACTGTCCCGCCAGGCAGCAAACCAGGGAACTTCAGGCTGACAGCCGCGCCGGCCGGTCCAGGCCGCGCGCGAGATCGGTAATAATATCGGCCGGGCTCTCGAGGCCCACCCCCACGCGGACCAGGGCTTCACCGATGCCGGCTGCGGCCCGCTCCTTTGCCGTGATCCGTGAGTGGGTGGTCGATGCCGGGTGGGTGATGGTGGTCTTGGCATCCCCCAGGTTGGCAGTGATCGAAAGCATCCTGGTTGCATCGATTACCTGCCAGGCCCTGTCCCTGCCCCCGACCAGATCGAACGACAGAATACCGCCGAAACCTTGCTGTTGGCGCGCTGCGAGCGCGTGGCCGGGATGGTCGGCAAGCCCCGGGTAGTAAACCCGCTCGACTGCCGGGTGTGAGACCAGGTAACGTGCCACCGTGTCTGCGTTTTCGCAGTGGGCCCGCATCCGCAGCGGCAACGTCTCCAGACCCTTGTGGAACACCCACGCGTTGAACGGGCTCATAGCCGGCCCGGCCGTGCGCAGAGTGTTGAAAAACGAATCGTGGATCTCTTCGTCGGCCGTGACCAGTGCCCCTCCGACACAGCGACCCTGACCATCGAGGTACTTGGTCGCCGAGTGCACCACGATATCCGCGCCCAACAGCAACGGTTGCTGCAACACCGGGGTGCAATACACGTTGTCCACCACCAGCAGGCAGTCGGCCTCGCGGGCGATAGTGGCAAGAGCTGCCAGGTCGGCCACCTCACCCAGCGGGTTCGACGGTGTCTCGACGAACAGCACCCGGGTGCGGGACCCCACTGCACTACGCCACGCATCCAGGTCGGTCAGCGGTACAAAATCCGGCTGCACCTCGAACCTACGCAGTATCTTGTTGAACAATGACACCGTCGAGCCGAACACACCGGTCGATACCGCGACCCGGTCGCCGGCCTTGAGCAGTGCCAGCGCCAGGCACAGGATTGCCGCCATGCCCGAAGCCGTTGCCACACAGTACGGTGCGCCCTCGAGCGCTGCCAGACGCTGCTCGAAAGCGCGCACCGTCGGGTTAGTGAAGCGCGAGTAGACGTTGCCGGAAACAGTCTCACTGAACTTGGCAGCTGCGTCGGCAGCGCTCGAAAAGACAAAACTCGAGGTGGGAAATATGGGATCATTGTGCTCGCATTCAGCGGTACGCTGTTGCCCGGCGCGCACGGCGAGAGTCTCTGGATCCGCCGAAAAATCGTTTATATCCACTGCTTTGCCTCCTCGGCCCGGGGCAGCAGCGGTGACAAAAAAACCCGCACCAGCCGGGGCCAGAGCGGGGGGTTCATTACCACCTCGCTTTAGCCGTACTTTTTAAGCGCCCGCAAGCTGATGGTCAAATCGGCGCTGAAGGCGAAGGTTATACCGAAACCATCCAGCCTGTCAAAAACTGGGGCTAATTGTCATGGCTGCTTCATGAGCGCAGAACAGCGCGCCGGCGTTCACAAGAGACTCAGCCCAGCAGCTCCGGCAGGCCAGCCAGGGTGGCCAGTTCCCGGTCGGGGCACACACCCAGGCGCTCCGGGCGCTGGCCGAAACGGTTGACCCAGACCACTTGCAAGCCAAATGCTGCGGCGCCAACGGCATCCCACGCGTTGGACGACTGAAAGCTGATCTCCTCGGGCGCCAGTTGCAGGCGTTCCACCGCCAGCCGGTAAACCTGTGGGTCCGGCTTGTAGATACCAATCTCATCGACTGACAGGACCGCAGCGAAAGCACCGGCGAGGCCCGCATTGTCGACCGCGGCCGCCAACATTGCCGGAGAACCATTAGAAAGAATCGCACAGGCGATCCCGCGGCCTTGTAATTGTGCCAGCACCGCCGGCACTTCCGGGTAGCAGGCAAGATCCAAATACGCCTGCATCAGGTCTTCGCGCAAAGGTGGATCGGTCAGGCCATGGGTTTCGAGCGCGTAATCAAGCGCTTCGCCAGTGACCTGCCAGAAGTCGGCATACCGACCCATCAGACTGCGCAGCCAGGTGTACTGCAGCTGCTTGCTGCGCCACAGTACCGAGACCTCTGCTGCGGCTGTACCGATGCGCTCACTATGACGGTCCACAGCCGAATGCACATCGAACAGTGTGCCGTAAGCATCGAAGACACAAGCGCGAATGCCCTGCAGAGTATCGATATCGACCCTCCCTTTTTGAGCGGGCTTAAAGCCGGACCCGCCCCGCTCAATCGCTGCGCGGCGGAATTGAATAAGTGCTGGTGACGTGAGCCACCAGCTCGTCGTTACCCTCGATCAGTAGTTCGACCTCGCCGACCGCCAGCCGTCGGCCCAACTTGATGATGTGCGCCCGCGCCAGCAGGTCGCCGGGCTCAGGCCGGCGCAGGAAGTTAATATTGAGATTAGTGGTGACGGCAAGCTCTACTACACCGATGCGCGTGAGTACCGCAGCATACATGGCGTAATCGGCAAGACTCATCATCACCGGACCCGAGATGGTGCCACCCGGGCGCAGGAACTCATTGCTGTAGGGCGCCCGGGCCGTAGCACTGCCTGGACCCAGAGTCTCGACCTGAAACCCGAGAATCTCGGCAAAAGGCAGTTGCTCACGGGTCAGTGCCGCCATTGCCTGCGTGGTTATACGGGGCATCGCAGTTGACTCCTTGTTGCCTTAAAATTGGATCTGGCAGGCACGTTTAGTCGAGACACACACCATGGAACCCCAGAAAAAACCCGAAAACACGGCCTCCTTGGTTTTGCGGGAGGACCATAGCGGCGGAATCACTACGGTCACGCTGAACCGGCCGGATCAGTATAACGCCTTGTCCGAGGAACTGCTCGGGGTGCTGCAATCGACCCTCGATGAGGTCGCCGAAAACGGCAACGCCAAGGTCGTTATCCTGGCGGCCAGCGGCAAAGCATTTTGTCCCGGCCACGATCTCAAGCAGATGCGGGCAAAACCGGACAAAGCGTATTACCAGAACCTTTTTGCCTGCTGCAGCCAGGTGATGCTGACTATGGCACGCATGCCCCAAGTGGTGATTGCCCGGGTCCACGGCATGGCCACCGCGGCCGGCTGCCAGCTGGTGGCCGCGAGCGACCTGGCGGTAGCCTCATTGGATGCGCGCTTTGCCGTTTCCGGCGTCAATCTGGGGCTTTTCTGTTCTACCCCGGGCGTTGCCTTGAGCCGCAATCTCTCGCGCAAGCGAGCTTTCGATATGCTAGTAACCGGGCGCTTCATCGATGCGCCGACAGCGGTGGAATACGGCCTGGTCAACCAAGCCGTCGCCCCCGACGCGCTGGACCAAGCGGTGCAAGCCCTTGCGCAGGACATTGCCCGCAAGCCGGCGGACACCCTGCGCGAAGGCAAGGCGCTTTTCTACAGCCAGTTGGAGCAAGGCCTGGCCCAAGCCTATGCGCTGGCCGGCGAGACCATGGCCTGCAACATGCTGTTTGAGGACACCATCGAAGGCGTCGATGCCTTCATCGAAAAGCGCCCGCCTGACTGGCATTGAGCCACTCCGGCACGGCCCCTCACTTGTTATCGGGCCACGCCTGGACTGTGCTCGACCGGCATGGCCCGGTCCAGGGTCCTGAATTGCAGGGCTTCACACAGGTGATCCCTGGTCACTCGCTCAGAGTCGCCAAGATCGGCAATGGTCCGGGTGAGACGCAGCAGGCGGTGATAGGCCCGGGCCGAGAATCCCAGGCGCGTTGTGGCGCTTTCCAGCAGCGCCCGACAGGCTCCATCCAGCCGGGCGCAACGCTCAAGATCTGCCACCGGTAGATGCGCGTTACTCACGCCGCTACGGATCGATTGCCGTTCGCGGGCGACCGACAATCGTGCTCGCACCTGCGCGGTACTCTCGGGCACGACGGTCCGGTCGTGCAGTTCCGTTGCTGCCACGGGAGCCAACCGCACCTGCAGGTCGATCCGGTCGAGCAACGGCCCGGACAGCCGCGACCGGTAACGGCTGATCTGCTCGGCGGTACAGCGGCACCGCCCGGACGGATCCCCCTCGTAGCCACAGGTGCAGGGATTCATGGCCGCCACCAGCTGGAAGCGGCTGGGATAACGAACTGACCAGCCGGAACGGGCGACGGTGATGTGACCCGACTCCATCGGCTCGCGCAGGTGGTCCAGCACCCGCCGGTCGAACTCGGCCAGTTCATCCAGGAACAGCACGCCGTTGTGAGCCAATGAAATCTCGCCGGGCCAGGCCCGGTTTCCGCCGCCCACCAGTGCCACCGCGGAGGCGCCGTGGTGGGGCGAGCGAAATGGCCGGCGTTGCCAGTCCTCCACGCAGAATCCCTGGCGCGAGACCGAGCGCACGGTGGCAGTCTCCAGCGCTTCGTGATCGTTCATCGGCGGCAACAGGCCCGGCAAACGTTCAGCCAACATGGTCTTGCCGCAACCCGGCGGGCCGACCAGTAACAACGGATGATCGCCGCCCGCCGCAATCTCGAGCGCTCGGCGACCCAGATACTGACCACGTACATCAGCAAGATCGGGTAGCGCTTGAACGGTCTCCCCGGTCGCACTTGATCGCGCAGCTGCGGCAAACCCCAGCGTTTTCCCAGCAACCAGTTGTGCAGTTAACTCGTTAAGGCACGAGATACCAAGCAGTCGGGCGTCCCGGACCAGGGCCGCTTCCGCGACGTTGTCTTCCGGCAGCACCACCGGCCGGCCGGCCCGGCTGGCAGCAGCCACTGCCGGGAGAATACCGTGCACCGCGCGCAACTCCCCGCCGAGGCCCAGTTCGCCCAAATACTCGGCCCCGGCCAGATCCGCAACTGCCACCTGTCCGGAAGCCGCCAGCACACCCAGCGCAATAGGCAGATCAAAACGGCCGCCCTGCTTGGGCAAGTCTGCCGGGGCCAGGTTGGCCGTGATGCGCCGAGCCGGAAACTCGAAACCGGAATTGAGTAACGCGCTGCGCACCCGGTCCCGGCTCTCGCGAACCGCGGCCTCGGGCAATCCGACAATGGAAAAAGACGGCAGTCCACCGGAAAGGTGAACCTCAACGGAAACCGCGGGTGCGTCGGTACCTCTACCGGCGCGACTGTGCACAAGTGCCAGAGACATGTTGACTGCTCCTTGTCATTATCTATCCCGATCCTTGGGAATGACTGCTGTAGTTCAGGCTAGCCGGGGCCTTGCTCCTGTTGTTGCTCTAGTTCGGTGAGTCGTGCCTCGAGCGCTTCCAACCGCTCCCGTGTTCGCGCCAGCACCTTCTCTTGTATCTCCATCTCCTCCCGGGTGACAAGGTCCATCTTGTCTAGGGTAGCCTGCACGATCGCGCGAACGTTCTTCTTTACATCCTGCGCGATGTCCGCAGGCAGGGCATCGCTGATGGTTGCGGCGAGTTTTCGTAGCGGCATGAGAGTCAAGTCCCCTGGCGTGGCGCAATCCACCAATAGGAAACACCACACCGTAACACCCGTTCATTCTAACAGACCGGCGCCTGCAAACCGCTGCTTGCACTGTATCAGGGCAAGCACGGCCACGGCACGCGCCACGGTTGGGCAAAGCCGCGGCCCCTATGTCATTTTCCCACCACAGATTGGTCGTTACGCGGGCGTTCAGGGCCAGTTTAACCGTTGGCACGCTAGTTGCTTTAGTTATTACACGCAGGCCCAGGCAGCCACCAGATTGCCCGGGTCGCCCAACAATATTTAAGTCACTGGAGACAACCTAATGAAACTGGTAATTGCTGTGATCAAGCCATTTCGGCTCGATGACGTACGCGATGCACTTGCCCAGATCGGAGTCAAGGGCATGACGGTCACTGAGGTAAAAGGCTTCGGCCGCCAGAAAGGCCATACCGAGCTCTACCGCGGTGCCGAGTATGCAGTGGATTTTCTGCCTAAGATCAAGTTGGAAGTCGCCCTCGACGCGGCCCTGCTGGAGCAGGCCCTCGAGGCGATCAGCGGTTCTGCCCAGACCGGCAAGATCGGCGACGGCAAAATCTTTGTCTACGATATTGAGCAGGTGATCCGGATTCGCACAGGCGAGACCGGTAGCGACGCCCTTTAACCGGAAACGACCGCCAGGAGAACATCACATGAAATTTTTTCTTACACCGAACATGGCCCGGTTGACAGTTGCGCTAGGTCTGTTGTTGAACGTTACCCAAGCAGCCGCCGACGAGGGCGGGCTCAGCGCAGGTGATACCGCGTGGATGCTCACTGCAACCGCGCTGGTACTATTTATGACCATCCCCGGCCTGGCTCTGTTTTATGCGGGAATGGTTCGCGCCAAGAACGTACTGTCCGTGCTGATGCAGTGTTTCGCCATTACCGCTCTTATGACCATACTTTGGGCGCTGTACGGATATTCCATCGCCTTTGGCGGCGAAGGCGCGTACTGGGGTGGCTTAAGCAAGCTGTTTCTGCGCGGGGTCACGGTAGATGCTCTCAGCGGGTCGATCCCGGAGACCGTCTTCATGACCTTTCAGATGACCTTTGCCATCATTACCCCGGCGTTGATCGTCGGTGCGTTCGCTGAGCGCATGAAGTTCTCCGCCATGCTCTGTTTCATGGGGCTTTGGCTGACCCTCGTTTACGCTCCTATTACACACTGGGTCTGGGGTGATGGCGGATGGCTTGGTGGTCTGGGAATACTGGACTTTGCCGGAGGTACCGTGGTCCATATCAACGCGGGCATCGCGGGATTGGTCGCCGCTCTGGTCCTTGGCAAGCGCAGAGGATATCCATCCTCGCCGATGCCGCCGCATAATCTTGGCTACACCTTGATTGGTGCAGCCATGCTGTGGGTTGGCTGGTTTGGTTTCAATGCGGGCAGCGAACTGGCGGCGGACGGTACCGCCGGCATGGCGATGGCTGTCACCCAGATCGCAACCGCTGCTGCTGCGCTCGGCTGGATGTTCAGTGAGTGGCTCTCACACGGTAAACCCAGCGTACTTGGCATTGCTTC
>JASLLH010000069.1:0-10448 GCA_030747115.1 Arenicellales bacterium
ATATGACGATGCCGGTTTTAATGTCCAGTCTGTTCCTTGCGGTATCATTGCTCCTGAGACTTCCGGCTGGTTCAAAAAAGAAATTAAAACAGCTGCTGATCTAAAGGGACTGCGTATGCGGTTCTTCGGTCTTGGTGCACGTGTTATGGAAAAATTAGGAGTATCTACCTCTCAACTTCCTGCTGGTGAAATTGTACCAGCTCTACAAAAAGGAGCTATTGATGCAACTGAATTTTCTATGCCTGCAATTGACAAGAGATTGGGCATTAACAAAATTCTGAAGTACAATTACTATCCTGGATGGCATCAGCCCGCCACTTTGTTCGACTTGATTATTAACAAAGATACCTGGAACAAAGAGATGAGCAAGGGGCAACGGACAATAATCGAGTTAGCTTGCAAGGCAGTTATGACGGACGGACTGGCGATGGGTGAATCGATGCAGTTCGATACAATGAAAGCTAATGTTAAAGCAGGTACTCAGAACAAATACTGGTCCTCTGAAATGCTAAGTACTTTTTCAACGAAATGGGACGAAGTGGTTGCAGATGCAATTAAGAAAGATCCCGGTTTCAAAGTGATTTGGGATGATCTTCAAGCATTCCGAAACAACTACAAAATCTGGAACACATGGGCCTACTTACCACGCCCTGGAACAAAGCGCATAAGGTAACAGATCTCAAGACTTTAGCACCACATGGCAGGATAAATATCCTGCCATGTGGGGTTTATTTTTTTGAAAAGAGATACACGGTAGGACGTGGTTGCTATGCCCCAAGTTATAAGCGCACAAACCCATCACGTGCCAGTCGTTACGTTCCTTAACGGAATTGTGCGGCGCATTGTTGAGGCCGCCGCATGGTTGAACGTAGTTTTGATTTTACTCATTATAATAACGGTCATATTGCGCTATGGTTTCCACCGCAACCAGCTATGGCTCGACTGGCCATTAGTGCCAATGGAAGAACTAATGTGGCACTTTTATTCTGTACCAGTCATGTTTGGTTTAGCGTATGCAATTACTAATGATAGTCATATTCGAATTGACCTTCTCCGCGGGCTCATGTCGAAACGGCTTCAACATATATTTGAAATTCTTGGTATTCTTTTGCTTTTGTTACCGTGTCTAGTAATCTTACTTGATTTTAGTTTTGATTATGCTGTGTATGCTTTTACTCATCATGAATCTTCTCAAAGCACGATGGGTCTTCCCCATCGCTGGATCGTTAAGTCGGTAATTCCACTGACAATGTTACTGATGATAATTGCTTCGATTGCCCGTTTGATAGAGGATTCGGTCTTGCTTCTACACTACGGCAAAGAACAGCAGGAAATTGGAAAACGCTTTTCCCCGCTCGATCTATGGCCGGCAGTGGCAATGGCAGTTCGGCTATTCAAACCGCTGTCAAAGGATGTCCTTGGCCGTGATTTTATGGAATTTCGTACCACCGTGGACGGTGACAGTGCCCATTATGCTGCGCTGAGAGCGACAGATGCAGATCGAAAACTACTAACCTCATACTTTGAGGCTATGGAAAAAGCACATGTAATGGAGGGTCCTGCTGAAGAAGCCGACATCGATGCCGACTTCCACCTAGCTATCGCCAAAGCGGCTCACAACCAAGTTCTTTTGCATATTATGCGCAGTCTTTTTAACCTTCTGCGTAAAGATGTCTTCTTCAATCGCATGCGCCTCTATAGCCACCATGGCTCGCGAGACTTGTTGCTCAACCAACACCGCGAAATATATGAGGCAATCATAGCCGGGGATCCGGAAAGAGCCCGTTCAGCAGCGAAAAGACATCTCGGCTATGTAAAAGAAACGGCGGAAAAGATGGGACCAGAGGAATCTATTTCAGGTGCAGATTTGTTAGATCCAATGACACGTCGACTATTCAGACCAACGTTAAAGGATGATAACAACACCAATGATAAAGGCACCGCCTAATGGAATTAGCTGCAGAAAATTACCTTGTCATTGCAATGTTTGTTTCATTTATTGCTCTGCTCTTTACCGGTTTTCCCGTTGCGTGGGTTCTGGCTGGCGTAGGAATTGCCTTTGCCGGCATTGGCTGGTGGACAGACGATATAGGGTGGACAGTAACCGGGCTTGATTACAATACCCTTGGTCTACTGGTAGGTCGCATCTTTGGCATTATGGACAATTGGGTGCTCATTGCACTGCCAATGTTTATTTTCATGGGATTAATGCTTGAGAAGTCTGGCGTTGCAGAAAGAATGATGCATTCGATGCAGAAATTATTTGGCAACGTCAGGGGCGGTCTAGCTGTTACCGTTGCATTGATCGGCATTATTCTTGCTGCTTCCACCGGTATCATCGGTGCGTCGGTTGTACTGTTGGGTCTCATGTCTATACCGGTTATGCTCAATCAAAATTATGATAAATCATTGGCTCTGGGAACCGTGGCTGCCTCCGGTTGTCTTGGCATTCTCATCCCCCCTTCGATCATGCTGGTGATTATGGGGGATCAGTTGGCGGTACCCATACTTGATTTGTTTATGGCGGCTGTTTTCCCGGGTCTAATTCTTGGTGCGCTGTATATTTTATACATTTTAGTCTATTGCAAAGTTTTTCCTGAAAAAGCCCCACTTGCTGCAGATCACGGTGAAATAAATCTGAATGATGTTTTACAAGCTTTGATCGATATCCTTCCTCCTGCAGGTTTAATACTGCTTGTTCTCGGATCGATTTTTATGGGAATTGCAACTGTTACGGAGGCTTCGGGTGTCGGTGCCCTGGGTGCAACACTAATTGCTGTTATATTTAATCGTTTTAGCTGGAAGGTTCTAAAAGATGTAGTGGTAAACACAATGAACACCTCTGCCTATATTTTTGCGATCTTTGTTGGAGCAACTATATTCGCTTTGATCCTACGTGAATGTGGTGGAGACGAACTGATCGAAACCGCTCTCACTGGTTTAGGATTTGGTCCCTATGGTCTAATTATCTTCGTCTTAGTTGTGGTCTTTTTCCTTGGCTTCTTCCTTGACTGGATAGAAATCAGTCTGATCATACTACCGTTGTTGGCACCAGTGATTTCTGGCCTTGATTTGCAAATTAACAGTTTTGGTACCGTTGACTACCCTAATCTGACATGGTTTGCCCTGTTGGTTGCGGTAACTCTACAAACTTCGTTCCTAACCCCACCGGTCGGTTTTGCCCTCTTCTATCTTAAGGGGGTCTGCCCTCCGAGTGTGATGCTGGTCGACATTTATCGTGGAGTAATACCCTTTATAATTATTCAATTGCTTGCCCTAGTTCTGGTGTTTCTCTTCCCGGAATTGACTACTTGGTTACCGTCAGTTGCTTACGGGAATAAATAAATTTGGTCCATTATGAGAAACCTCTACTCAAAATCTGTTCAGGCACCGTACGGAATGAGTCATTCTATTCGGTACGCGAACTGGTTGTTACCGATGGACCTAAGCACCTGCTCAGTCAACTCGCTAATTTTGCAATTGATTGCCCCGATCTTTGTGTTTTTAGTTCCGGAACCAGCTACCTGGTTACCCGCTGTCGCCTTTAAGTGAGACCAGACATGTCAAACAAAGCATTTATTACTACGATGCGTGGCATTGTCAGCAAGCGTTACATCCGCACTGGGGTAGCCGAAACCGAACGCTTTCGAACGGGTTTCCGCTCGGGAGGGGGCGATGCGGAAGCTGTCGTCATGCCCGGAACTTTATTAGAGCAATGGAAAGTTTTACAAGCATGCATTAATGAAAGTCGCATCGTTATCATGCAGGCGGCCAATACAGGATTGACTGAAGGGTCGACACCAAAAGGACGTTATGACCGGCCCGTGGTCATTATTAACACGTTGCGGCTTGACAAAATCCATATCTTAAAGAATGGCAAGCAGATAGTCAGCCATCCGGGCGGCACATTGCACAAGCTTGAGAAACTGCTCCAGCCTCTCGGCCGAATACCACATTCGGAAATCGGATCTTCGTGCATCGGTGCGTCAATTATTGGCGGTATATGTAACAATTCCGGTGGTGCGTTAGTTCAACGGGGCCCGGCCTACACGGAACTGTCCCTGTTTGCTCATCTTAACGCCGACGGGCAATTGGAATTGATTAACCATCTGGGGATCAACCTTGGCGACACCCCAGAAGAAATTCTACTTCGTTTAGATCAGGGTTTATTCACAGATGAAGATATCATCGAAGATATCGGGCGTGGTTCGGATGGCGGGTATCCGGCTAAGGTTCGCGATATCGATGCACCGACACCGGCTCGTTACAACGCTGATCCCGAATACCTTTTTGAGTCGTCCGGGTGTGCCGGTAAGCTCGGTGTTTTTGCCGTAAGGCTAAATACTCATTCCATTGAGACAGGCGCGAGGGTTTATTACATCGGCACTAATGACCCTGTGGATTTAACAAATTTTCGGCGTCGGGTTTTATCTGAATGCAAAGATTTGCCGATTAGCGGGGAGTATCTGCATCGGGATATCTTCGATATCGCCAAACGCTACGGCAAGGACACTTTGCTCATGATCCACTGGCTCGGGACGGATTATCTGCCCGGGTTCTTCTCCCTGAAGGGTTATCTGGATGCTCGTTTGAACAAACTGCCACTTTTGCCGAAAAATTTTATCGATCGAGCCATGCAAACCCTCAGCCATTTCCTGCCGGAGATATTGCCAAAACGTATATTAAAGTTCAGGGACGATTTTGAGCATCACCTGATCTTGAAAGTAGGAGCCAATATGACGGCCGAGGTTGAGGCAAAGTTATCAGATATTTTTGGGGATGACCGTTGGTTCCATTGTAGCCAGGCCGAGGCAGGAAAGGCCATGCTGCAGCGCTTCGCCGCAGCCGGTGCGGCGGTTCGTTATCATGCGGTACATGCAGACGAGGTCGAAGATATCATTGCGCTGGATATCGCGTTGCGACGAAATGATCGTGACTGGCTGGAAGTGCTGCCAGTGAAAATCGAGAAGGAACTCCTCGCGAAGCTCTATTACGGTCACTTTTTCTGCCACGTGTTTCATCAGGACTACATTGTTCGCAAGGGCGCCAATACCGCCCTTATCAAAGAGAAGATGTTAGAGTTGTTGCGTGAACGCGGAGCCGAGTATCCAGCGGAACATAATGTCGGGCATCTTTACGAAGCTAAACCGGCCCTTGCCGATTTTTATGAAAAGCTCGACCCAACGAATTCCTTTAATCCTGGAATCGGCAAGACGTCAAAACAACGAAAACACCCAGTTTCCGACCCCATGCGTCATGGGCCCAATAGCGTCGGCTAGCCCAACTGGGCCATGCTGCCGGCGGCATCTTATGGAAAAAATTAAGAAGCCCATGGAAATAAATAAAATGCCGGGAAAAGGGGCAAGCTTGCAAACTAACGCGATTACTCGCTACCCCTATCAATAATTTGCAGAGTTTCAATCTGATCCAAGGAGCCAGTTAAAGATGTTTCAGGTGCGTATTCACGGCCGTGGCGGACAAGGTGTGGTTTCGGCCGCCGAAATGCTGTCGGTCGCTGCTTTCGAGGAAGGCAAGCATGCCCAGGCGGTGCCGAGCTTCGGCTCCGAACGCATGGGGGCACCGGTCGTTGCCTACGTTCGGATCGACGACAAGGAGATAGAACTGCGCGAACCAGTGCTCGAACCGGATTTGTTGATCGTCCAGGATCCCACCTTGTTCTCCGCCATCGATATATTCGCCGGGCTTCGGGAAGATGGTTATCTTCTCGTCAATACGGCGAAAACCATGGACGAACTCGGTATCGGCGAGGCAGTCAAGAAACTCCCCGCCGGTAATGTCGCCGCCGTACCTGCGACGGATTTGGCAATGCGCCACCTGAAACGTCCGACACCCAACACAGTCCTTCTCGGCGCGTTTACTGCCATGAGCGACATCGTGCAGATCGATTCTGTATTCAAGGCCATTGAACGGAAATTTCCCGGCAAGGTCGGGGACATGAACATTGCCGCGGCCCAGGCCGCATACGATACCGCGCGAGCGGATTGAGCGGGAAGGAGATAGTTCGCCATGTTGAAACAAGTCGAAGGTTCCCACGCGGTCGCCGAAGCGGTGGCGCTCTGCCGTCCGGAAGTGATCTCCGCCTATCCAATCACACCCCAGACCCACATCGTCGAAGACCTGGGCACCATGGTGAAGGCGGGTGGGATCGAGAACTGCCAGTTTATGCTGGTCGAGTCCGAGTTCGGCGCGCTAAGCGCCTGTATCGGCTCGTCGGCAGCAGGCGCGCGTAGTTACACGGCGACCTCCAGCCAGGGCATGCTATTCATGATGGAGGCGGTTTATAACGCCTCGGGCATGGGCTTGCCGATCGTGATGACCGTCGGTAACCGGGCCATCGGCGCGCCGATCAACATCTGGAACGACTGGGGCGATTCTATGTCGGCACGGGATTCCGGCTGGCTGCAGCTGTTTGCCGAGACCAACCAAGAAGCCGTCGACGTTCATATCCAGGCCTTCAAACTGGCCGAGGAGCTGAGCATGCCGGTGATGGTCTGCATGGACGGATTTATTCTTACCCATGCATACGAACGCGTCGATATCCCCGATCAGGCGCAGGTCGATGAGTTCCTACCACCGTTCCAGCCGCGCCAGGTGCTTGACCCTATCGCGCCCCTTTCCATGGGCGCCATGGTCGGGCCGGAGGCGTTCACCGAGGTCCGCTATCTCGCACACCACAAACAGCAGCTAGCACTTGACCTCATTTCGAAGCAGGCGGCTGAGTTTGAAACGATTTTCGGCCGCGATTCCGGCGGCCTGATAAAGTCTTTCGAGGCCGAGGGTGCCGAAACCGTGGTGGTCACCATGGGCTCGGTAATCGGGACCATGAAAGAAGTGCTTGGCGGAATGCGCAAGGACGGCATCGCCATCGGTGCGCTCACCATCCGCTCGTTCCGTCCGTTCCCAGGCGAGGCCCTGCGAGCCGCCTTGAAAGATGCTAAGCGGGTGATCGTTTTCGAGAAGAGCGTCGCCGTCGGCATGGGTGGAATTCTCGCCATGAACCTGCGCACGGCACTGCAGGATTTGCCGATTCGGGTTCACTCCGTAATCGGCGGCCTCGGGGGGCGGCCAGTTACCCGAGCCAATCTGCGCCGCATGTTCGATAAGGGGATTAAGGACCAATTAGAGGAACCGCATTTCCACGATATCCGCATGGATGTCGTGGAACGAGAAATCAAACGCGAACAGGCGGATCGCAGGTCCGGCGCCATCGCCGAGAACATCCTTACCGACGTCGGCGTTGTCGCCGCCGCCAAAGCCATATAATTGGAGAGTACGGTGACACAGATTTCGGAAACCAAGCAGAAGGTCAAGTTCTATCAGACTGGCACTTTGACGGCGGGCAACCGTCTTCTCGATGAAGAACACCGATCCGTTCAGGCAACCATCGACCGCTCTAACTCGCTCGATTCAGGGCACCGGGCCTGTCAGGGCTGCGGCGAAGCACTCGGCGCGCGGTTCGCCATCGACGCGGTCATGCGGGCCACGAACAACCAGTTGATCGCTGCCAACGCGACCGGCTGCCTGGAAGTATTCACCACTCCTTACCCCGAAACCGCCTGGTCCATTCCCTGGGTCCATTCGTTGTTTGGCAACGCCCCGGCCGTCGCCGCCGGCATTGCGGCTGCCTTGAAGGCCAAGGGACGCGATAACGTGCGGGTGATCGCTCAAGGTGGTGATGGCGGCACCACGGACATCGGTTTCGGCTGCCTGTCTGGCATGTTCGACCGCAACGACGATGTTCTCTACATCTGTTACAACAACGAGGCTTACATGAACACCGGGGTGCAACGTTCGAGCGCCACTCCGGGCGCCGCGCGCACGGCGACGACCATGCCGGTCGGCGAGACGCCGGGCAATGATTTTGCCACCGGCAAGAACGTGCCGCTAATCGCCATGGCGCATGAGATTCCCTACGTGGCGACGGCATCGGTGCACGATCTTCACGATCTCGAACATAAGGTGACGAAGGCGATGTCGTTCCACGGCGCGCGTTACATCGAAATCCACGTGCCCTGCCCGCTCGGTTGGGGGTCAAAGCCGGGCGACACCATCAAGATCGCGCGTCTTGCCGTGGAAAGCGGCATATTTCCGCTCTTCGAGGCGGAACACGGCGAAGTGATGGGTGTGACGAAAATTCGCCGTCAGCAGCCGGTCAGCGCGTACCTGAAGCTGCAGCGGCGTTTTGCACACGTCTTCAAGAAAGGCAATGAAGCCCAGCTGGAGGCTTTGCAGGCCATCGCCGATAGACACATCAAGCGGTTCAATCTTTTGTCCCAGGAAGGTGGTTAGGCGTGAGGCCCGAAACCGTTGTTCAATCCAAGCCGTTCGCCATTACCCTTGATGTCGGCACCAGCCTGCTCAACAAGACGGGCTCCTGGCGTACCGAACGGCCGGTCTACCTGGACCGTTTGCCGCCATGCAACCACGCCTGCCCGGCAGGCGAAAACATCCAGGCGTGGCTCGGCCATGCGGAAGAGGGAGATTACGAGGCTGCCTGGCGGCAGATCATGGAGGACAATCCGCTGCCCACCATCATGGGCCGCGTCTGTTATCACCCCTGCGAGGGTGCGTGCAACCGCGTGAGCCTCGACGAAGCGGTGGGCATCAACTCCGTCGAGCGATTCCTCGGCGATCAGGGCATCAAATACGGTTGGACGGTGCCTGTGGGCGAGCTCACAGGCAAGCATGTCATGGTCGTTGGCTCAGGCCCTGGTGGCTTGTCCGCTGATCCACCCCCATTGAAGTGGTCCACCCTGATGTATGTAACTGGCATCGAGGAGGACCGATATGCCAAGGAAGCGCTACAAGCCGGAAGAGATCGTCACGAAGCTGCGCCAGGTGGATGTTTTGGTGTCGCAGGGTAGCAGCGTTGTCGATGCGATCCGCCAGATCGGGATCAGCGAGGTAACCTACTATCGCTGGCGTCGAGAGTTCGGCGGGCTGAAGACCGGACAGGTCAAGCGGCTGAAGGATCTCGAGGTTGAGAATGTCCGCCTGCGGCGGGTGGTTTCGGATCTGACGCTGGACAAATTGATCCTGCAGGAGGCCGCCCGGGGAAACTTCTGAGCCCCGCGCGTCGTCGGCTGTGCGTCGAGCACGTCCGTCGAGAACTGGGCGTGTCCGAGCGTCGCGCCTGTGCGGCGCTGGGGCAGCACCGTTCGACGCAACGCAAGATCCCACGAGGTCGAGACGACGAGGAACGGCTGACCGCCGACATCATCGAGCTCGCCCGGCAATATGGCCGCTACGGCTATCGCAAGATCGCCGAGCTGTTGCGCCGGGCGGGCTGGGTCGTCAACGACAAGCGGGTCGAGCGGATCTGGCGACGCGAGGGGCTGAAAGTTCCCCCGAAACAACCCAAGCGCGGGCGGCTGTGGCTCGCCGACGGATCGTGCATCCGGCTGCGGGCAGAGCATCCCAACCATGTCTGGAGCTACGACTTCGTCGAGGACCGGACCCATGACGGGCGGAAGTATCGCATGCTCAACGTCGTCGACGAGTTCACCCACGAATGCATCAAGATCCGCATCGAGCGAAAGCTCAAGGCCGTCGATGTGATCGACGTGCTGTCCGACCTGTTCATCCTACGCGGCGTACCCGGCCACATTCGATCCGACAATGGTCCCGAGTTCATCGCCAAGGCCGTGCAGGCGTGGATCGCGGCGGTCGGTGCGAAGACGGCCTACATTGCCCCGGGCAGCCCGTGGGAGAACGGCTACATCGAGAGCTTCAACGCGCGGCTGCGTGACGAGCTGCTCGATGGCGAAATCTTTTATAGCCTGAAGGAGGCGAAGATCGTGATCGAGAGCTGGAGACGTCACTACAACGCCGTCAGGCCGCATGCCTCGCTCGGCTACAGAGCCCCCGCTCCGGAGGTGTTCGTGCCTGCGCTCACCGCGTGGCCGGCTGCGCAATCCCGACCAGCTCCACCGGCCACGCTGCGGCTGGAACCGAGGCCCACCATGAACTAACATTCAAACCGGACCACACAATGGGGGCTGGTCATCCGGAGCCTAAGAGGGCCGCCTTCCATACATACGGGGAATGTCCCGCCGACTGTTGAAATTCGTTCAGCAGGCATTGCTGGTTGATCAGGCTACGCAGCCTTTACCTTCGGTTCAAGCTCTGGATTGATGAAGTGGTTGGCCTGATGGGTGGCCAGGGCCGCCCGCAGGATCGGTAGTTGCTTGTGGGCCTTTAGACGCCGGAAGCCCTTGGCTGCCTCCAGCATGGCGGCGCCGGTCCAACGGAGCGCCATCTTGGCATCGCGCCAGCGTTTGACGTTACGGCAGACCTGCCGGATGGTCCCGTTCATGTTCTCGATGATGTTGGTGCAGGCGAGCGAACGGCGCAATTCGACCGGCAGGCCCAGGCGGGTAACGGTGAGGATCTCGTCGAGGCCCTCTAGGATGCTGGCGGAGACGCCG
>JASLLH010000006.1:0-41941 GCA_030747115.1 Arenicellales bacterium
TTGCGGCGTGATCGATGGCCGAGGGTTTCTGCAGCACATAGTCCGTCACTTCGTCTGCGTTGCCGGGATGACCAATACCAAGCCGCAGGCGCGCGAACTCGCGGGTACCCAGGTGCGAGAAGATGTCGCGCAGGCCATTGTGGCCACCGTGGCCGCCACCCGTCTTGAGGCGAACACTGCCGGGGGCGAGATCCAGGTCGTCGTGCACCACCAGCACTTCAAGCGGGTCAAGATCAAAGTAGCGCGCCACGGTGGCAACGGCCGCACCACTGCGGTTCATGAAGGTGTCAGGCTTGAGCACCCGCAACCGCTGGCCGCTGATGCGGATATCGGCCAACGCGCCGTGGAAGCGGTTGTCGTAACGCAGCTCGAGCGGCCAGCGCCCGGCCAGGGCATCGAGAAACCAGAACCCTGCATTGTGGCGCGTGGCTGCATAGCCGGGGCCGGGGTTACCCAGCCCGGCGATAAGCGAGATGCCTGCCATGTGCCGCGAACCGGTAAGAGATAACAAGCAGCAGCAGTTTTGTGGATCGCCAGCGGCTGCCTGGTCGGTGGATTATTTCTCTGACTTTTCTTCCTCGGCGGCAGCCGGCGCCTCCTTGCTCCCTTCGGCGGCCTCGCCTTCCTCGGGCACCTCGCCTTCCTCGAGCACCTCGCCTTCCTCGCCCTCGGCCAGTTCTATCTCTTCCTCGATCACCTTCGGCGGCGTAACGGTGGCGACCGTCGGGTCCTCACCCTCGTGGAAGGCAGTGGCCGTGAGTTGTACGCCCTCGGGCAGCTGGATATCAGACACGTGCAGCGATTGGTTCATCTGCAGGTCGGATACGTCCAGGGAAATGTACTCCGGCAGGTCCCGCGGTAAACAGGTGATATCGAGGTCCGTCATCAGGTGGGCCAAGATGCCGCCATCGACCTTAACGCCAGGAGCAACGTCGGCGCCCTCGAAGTGCAGCGGTACTTTCATGTGTAATTTCTCGCTGGCCTTGATACGCTGCAAGTCCACGTGCAGAACCATGGGCCGGTATGGATGCATCTGCACCTCGCGCAGTATCACCTGCTGCGAACCGCCCCGAGTCTTAAGATCAATGATGGCGGACTGGAAAGCTTCCATCTCGAGATTGTGCATCAGTTGCTCCTGATCCAGCACCAGGCTCTCGTTGCCCTTACCGGCACCGTAAACGATTGCCGGCACTTTGTTGTCGTGGCGCAGCCGGCGGCTGGCGCTGGTGCCTGATGCACTTCTCGCCTCGGCGTTGAGTTCAAAGTTACTGCTCATTATTGCTCTCCCTCACAATGGCACCGCGCGGCGCCTCTATCGATGCTTCCGGCTATTGCCGGAAAACTAGTCCATAAACAGGGTACTGACCGAATCGCCTGCGGCGATTCTCCGTATCGATTCAGCCAGCAGGCTGGCGATGCTGATCTGCCTTATCTTGCCGCAGTGGCGTGCTGCGTCCGTCAGTGGAATCGAGTTGGTCACCACTATCTCGTCCAACTCGGAGCCGGCTATTCGCGCAACTGCCTGGCCCGACAGCACCGGGTGCGTACAGCATGCCTTAACCTGGCGGGCACCGGCGTTCTTCAGGGCGGACGCCGCCTCGCACAGCGTGTTGGCGGTATCCACCATATCGTCCATCAACACGCAGGCGCGGTTGTCTACCGAGCCGATGATATGCATCACCTTGGCCTCATTGGCCCGTGGCCGGCGTTTGTCGATGATGGCGAGTTCGGCTCCCAGTTGTTTTGCCATCGCCCGCGCCCGGAGCACACCACCCACGTCCGGCGACACCACCAGTAGATCCTCCGGTTCCTGCCGCCAAAGTTCGCTATTAAGCACCGGCGAGGCATAGATGTTGTCCACCGGCACGTCGAAAAAACCCTGGATCTGGTCGGCATGCAAATCCATGGTAACCACGCGGTCAGCGCCAGCCACACCGATCATGTCGGCCACCAACTTGGCCGTGATTGCCACCCGTGCCGTCCGCGGGCGACGGTCCTGGCGAGCGTAGCCGAAATAGGGAATCACGGCAGTGACCCGCTCGGCCGACGAGCGCTTGAGAGCGTCGATCATCACCAGCAACTCCATCAGATGCTTGCTGGCCGGGGTAGAAGTTGGCTGGATCACGAAAACGTCCCTGCCGCGGACGTTTTCCATGATCTCGACATTCACCTCACCGTCACTGAATGCGCCTACCAGTGCCCGGCCCATACCAATACCCAGCTTGTCCGCCACCTCGGCGGCCAGTGGCGGGTTGGCGTTGCCAGTGAACAGCGTCAGATCATCAACTGCCACTTAATGTTCCTCAGCGAAGGTTGTGTGTTTGGCTGGGGTGCCAGGATTCGAACCTGGGATTGCCGGAATCAAAATCCGGTGCCTTACCACTTGGCTACACCCCATCAGGCTCTTCGACATAAAGTGGATGCCTGGCGATTCCGCGAGCAACAAAACCTATGTACCAAGGTGGAAGCTGGTCCAGGATCGCCTGGCCGGCACCCATGTCGGCCACAGTCAGAAAAGCGGCCGACCCGCTGCCCGTCATTCGGGCCTTGCCGAACCGGTCCAGCCAAGCCAGGCATTTTGCAACCTCGGGGTATTTTTGCGAGGCCACCGGCTCCAGATCGTTGCGCAGATCACCCGTCAAAAGGGTGGGTATTCTGATTCGGGGGGTGGTGCGTGTCAATTCTGCCGCCCCGAAGATAGCGGCGGTGGAGACTGCGACCTGCGGCCATATCACGCAATAGCAGCGTGGTGGCAGGTCGACTGGGGTCAGCTGCTCACCCACCCCTTCACCCCAGGCCGAGCGGCCATGGACAAAGACCGGCACATCTGCCCCGAGGGTAAGGCCCAACGCTGCCAACCGGGTACGGTTTAGGCCGGTACCCCACAACTGGTTCAGCGCGATCAGTGTGGTGGCCGCATCGGAACTGCCACCGCCCAGACCGGCACCCACTGGAATGCGCTTGTCGAGGAAAATCTCGGCGCCCAGCCTTGTACCGGTCGCCTGCTGCAGGCAGCGCGCTGCCTGCACCGTGAGGTCATCCTCAGGCAGTGCTTCAGCACCACGACGACAGATAGTGCCGTCGTTTGTCACCGTCAACTCGAGCGTGTCATAGTAGTCCAGCAGTTGGAACAACGTTTGCAATTCGTGCCGACCATCTGGCCGGCGCCCGAGCACGTGCAAAAAAAGGTTCAACTTGGCCGGAGCCGGCCAACTCGTCACTGGGCAGTCTCCCCGACCACGGGCGGGCCGTTCCAGTATTCAATGAACAGCTTCACACGCAGTATGTCGCCCAAATTTTCGCCCTGTTTAGACATCACCTGCACGGTACCCGGCCAGGCCTGCAAGGCGATCTTGCGTGGCAACTCGCGCTGGTTGAAGCGGTCGTACTGGCTGAAGTTGATATCCCAGCCGGACTGGCTGAGCCTGGCCAACCGGCCGCCGGCATCGATCTCGATATCCACTGCTTCCCCAGGCCCAGGCAATCCCCGCACCCAGTGACCAAGGTGGTCGAACGGGATGTGCCAGCCAGTGCCCTCGAGCAGCACCTGCTGCGCGCTGTCGCCGGAAAACTGGGCGTTCTCGTGATTGCGCAGCCGGGCGCCGTCAGGGTTGATCCAGATGCGAACCTTGCCACCGCCGAATGCACCGAACAGATCGATGCGTGCTGTCTCGCCTTCGCGGCGCCAGCGCAGGTGGGCGGTGCCGCCGCTATCCCCTGCTCGCACCGCGACCCGCCCGCCCAGATCCCAGTGGGTGAAGCTGGCGAGCGCTTGCTGGCGCGCCTGCCAGGCGGCATCCACCACCGGCCCGGGTGACTCCTCCCGCGGCAGGCCCGCGCAACCCACCAGCAACAGTAACGCACCAACGCCCCAACACCGCCAACATATCACTGGCCGAATTTCCGCAGAGTATCGATCAGTACCGGGTTCCCGGGATCAGTATTTTTGCCGTCACGCCAGGTGGTACGGGCCTCATCCTTTGCACCAGTCATCCACAGCACCTCACCCAGATGGGCCGCAATCTCGGCATCGGGGCTCTGGTCAATGGCCTGCTGCAGATACTCCAGCGCTGCCACCAGGTTGCCCATGCGATACTGCAGCCAGCCCATGCTGTCGAGGATGAAAGGGTCGTCGGGCAACAATTCGAGCGCCTTTTTAATAAGTTCCAGGGCTTCGTCGTAACGGTCGGTCTGGTCGGCCAAGGTGTAACCAAGCGCGTTATAGGCGTGGGCATTGTCAGGTTCAAGCGCAATCAGCTGGCGCATGTCACGCTCGTGGCGATCAACCATATGCAGCATCGCAGTTACCAGCCCGCGTGAATACAACAGGTCCGGATCGTCCGGAATCTCCAGTAGCGCGGCGTCCAGCAACTTGAGGGCCGCCTGCGGCTGGTCGCTGTCACGCAGCACCTGCTCACGGGCCAGATACACCCGTACCTGCTGCTCCTGCGTCTTGGGAACGATGTCGGCCAGGTGCTCCAGCGCCTGCTCAAAGCGGCCAGCGTCAGTCAGGACGAAACCTATTCGCACTTGGGCATCGAAATGGAACTGCAGCGACTGGATTTGCTCCAGCCATTCCAATGCTTCGTCGTAGTTCTCCAGTTCGCTGGCAATACGGGCCAGGTACAGGCGGGCCCGGTCCTCTTCCGGCGCCAATTCCAGGAAATGCACCAACTGCTCTCGAGCCCGCTGGTGCTCATCCAAATCCAGGTTGAGAATCCCGGCCGCAAACAGCGCATCGTTGTGATCGGGGTCTATCTCTATCAGTTTCTCGAAATGGGTCAATGCCAGGTGAATCTCATTCCATTCGGTCAGTAGTCGCGCCCAGGTCAAACGAAAGTGACCGCGATCGGGATACTCGGCGAGATAGTCTTTCGCATACTCATGCACCCGCTCGCGCTGGCCCTGCTCACGCAACCGGGAAAGTTCAAGCAACGCAGCCTTTTCCCAGCCAGGCTTGAGTACCATGGCCTGCGCCAGCGCACGGTCGGCAGTTTCCGTGTCACCGGCCCGGTAGGCGAGCCAGGCATAGGCAAAATGGGCTTCCGGGAGATCGGCGTAACGGCTTGTGGCCCGCGCCAGCAGCGGCAACCATCGGCTCGGATCATCCTGCCGACTCAGCACCTCGGCCAGGTGCTGCAGGGTACTGGCAGTTTCTTCCGGCATTGCCTTAAGGAATGCGACCACCACCTCGAAAGCCTCATCAGCGCGCTCCAGCGCAATCAGGGCCTGCAGCCGCATAGTGCGGGCACGCGGGTCGCTGGGAATCAGCTGTTCCATCAGTTCGCTCATCGCCAGAGCCTGCTCGAAGCGACCAGCCTCCATCGATAGACTGAAGGCGCGCAATACCAACCGCTCGTCACCGGAGAGTTCGGCCGCTCGCGCCATGGCGTCCGCTGCAGTTACCGGCTCACCCCGGCGCGCGGCCAGATCGCCCAACAAGTATTCGAAAACCAGTTTCTGGGACAGCCCGGCAACGTGCAGGGGTTTGTCCGCAGGAGCTTCGCTGTGCACTTTTGCTGCTGGCACCAGTTCGACTGGCGCACCGACGCAAGCGCTTGCCAGCAGCCATGCCGCCAGCACCGTAGCGTATCTAAGTTTGAAGTGGGTCACCGAGCTACATCACCTTGCGGCCGGCAGCAAAATGGCCGGCTCTGAGCCCAGAATACCAGAACCCTTGCGCTGAGGCAGGTACCATGCCTGCCGGGCCCCGCTCTGGAGCCAGTGCTTTCGTGCGTTTCGCTGACACTCATGCTTGACAGCGCCTCGGCACCAGTGCAAATAGCACACGCTCGGCCTAAAATATTGATTCCATGAACCTTCTGACACTCGGCCTCAACCACCGCACCGCGCCTGTAGCAATACGGGAGAAGGCCGCTTTTGCTGCCGAGCAGTTGCCCGATGCGGTGCGCTCACTGGTAGCCAATGGGGATGTCTCCGAGGCGACCATCTTGTCGACCTGCAACCGCACCGAGATTTACTGCCGCCAGAACCGGATAGAACCTGGCCCAGTATTCGACTGGCTGTGCGATTACGGCCAGTTGCCGGCCAACGAACTGGGAGATTCAACCTATACCCTGCCGGGCGAGCAGGCTGTGCAACACGCTTTCCGCGTGGCTGCAGGCCTGGATTCGATGGTGCTCGGCGAACCGCAGATTCTCGGCCAGATGAAATCTGCCTTCTCAGTGGCACACAAGGCCGGTGCCACCGGCAAGATCCTGAATCGCCTGTTCCAGCACACCTTCTCAGTGGCCAAACAGGTCCGCACCGACACGACCATCGGCGCCAGCGCAGTGTCAGTCGCTTTTGCCGCAGTCGATCTTGCCAAGAGAATTTTTTCCCGGCTGGCCGACCAGACCGTACTGCTAATTGGCGCCGGTGAGACCATAGAATTGGTGGCGCGCCACCTCAGACAAAACGAGGTGCGTCACATCATCGTTGCCAATCGCTCTATCGAACGGGCCCAAATGCTTGCCGGGCAAGTGCAGAGCGAGGCGGTCTCGCTCGCCGAAATCCCTAACCGGCTACACGAGGCAGACATTGTGGTCGCCTCCACTGCCAGCACCCTACCTATCCTCGGTAAGGGCACGGTTGAGAGCGCGCTGCGCAAGCGCCGCCACCGCCCCATGTTCATGATTGACCTGGCTGTACCCCGCGACATCGAACACGAAGTAGATGAGTTGCGCGACGTCTTTCTGTACACGGTGGACGACCTGCACAACGTGGTCCAACAAAATATCGCTTCGCGCAGGGAGGCCGCGGAAGAGGCCGAGAAAATCATCGACCTGCAGGTGATGCGCTTCATGCACTGGCTACGCTCGCTCGACTCGGTTCCAACCATCTGCGCGTTTCGCCAACAGGTGGAAGCGATTGGCCAAGTAGAACTGGCCCAGGCACACGGGCGTATCGCCAGGGGTGAAGACCCCGCCCTGGTACTGGAACAATTTGCCCGCATCCTCTCGCGCAAATTTGCTCACGCACCCAGCCAGGCTTTGAAACAGGCCGGCCAGGACGGTAACGCGACTCTCATTTCTGCAGCACGGCGACTGTTCAAGCTATCCCGCTGACCATGAACTCTTCGATGCAAGCCAAGCTTGAGCATCTTCTCGAGCGGCAGGAAGAGATCAACGCGCTACTGTCCGACCCCGCAGTAATAGAGAACCAGAAATCCTTTCGCGATCTTTCCATTGAGCTTGCCGACATCTCACCGGTGGTCGAGCAGTACCAGCACTACCGTGAACTCGACGCCGAACTTGCCGAGACCAGGGCTATGCTGGAGGACGACGACCCCGCCATCCGCAAGATGGCACAGCAGGAAGTACCGCGTCTGCAGGAGCAACTGGACCAACACCAGCGGACACTGCGCAAGTTGCTAATACCGCGCGACCCTAACGATGAGCGCAATATATTTCTCGAAGTTCGTGCCGGGACGGGTGGTGACGAGGCAGCGCTGTTTGCCGGCGATCTGTTCCGCATGTACAGCATCTATGCCGAGAAGCGCGGCTGGAAGGTAGAGGTGATGAGCCAGAGTCTGGGCGAACACGGCGGCTACAAGGAGATCATCAGTCGGGTGGCTGGGCGTGGCGCCTACTCCCGACTCAAGTTCGAGTCCGGTGCCCATCGGGTGCAGCGCGTGCCCGAGACTGAGGCCCAGGGGCGCATCCATACCTCGGCCTGCACCGTCGCCATCCTGCCTGAGGCCGATGAGATAGACGATGTGGAGATCAAGCCGGTCGACCTGCGGGTGGACACCTTCCGCGCCTCCGGCGCCGGCGGCCAGCACGTCAACCGCACCGACTCGGCCGTGCGCCTCACCCACCTGCCCACCGGCGTGGTAGTCGAGTGCCAGGACGAGCGCTCACAGCACAAGAACAAGGCCCGTGCCATGTCGATCCTGCGCTCGCGCCTGCTCGAGGCCGAGATCCGCCAGCAGAAAAATGAACAAGCCGAAAATCGGCGCAGCCTGGTAGGCAGCGGCGACCGCTCCGAGCGTATCCGCACCTACAACTTCCCACAGGGCCGAGTCACCGACCATCGCATCAACCTGACCCTGTACAAGTTGGCCGAGGTGCTCGCCGGCGACCTGGGGCAGGTGATCGAGCCGCTCAGCACCGAGCACCAGGCCGACTTGCTGGCGGCCATGGGCTCCGAGTGAGCGGCCGCCAGGCCGCCACCGTGTTGCGCGAGATGGCGGCAGCGCTCAGCACCGCCAGTGACACGCCAATGCTCGACGCCGAGGTGCTACTGCACGCGGCCTGCGGTATCGACCGTACCATGGTTGCCAGGGGCGACAACCTGACCCCGACCGACAGCGAGATTCAGGCCCTGGAGGCCATGGTCGTCCGCCGCCAGCAGGGTGAGCCCATCGCCTACATTACCGGGCACAAAGAATTCTGGTCGCTCGATTTAGAACTGAACAAGGCCACGCTGGTACCCCGGCCTGAGACCGAGATCCTGGTCGAGCAAGTGCTTGCCTGCATACCAGTGGCGACAGCCGTGGACATCGCTGACCTCGGCACTGGCAGTGGCGCAATCGCACTCGCTCTCGCCAGCGAACGCCCGCGGGCGCGCATCGTCGCGACCGATATCTCGCCACCGGCACTGGCGCAGGCGCGCGCCAACGCCCGGCGCCTCGGACTCGCCACCATCGATTTTCGCCAGGGCGACTGGCTCGAACCCCTTGCCGGAATGCACTTTGATGTGATTGCCAGCGACCCGCCATACGTAGGCGTGGGTGATCCAGAACTGGAAACTCGCCATACCCGCTTCGAACCGCAACAGGCGCTGCTCGCCGGCAAAGATGGCTTGGCTGCTATCCGCCAGATCTGCGCTGCTGCCAGCGCACACCTCAAGGCCGGCGGAGTGCTGGCGCTGAAACACGGACCAAGTCAGCAAACCACAGTGCAGGCGCTGTTGTTGGCCGCAGGCTTCGACTCTATAGTGTGCACCAGGGATTACGCCGGCCTGCCGCGGGTCACTACCTGCCGCTGGCCTTAATGATGCCTGATGCAACAGGCAACGGAGCCGACATCGCGATGGATCACCTAGAGCAAAAAAGCACCAGCCCTGCAGTAGAGAACGCTCTACCGGGCCGGGCCGAAGCCATGCCCGTGGGCGGTTGCCACTTTGTCAACGGTACCCACCTTAAGCCGCCGTTTCCCCGCGGCAGTCAACAAGCGCTGTTCGGCTTAGGCTGCTTCTGGGGGGCCGAACGGCTGTTCTGGCAACTGCAGGGCGTTTTCACCACTGCGGTGGGCTATGCTGGCGGCACCACGCCCAACCCCACCTACCGCGAGGTTTGTTCAGGGTTGACCGGCCATACCGAGGCCGTGCGGATAGTAATCGACCCGCAAAGAACCAGCTACGAGACGCTGCTCAAGGTCTTTTTTGAATCCCACGATCCCACCCAGGGCATGCGCCAAGGCAATGATATCGGCAGCCAGTACCGCTCGGCCATCTACACCCTCGACCAGGCGCAAGCTGATGCGGCACGGGCGTTTGCCAGCCGTTATCAGGCGCAACTTGCTGCGGCAGGCTTCGGTCAGATTACCACTGAGATCGCGCCGGCGGGAGATTTCTATTACGCCGAGGACTGCCACCAGCAGTACCTGGCGAAAAATCCTGGGGGTTACTGCGGGCTTGTCGGCACCGGGGTCATGTGCCAAGAGGTCGATGCCGCAAACGCGGCTTGAAGAAAACTACTCTGCGGCAGGCGGCTTCAACGGCATCGGAAACGGCGCCACATTGCCACTTTTGCTCTCACCCCCGGGTAATATCTTGGCCTGGCCTTCTTTTTCGACTTCGTCAATACGAACCACTGCATGCAGAGGTATATAAGTCCGCTTGACCCCGCTGAACTCACTCTTCAACTTCTCGTCAGAAGGATCGACCACCAGTTTCGAGCGCTCACCAAAAATGATGTCGCCCACTTCAACGAAAGCATACAGGCCACCCTGGGATACCTCGTGTGCGTATAGCTCGTAGATGCTGCCCTGATTGTGAAAAATGATCCGAAAGATGCTTTTTTTTGCCATAGCCAAAATTTACAGGTGTCGCCTGGACCGCGGGCGAGGCGCATTATAGCAACCCGCACTAACCTCGAACTTCAAACATGGGGTCGCGCCGTTCAAATCCAAGCCCGAGCAACGGTTTAAAATC
Organism: Arenicellales bacterium; assembly: GCA_030747115.1. Classification (GTDB taxonomy): domain Bacteria; phylum Pseudomonadota; class Gammaproteobacteria; order Arenicellales; family UBA868; genus UBA12578. Next base: position 10,159 of record JASLLH010000006.1, read on the forward strand.
GGCTGCGTGAGTGCCGTGCGATTAATTGCTGCGGGAATTGCGCTCCTGGGTCTGGTTGCCTGGCGGCCGGCCGCAGCTGAGTTACCAGCGCATGTTGCGCAGTTGCTGCTAATGAACAACGTGGCGCCCGACTCCGTCAGTGTTTTCATCAAGCGCGTGGGCGATGCCGGCCCAACCATTGCCCACAACGTAAACACGTCGCGCAATCCCGCTTCCGTCATGAAGCTGGTCACCACCGCCGCGGCGCTGGAGCTGCTCGGCGCTGACCATCGCTGGCAAACACAGGTGCTGATCGACGGCACGATCAAGGGCAATACCTTGCACGGTGATCTCATCCTCAAGGGTGGCGGCGACCCCTGGCTGGTGATCGAGCGCTTCTGGCTGCTGTTACGCCAGTTGCGCGCACGGGGCCTTGCGCACATAACCGGCGACCTTATCCTGGACGATAACTTGTTCGACCGCACAGCCATCACGGGCGCAGCACTTGATGGCAAAGCCTTCCGCGCCTACAACACTCCGCCCAATGCACTGCTGGTCAACTACGGCGCTACCCGCTTTACCATCGAGCCACGCGCCGGTGCACTTACCGTTAACGCCGACCCGCCGGCCACCACTTTGCGCCTGGCGAACCGGCTCACGTCACGCAGCGGCAGTTGTGCCAGGCGTGGCCGCAACATCACCCTGGAAGTAAAGCACCAAGGCCAACACACCGAGGTCGCCATTGGTGGCAGCTACCCCGCGCACTGCGAAGGAGCTGGGTTTGCCCGTACGGTGCTGCCCCACGACCAATACGTGTACGGTGTCTTCAAGGCCCTGTGGCAGCAACTGGGCGGTACGCTCACTGGCGGCTGGCGCTATGGGCATGCCCCGGAAGGCGCCCAATCTTTAACTCGCTTTGAGTCGGTATCGCTGGCCGAGGCCATACGGGGGATAAACAAATTCAGCAACAACGTGATGGCACGCAGCCTGCTGCTGACCCTGGGTGCGCAGTCCCAGGGCCACCCGGCAACCCCGGCCACGGGTGCGAGCGCGATCAGTGACTGGCTGCACACTGCCAGGGTGAAAATGCCAGTACTGGTTATCGACAACGGCGCCGGCTTATCGCGGCGCGCCCGGGTGAGTGCTGCCGGGCTGGCAGCACTGCTCGAGTACACCGCCGCGATGGCCTATTTTCCGGAGTTTGAGGCTTCGCTGCCGATCGCCGGCGTCGACGGCTCGCTGCGCACCCGCTTTCAGGGCATCGCGGCTGCGGGCCGGCTGCGCCTCAAAACCGGGCAATTAACTGGAGTACGCGCGCTGGCCGGCTATGCGACCGGTCGCGATGGGGCCCGCTGGATCATCGTCATTCTGCACAACCACCCGCTGGCGAACGGGCCGGTTGGCATCGACCTCCAGCACCAACTGCTGCAATCGGTCCTGCGCCCGTAGGCACACCCCGCTCCCGCCTTCAACCTGTAGTGGCGAGGTGTTCGAGAAAAAGGTTAACCTGCTCCGCGACCGGGACTGGATTCTCCATATGCAGGTGGTGGCCACCCGGGAGAGTTTTTACTGCGACGTTCTGTAATACCTCGACCCGCCCCGGCGTGGCGGGATGTTTAACCAGGATGCCGTCGCTCGCGATTAACAGCAGCGTCGGTACAGTGACGGCCGCGAGGTAGGCGAGCACCTGTGGCTCGGACATGTACTGCAGGGCAGGCAAGCGCAGGCGGGTATCGCTGCGCCAGGTAAAGCCGCCTTCGACCTCGCGCGCGTTGCGTTCCACCAGGCGCCGGGCGGCGGCTTCGCCAACGTCTCCGACCCGAACCCGTGCGGCGGTCAAGACCTTAAGGTCCGGGTAAACGGGTGGCACCCTGCCGTGCAACCCCCGGTAGCGCTCGAGCGCACGGCGCAGGCGCTGCGGACCCTGTTGCGGGGTCTCGGCCGGTGGCCCGAGGCCCTCGATGAGAACCAGGCCCCGGACCCGCCCCGGGGCAATCACTGACAGCAGCGCTGTGGTAATGGCCCCCAACGAATGGCCCACCAGCACCAACTCATCCCAGGCCAGGGCATCGGCTGCCTCCAGCACTGGCGCAAGATAATCGAGCAAGTGGTAGCGTGCACCGCCCGGGCGATGGTCAGAATGCCCGTGCCCGGGCAAGTCGATGGCGGCGATGTCAGCGTTTGTGAGCAGCGGTGCGAGCGGCTCGAAACTGGCCGCGTTGTCCAGCCAGCCGTGCACGGCCAGCAACCGCTGGCCGCCGGTCGGTCCCCAGCGCAGGCCGGCGAGCCGTCCCGCCGAGGGGGTATCTACTGAAAAAGGCCTGCCTGCCATGGGCACTCTCACGCTGCCAGAAGAACCGGAAAACTCCAGAACTTATGGAAAATTTATAGTTAAATTATTGTTTTACGTCGGTTTTTAAAACCTAACCCGCACTTGCGGATGACGGCCTGGCCGAGGTCTATTACACTCTTCTTCCGTGTCAAGACTATCATTCAGCCGTCTTTCCGTATAAATATAGGCAAATATTGTTTGCATAATTATTAATCAATTCAATATTGATTATTACTTCATTCGAGGAAGTTGTTATGTCGCAAGCCGTGCAAAAAAAGAGCAGTGACCTGGCGCAGGCGGTGCGCCATTCATTCACGTTGACCGATAACGAGACTGGCGAGTCTTGGGAGTTACCGACCTTGCACGGCACCATCGGCCCCAAGGTTATCGACATCCGCAAACTCTACAGCCAGACCGGGGCCTTCACCTACGATCCGGGCTTCACCTCCACTGGCTCGTGCTCCTCCGAGATCACCTACATCGACGGTGAAGCTGGCGTACTGCTGCACCGCGGCTACGCCATCGCCGATCTCGCCGAGAACACCGACTTCATGGACGTCTGTTATCTGCTGCTGCATGGCGAGTTGCCCTCGCCCGAGGAGAAGGAGCAGTTTGACGGTGATATCACCCGTCACACCATGCTGCACGAACAACTGGTGCGCTTCTACAGCGGCTTCATGCGCAGCGCCCACCCGATGGCTATCATGGTCGGCGTGGTCGGCGCACTGTCCGCTTTCTATCATGACAGCACCGACATTAACGATCCCATGCAGCGTATGGTAGCCGCCCACCGGCTGATCGCCAAGATGCCGACCATTGGCGCCTATGCCTACAAGTACTCGCTGGGTCAGCCGTTCGTCCAGCCGCACAACAGCCTCGCCTACTCGGAAAACGTGCTGCGGCTGATGTTCGCAGTGCCGACACAAGACTACGAGGTCAGTCCGGTACTGGCACGGGCGATTGACCGTATCCTTATTCTGCACGCCGATCACGAACAGAACGCCTCTACTTCGACCGTGCGTCTCGCCGGCTCATCCGACGCCAACCCCTTTGCTTGCGTGGCCGCCGGTATCGCTTCGCTGTGGGGCCCAGCACACGGTGGTGCCAACGAGGCGGTGCTGAACATGCTGGAAGAGATAGGCACCAAGGACCGCATCGAGAAGTTCATAAAAAAAGCGCAAGACCCCGATGACCACTTCCGGCTAATGGGCTTCGGCCACCGGGTCTACAAGAACTACGACCCGCGGGCCACGGTGATGTGTAAAACCTGCCACGAGGTGTTGAATGAACTGGGTATTCAGGATCCGACCCTCGACCTGGCCCTGGAACTCGAGCGTTTCGCGCTGGAGGATTCCTACTTCATCGACAAGAAACTCTACCCCAACGTCGACTTCTATTCCGGCATCATCCTGCGGGCCCTGGGCTTTCCCACCAACATGTTCACGGTGCTGTTCGCTATCGGTCGCACAGTGGGCTGGATCTCGCACTGGAAGGAGATGATGGAATCCTCGGAAAGCCGCATCGGCCGCCCGCGCCAGCTCTACGTCGGCAAGGAAGAACGGCCCTTTACAGCAGTCGGCCAGCGAGAACATACTGAGAAACGATCCGGCTGGGCCTGGCTTTGGGGCGGCAACCGCAAGAACGGCTGAGCGTCAGCGCCGTACCCCTCTCCCACTTGCTCCCGGATCTCAACTCCGGATGAAGTGCGTGGTTTATAAAGGCGCTCGCAAGGAGGGTGCTTACCTCTACGTTGCATCCCCCAACCACCTGGAGCAGGTGCCGCAAGCCCTGCATGAGCAACTCGGTAAACTTGAGCAGGTGATGGAACTGGATCTCGGACGGCGGCGCACCCTGGCTGCGGCCAACCCTGAAATGATCGCAGACAGCATTAAATCCCGGGGTTTCTACTTGCAACTGCCGCCCGCCGAAGACCCGCCCGCATGCTAACCAAGATTCTCTTCACCCTGGCGGTGATTATCGTGGTCGCACTGGTGTTCCGAGTGAAAACGCAACAACCAGCGCAGGCAGTTGCGCCAGCGGCCACTGAGGGGCGTGCTGGGGTCTCGGCTTCGATGGTGGCGTATTCCCTGCTTGGGCTAGTGCTCGCAATCTCGGCGCTGGTCTTCTTCCTGCATTGGCAGGCGCAACACCGCATCATCAACATCCGGGTTACTGACGGCCAAGGCCAGACCCTCATCTACCAGGCCTACCAAAAAACAATCAAGGGTAGGCGTTTCACTACCCTCGACGGCATAGCGGTAGATCTCGGCCAAGGTGACCGGATCGAGATCTTAGGTACAGAGCGGCCCGATTGAGAGCGCCGCCAGCAACACCACCTACGCATCTAGTTCAGAGGGCACATAACGAAAATCTTTCAAGTTCACTCCCATTGCCACATCCTGGCGCAGACTGACCAGGCGGTGGGCAAGTGTGGCATTGGCGATCCCCGCGCGGATCTTCTCGCCCAGCTTGCCGGACATCTTCTGCGCCGCCTCGACTACACCAGCGAGGTCGCGGTGATCGTGCAGCAGTTTGGCCGCGGTATGCACACCCACCGAACGGATGCCGGGCACGCCCAGCGAGGAATCGCCGGCCAGTGCCAGCAGGTCAGTCAATTGCTCCGGTCCAACTCCGAAACGGTCGACGATCCAGCGCCGGTCGTGCTCGATGCCAGAGAAATGGTCGAACACCCGGGTGCCCGGACCAACTAACTGGCAGAAACTCTTGTCGGTCGAGAGGATGGCCACCTGCCCGTCCGCGGCCACCACTTTGGCGGCAATGGTGGCAATGACGTCGTCGGCTTCAAAACCGGCGGCAGCCAGGGCCGGCCCGCCAAGTTCGGCCATAGCGTCGAGAATATCCGGCAGCCAGCAGCGCAAGTCGTCCGGCATGCCGGGCCGATTCTTTTTGTAATCGGGATATTCTCCAGCTCGCCAGCCAGGGCCGTCGCAGTCCATGGCCAGAACCACATGGCTGGGATGGTGCTGGCGCAGCGCCCGGCGCAGGGATGCGCTACAGGCCGTCAGTACCGCCTCGGCCCGGTCACTTGCCGTGTCAGGTACACCAGCAAAGACCCGCCGGATAAGATTGGGTCCATCGATCAGCAGCGCCAACATAAGCGATCCTCCCGCCAGGGACGGACGACCCAGTATACGGCTGCTGCCGGCGCTTTGTCAGGGCGGGCCAACTGCCCACTCGCCGCCGGCTAGAGGATGTAGCGGGACAGGTCCTCGTCGGCGGCAAGGTCCACTAGATGGTCGGCGACGTAATCCTCGTCTACCACGATGCACTCGCCCGAGCGATCGGCCGCCTCGAAGGAGACGATCTCCAGCAGGCGCTCCATCACGGTGTGCAGCCGTCGGGCACCGATGTTCTCGGTCTGCTCGTTGACCTGCCAGGCTACCTGCGCGATGCGCGCCACACCTTCGTCCGTAAACTGCAGGTCGACACCCTCCGTGTACATGAGCGCAGCGTACTGCTCGGTCAGCGAGGCATCAGGCTCAGTGAGAATGCGCACGAAATCCTCTACCCCCAGGGCATCGAGTTCCACTCGAATCGGCAGCCGGCCCTGCAGTTCCGGGATCAGATCAGAAGGCTTATTCAACTGGAACGCACCGGAGGCGATGAACAGCACGTGATCGGTTTTGACCATGCCGTTACGTGTGCTGACGGTACAGCCCTCGACTAACGGCAGCAGATCCCGCTGCACACCCTCGCGCGACACGTCGGCTCCGGTCTGGTCGCTACGGCCGACAATCTTGTCGATTTCGTCCAGGAACACGATGCCGTCCTGTTCTACCCGCTCCAGCGCCTCGTGCTTGAGGTCCTCATCATCGATGAGTTTACCGGCCTCCTCTTCAGTCAGCAGCCGCAATGCTTCGCTGACCCGGACCTTACGGGCACGTTTTTTCTGGCCGCCCAGGTTCTGGAACATGTCCTGCAACTGGCCAGTCATCTGCTCCATCCCCGGTGGGCCCATGATTTCCACACCCACCGTTGGTGCACTGACCTCGATCTCTATTTCCTTGTCGTCCAGTTTGCCCTCACGCAATAACTTGCGAAAACGCTGACGCCCGGCACTCTCCTCAGTTTCGACTACCGCCGGTGGATCGGTGTCGCCCCCCTGCCATTCGCTGTCTCGGGCCGGTGGCAGCAACAGATCCAGAATCCGCTCTTCGGCGGCATCTTCGGCGTGTGGGTGCACCCGTTCCAGCGCCTCTTCACGGATCATCTTCACCGCCATGTCCACCAGGTCGCGGACGATGGAATCGACCTCCCTGCCAACGTAGCCCACCTCGGTGAATTTGGTAGCCTCAACCTTGATGAACGGCGCTTTAGCGAGCCGCGCCAATCGGCGGGCGATCTCGGTCTTGCCGACCCCGGTCGGACCGATCATGAGGATGTTCTTGGGCGTGATCTCGCTACGCAGGAACTCGTCCGATACCTGGGACCGGCGCCAGCGGTTGCGCAGGGCGATGGCCACGGCCCGCTTGGCCTGCCCTTGGCCAATGATGTGCTTGTCGAGTTCCTCGACGATCTCTCTAGGGGTCATCTGGGACATGGTTATTTTCTGCGTGGTACCTGTATCTGCCCGGCCGGGCGCCGGCGCACCAGGGAACTGGCCGTAAGCGGCGGTGAGCCGCTCACTGCGGCGGTATCTCCAACTCCTCCAGGGTTAGTTGGTGGTTGGTATAGATACAAATGTCGGCGGTGATGGCGAGCGACTCTTCAACGATCTGCCTGGCATCGAGCTCGGTCTGCTCCAGCAGTGCCCGCGCTGCGGCCTTGGCGTAGGCGCCACCAGAACCGATCGCCATGATGCCTCCCTCGGGTTCAATCACGTCGCCGTTGCCAGAGAGGATCAGCGAAGCGGTCTTGTCAGCAACGGCAAGCAAGGCTTCCAAGCGCCGCAGTACGCGGTCGGTACGCCAATCCTTGGAAAGTTCCACCGCTGCGCGCAGCAGGTTGCCCTGGTACTTCTGCAACTTGCCTTCGAAACGCTCGAACAACGTGAACGCATCGGCCGTGCCGCCGGCGAAACCGGCAATGACTGTATCGTCGTGCAGCCGCCGTACCTTGCAGGCATTACCCTTCATGAGCGTATCGCCCAGGGTGACCTGGCCGTCACCGCCGATAACAACGCGATCGCCGCGACGCACCGACAAAATCGTGGTACCACGCATCTGTGGATGACTCATGTTCCGTACTCGCTGGATTTTTCAGGCACTAGGCAGATATCGGGCCTTGGACCCACACTTTCAACCACTACTCGACCAACTTTAACTGCGGTTTGCTGCGCAGCGGTGGATCGTCCTGGGTCTGCTTGCCGGACGGAGCCGACCTCTCTTCTTTGAAAAACATGCCTTGGTTGTTCTCGCGGGCGAAAATACCCATCACCGCCGACACCGGCACAGTCACCTGGCGGGAAACGCCATGAAACCGGGCCAGGAAGGAGATGAAATCGTTACCGAGGTGCATGGCATCCACCGCCTTCGGGTGAACATTGAGCACGATGCGACCCTCCTCAATGAACTCCTGCGGCACTTCGACACCCTCGGCCTGGGCGTTCACCAGCAGTTGGGGGGTAAGGCCGTTATCGATGATCCACTCCCTTATTGCCCGCACCAGGTAAGGCCGGGTCGAGATCAGATCGTGATCATTTTCAGACATCGGACAATGGTACAGCAGGCCTGATCTGCCGGGCAGATCAAGCCGTGCGAATCTCCCGCTCAACCTCACTCAAGCTGGTACCGAAGGTAGGCTTGGCAAACATGCGGTCACCGTACTCGATTAGTTTCGAGGCCTGCCGCGGCAACTCTAGGCGGAGCATCGGCAGCCGCCACAGTAGCGGTGCCAGGTAGCAATCCGCCAGGCTAAACTCGTCGCCCAGTACATACTTGTGGTCGGCAAAATGCGCCGACATCGCCAGCAACCCATCCCATAAGAACTTGCTGGTTTTTTTGTCGAGTTTGGCGCGTCCCCCAACGCACTGTTGCACGGGTTCCAACCAATCCCGCTGCAGCCGCGAGATCATCAGCCGGGCCTGGGCCCGTCCTATCGGATCGATAGGCAGTAAGGGTGGATGGGGAAACCGCTCATCGAAGTATTCGTTGATCACCACCGAGTCGTACAGCACCAGATCCCGATCTACCAGCGTGGGGGTTTCGCCATAGGGATTCAACTCGGCGAGTTCCTCGTGGACCCGGTCTGGGGTGACGTAGAACAACTCACAGTCGATATCCTTCTCGTGTAGGACGATCCGACAGGCGTGGCCGTATATGCACAGCGGTCCGGTATATAGTTTCATCGTAAATTATTCACCTGGGTCGTATCGTTGCACCGCGGGAGCGCGGTGGAAAATCCACCGGGGCGTCAGAACATATTCAGTGAACGTCCCGCCAGTACTCCTTTTTTAGTGTGTAGGAAAGAACAATGAACACCACCATGAAAATCATCACCCAGAAACCGATCCGGTAGCGAACCAGTTTAGCCGGCTCGGCGAGATAAACCATGAAATTGGTCAGGTCACGGATAGTTGAGTTGTACTCACTCTCAGTCATCTGACCCGGAACTCCCGCAACAAAACTCTCGAAGTGTTTGTTGCCGTCGACCTCCTCGAAGTGGGCTGTACGCGTGCCTTGCCACTGGTGCAGCACGTGTGGCATGGCGACACTGGGAAACAACAGGTTGTTCCAGCCCGTGGGAGTCGACTCGTCATGGTAGAAACTGCGCAGGTAGGTGTATATCCAGTCCGGTCCGCGCGAGCGCGCGGTCAGACTGAGATCAGGTGGCACCACGCCGAACCACTGTTTGGCGTCTGTCGGCGCCATAGTGGTCACCATCAACTCACCCGGCTTGTCGGCGGCGAACATGAGGTTGTCTTTCAGCAGTTGCTCGCTGATGCCGAGGTCGCTGGCCATCCTTTCGTAGCGCATATAGGCCGCGTTGTGACAGGATAGGCAGTAATTGACGAATGTGTTCGCGCCTTTTTGCAATGACAACCGATCAGCGAGGTCGATGTGCACCGAATCCAGGTTCTCGTTATTGCTCGAAGCTTGGGCCAGCGCGGGGGGGGCGAGCAAGGCGATAACAATCAGCAGTTTCCTCATCTTCGCGCTTACCTCACCCGGTCCGGTTCCGGCTTGTTCCGGTCCAGTTTCGTGTAGATGGGCATCAACAGGAAAAAGGCGAAGTAGACCACCAGCCCGATCTGCGCCCAGGTCACGTTCTTGAACCAGATAAGGTCCACGTGACCCGGGTTCACGGTGCCCAGATATCCCAGCATCACGAAGTTCACCGCGAACAATATCAGCATGGTTTTATACATCCAGCCGCGGTAGCGGATCGAGCGCACTTTAGAGCGGTCTAACCAGGGCAGGAAAAAAAGCAGCACGATGGCGAAGCCCATGGCCATCACGCCCCATAACTTGGCGCCGCCCGGCAGCCACTCAAAGGTGACCGCCCGCAGGATCGAGTAGTAGGGGGTCAAGTACCACAGTGGCACGATTTCCGGCGGCGTTTGTAGGATATCGGCCGGCTGGAAATTGTCCTTCTCCAGGAACCAGCCATCCAGTTCCGGTACGAAGAAGACGATGGCCAAGTACACCATCATGAACACCGCCACACCGAAAACATCCTTGACCGTGTAGTACGGGTGGAACGGGATACCATCGAGGGGCTTGCCGTCCTTGTCCTTGTTCTTCTTGATCTCGATGCCGTCCGGGTTATTCGAACCCACCTTGTGCAGAGCAACGATGTGTAGATAGACCAGCGCCGCCAGCAGCAGCGGCAGCAGGATCACGTGAAAAGCAAAGAAGCGGTTCAGGGTTGCGTCCGAGATCACGAAGTCACCCCGGACCCACTCGGCCAGTGCCTCGCCGATCCCGGGAATCGCCCCGAATAACGAGACGATAACCTGCGCGCCCCAGTAGGACATGTTGCCCCAGGGCAGCAGATAGCCGAAAAACGCTTCTGCCATCAGCGCCACGTAGATGACCACACCGATCAGCCAGATCAACTCGCGCGGTTCGCGATGGGAGCCGTACATCAGGCCCCGGAACATGTGCAAGTAAACGGTGACGAAGAACATCGATGAACCCACGCTGTGCAGGTAGCGGATGAACCAGCCCCCCGGAACATCGCGCATGATGTACTCCACCGAGGCGAACGCCAGCGTCGAGTCCGGCTTGTAGTGCATGGTCAACAGAATGCCGGTCACGATCTGCAGCACCAGTACCAGCAGGGCTAACGAGCCGAAGTAGTACCAGAAATTGAAGTTCTTGGGCGCGTAGTACTGCGCCATGTGCTCCTGCCAGACCTTGGTCAGCGGGAAGCGCTCGTCGATCCAGTGCAACAAACTCTGCATCATGCGCTCGCCTCCTCCTGGTCTACCCCAATCAGAATACGGCTGTCTGACAGAAATGAGTACGGAGGTACCGGCAAGTTGGTTGGCGCCGGCACGCCCTTGTATACGCGCCCGGCGAGGTCGAAAGTAGAGCCGTGACAGGGGCAGAAAAAGCCGCCGACCCAGTCATCGCCAAGGCCGGATGCTGCACCGATCTCGAACTTACGGCTCGGCGCACAGCCGAGGTGGGTACACACACCCAGCACCACCAGCAGCTCGGGCTGGATGGAGCGGTACGGGTTCTTGGCATAACTCGGCTGCTGGGCAAGCACTTCGGAATCGGGGTCAGCCAGTTTGCCGGCAAGTTCAGCGAGGCCCTGCAACATTCGCTCGCTGCGACGCAGTATCCATACCGGCTTGCCACGCCATTCCACCGTCAGCATCTGGCCAGGCAGCAGCTTGCTGATGTCCACCTCGACCGGTGCACCAGCAGCTCGGGCCCGGGCGCTTGGTTGCATGCTGGCCACGAACGGCGCCGCCAGAGTACCGGTGCCGACCAGGCCAACCCCGGTGGTCAATGTGGTCAACAGGCGGCGCCTGCGTTTATTCACATGCTGAGTCATGGGATCCCGGGGAATAAATCGCTATTAGCGCGCGGGTAAAGGAATAAATAAGGAAGTGCATTGGCTTCAACACACACTGCCCGAAAAAAAGCGCAATTATAACAAAATTGCCCTATTAATTCGGGTCCGGCGGGTAGTTTTGGCCTTTTTTAAGGTCAGTCCAGTGCCGTTTCCAGGGCGCGGATGCGGCTGGCGTAAGAGAACGCCGCAGCCGTTACCGCCGGGTAGGCCCGGGCCAGTGCGCCCAGTGCATTCGCTGCCAGCACCGGGTCCCCCAATTGCCGGGACAGGCGCAGGCTAATTCGGCTCAGCACCGCGTCGGGCGCGGGCAAGGCGCTATCCGCAACCATTTCATGCGGGGGTGTGTTCGCAAGCAGTGACGCCGTGCCCAGCCGCCAGCCGTTACCCACCCGGAAGGCCTCCCAGCCAGCCCGGGCGACCTGGGCCGCCAGTTCGAAATCCGCCTCCCGGCCGGTTAATTCGGCAAAAGCCAGCAGACCCTCAGCCACGTAAGCATAATCCTCCAACGACACCGTCCCCAGCGCCGCACCGGCCGCCAGCGCGCGTACCAGCACTCGGCCATTCCACAGCACCTCGGCCAAGTAGTCGCGCAGGCCCTGCGCTACCTCGGTGTAGCCGGACTCGCCGGTCTCGCGAGCCGCCTCGGCAAAAGCCGCCAGGGCAAGGCCGTTCCAGCCGGCCAGCAGTTTGTCGTCCACTGGCAGGGAGCGCTTGCGCTGAGTGACCCGCAACTGGGCCATGGCTTCAGCGAGTAACTCTGTCGCCCGCCCCGGCTCCAGCTCGAGCAGAGCGGCAACCTCTCCGATGGACAGGGCCTCGAGCAACAGGTGGCCGTGCTCGAATGCGGCCGGGCCCAGTGCCCAGGTAGTGCTAAGCACCTGGTAGTGTTCGTCACTCAGCAACTCCCTGAGGGCCACTTCGGGCCACAGGTAGTAGCCACCCTCGCGGCCGGCGGCATCAACAGCCGAGAAGGCGGCCACCATGGCGCCGCTCCCGGTCCGCATGCGCCCGACAAGAAAATCAAGCGTCGAGCGGGCCACGGCCGTGTAATCCGGCCGACTCAGGATGTCTCCTGCACGCAGGTACAGCCGCGCCAGTTGAGCGTTGGTGTACAGCATCTTCTCAAAATGCGGCTGCTCCCAGCCTGGATCAACGGTGTAGCGGAAAAACCCGCCACCGAGGTGATCGTGCAGCCCGCGTCCGGCCATGGCATCGAGCGTTGTCACAAGCACTTCGCGCACCGGCGCCTCAGCATGGCGCTGGTAGCGTTCCAGCAGGTACTCGAGTTGGGGCACGTGAGGAAACCGGGACTGACCACCGAAGCCGCCTTGCACGGTGTCGGCCAGGCCAAGCGCCATCTGTTCGAAGGCTTCGCCCAGCATCGCTACTGCCCCGGGGTCCACGCTGTCGGCGCTGTCGGCAAAGCCCGCTGCAACCTCGGCACGGGCGAGGGCAACGAGCCGCCCAGAGTCTTCGTGCCACAACGCCGTGAACTTTTCCAGCAGTTGCTGGAACTGGGCCGGCGGCTGGTACAGCACTGCATAAAGGGGATAGCCCTCGGGGGTGATGAAGACGTTGAGTGGCCAGCCGCCGCGTCCCTGCGTTTGCTGCACAAAGTTCATCAACGCACTGTCAAGCGCAGGCTGCAACTCACGATCGACCTTAACCGGCAGATAGTTGCGGTTGAGCAGTGCCGCGATTTCCCGATCACGGTAGCTCTCACGTTGCATGACGTGGCACCAGTGACAGGAGAAATACCCGACCGACACGAACACTAGCCGGTTCTCCTCACGCGCCCGGGTGAACACTGCCTGGTCCCAGGTCTGCCAGGCCACCGGGTCCTCACCGTGTAGAGCAAGGTAAGGTGAAGGGTGTAATTGCAACTGATTGACCAGGCCGGCAGCAAGTACCGGAAGCGGTAGCAGTGCCGCCGCGAACAGCACCGCGCAGGCGAGACGCAACAACAGCCCAGGCCGATCCGGTACAGCAGGGCGTCGACCGTTGGTCCACGGCCGAGAATGACGGAACCATTGGCGGACAGACCCGTCTATCCTGCCGGTAACCACCAGGCGGTGGCCCGGAATCGTCCCCGTACCGGTAGTTTCAGGCCGTACTTGCCAGCGAGCGTCCGGAATTGAACATCGGCCCGAGCAACAGCATGGCCACGATGTACAGAGCCGACGCCGCCAGAATAGTGAAGGTAAAACCGATGTATATCGACAGGATGCCACTTAACAGCCCCCCGGTGATAGTAAACAATCCATTCATTGCCCAGCACCACGCCACCGTACCCGGCGGTTTTGTCCTGGCAAGGGTAATACCGATGGGGAAAGGCATGCCCAGGAAAAACCCGACCGGCACCAACATCAACGCGGCGATCAACATACGTACCACCAGGCTTGATTGCAGGGCAACACCGAATACCGCATCGCGAAACACCAGCAACAGCACAATCGTCAGCAAGGCGGCCAGGAACGGCCAGCGCAGCCGTGACAACCTGGTTTCGCCCAGTTGTGCTGATGCGGCACTGCCCAGGCCGGCACCGAGCAGCAGCGAGAAAACTGCCGTCGCATAGGTAAAAGTTGGAAAACCAATCAACTTCATGAACATCTGGATCAACACCAACTCGATGACGATAAAGCCCGCACCGAGACAGGCAAAGTAAGCCATAAAAGATACTTTGCCCTGCCAGCGAGTACGGCCTGTTCGGCTGAAAAGAAGCGGCACCCCCAAAACAACCAACGCGAACAAAAGCGAGGCAGCACCGGTAACAAAAAGATGCAACACGTCCAGTGGTAATCCCGCCTCACGCCTCTTGTTCAGCAGCCGTGCCGCTGATGGGTTCACGAACCTGCTGTGGTCGACTTTTTCCACTTTGAGGGATTTGCGGATGAAATTGAAGAAAGGATTGTCATCGGTCGGCACTCGCACCTGGTAGGGGATTCGCGCAATAGTTTCCTCCGACAGCTGGCCGCCGAAAAACTCGTCTGTCAGGTAATTATGGTCGTCGCCCAGCGGATTCACCACCACATGAAACGCCTGGCCATGGTTGAGCAAGCGTTCCATCTGCTCAATTTCGACCGGTGTCCAGGGCGACATCTTGATCAGCATCGTCGGCAAGTTATCCGGCAGATCCTTGTGCTCCATTACGAAGACGTGCTGCCGAAAATCTTCCCGCCCAAGTTCACGCCAGGCTCTGGCTGCTGTTGCGATCATGCGTGGAAAAAGATGGTGGTTTATATGCAAAACCCCGTCTTTCTTGAGGTGTTGAAAGTACTCCAGGTAGGCTTCCACCGTCTGTAGATAGGCCGGTGACATCGCGCCGCTGCCCGCCGCCAGACTCGAACTGGTGTGGTTGCTCAGCATCTGAATGATGTCGTATTTCCTGTCGGTGGCGCGGAGAAAACTGCGCCCCTCCGCCCGTATGGCATTCACCCTGGGATGGTTATAGATATTGCCGATCCACTGTGCGTACTTGGTCTTGGCCAACTCGACCACCGAACCGACAAGCTCTACCGCATCCACGTGCGATGCACCGTATAGCAGTGCCGCCTTGGTTTCCTGGCCACCGGCCGCACCGATGACCAGCACTTCCTGGTCGGTGTGCTGCTTGAGATGGTGGGACGCCAGTACGTAGGGGGCCCAGAAGTGGGATGCAACCGGCGTCTTCAACTTCTCGAGATTCTTCCGCAGGGCATCGAAGTCGCCGTCGAACTTGTAGTAGTAACTGGTCTGGGTGCCGCCATCGTACGCCACCCACTTGATGCGGCTGCGAAAATCAACGATGTTTATGCTGGAAACCGGGTCCCAGACCGAGTGCTCGATTTTGTCGTGATGAAAATAGTGCGCGAATCCCCGCTTGTCCATGTGTGGGTAAATTTCGTAGGGGTTATCTCGAACCAGCGGCTTAACACCCACGGCAACGGCCAGTGCCATAACAATCAGGGATGTGACGCGATGCCGGATAAAGAAGGCGGCGGCCAGCAGTGCAGTCGCCGCAGTCAGTATCAGCAATCCCGGAGCGCCGTAGCGCTCTACTGCCAAAAGGATTGTTATGCAGCCGAGTGCAGCACCGACCAAATCCCAGAAATAGAGCGACCGAATCTGCTCGGCGTAGCGGGAAAACACGGACGAGATGATCAGCCCGCTGATCATGAACGGCGCAGAAATCGCCGTGAGAATGCCGAAAAAGACCGCCAAGGCCTTGACTGGGTCCTTGCCAAAAGCCTTGTAGTTGAATTCCAACTCATTAAGCACCGGCAAAACCAGGTAGGCGGCGATCGCCATGGCTACAGCAAAAACCGGCATGACAATCCCGAAGTACCGATAACGTTCCGCAGGCCTGAGCGAGACCAGTACACCGGAAACGCCGATCGAGAACATGGCCAGAGTAATGATCATGTAGGCCATGTTAGTGAACCACAGGTGGTCGAATATGCGAATTAGCGTTAACTCGAGCAACAGCGTGGTAAACGCGATGAAAAAGATCCCGAGCCTTATACTGTACATATTGAAATCCTGTACCCCATCCGGTCAGGTGGAGAGTTGACGAAAAAACGAGCAGTAATTAGGGGGCGAACTGAGGTTTGTTGACCCAGTGCTGGCATAGTTGAAATTCATGGCCCAGGCGACCGGCACGGCGGCTGATTATACATTTGCGACCGCTACCGGTATTGCCCGAGTGCGGTTGGGATGTGACGTAACTGCCGCCAGCCCCAAGCTCAACGGTCCAGGTCAGCCTGGTGCAGCAGGGCATCAACCGCAGGCTCACGGCCACGAAAAGCAACAAAATTCTCCAGCGGCTCGTTGATGCCACCGGCCTCCAGGATCAGATGAAGAAAATCGGCACCGCAAGCGGCGTTAAAGATGCCTTCTTCTTGGAAACGCCCGAAAGCATCAGCCGAGAGCACCTCGGCCCACTTGTAACTGTAGTAGCCCGCGGCATAACCGCCGGCAAAAATGTGCGAGAAACTGTTCTGAAAACGGTTGTATGCTGGCGGCTCAATCACGGCGACCCGGGCACGCACCTGGTTCAGCACCTGCTGGATCGCCGCGACCGTCGCCGGTGCTTCGTGCCCGTGCAAACCCAGATCAAAGACCGAAAACTCCAGTTGTCGTACCATTTGCAGCGCCGACTGGAAGTTGCGCGCCCCGCGCATCCGCCCAAGCAACTTTGCCGGCAGCGGTTCCCCAGTCTGATAATGGCCGGCAATACCAGCCAGCGCTGCCCCCTCCCAGCACCAGTTTTCCAGAAACTGGCTGGGCAGCTCCACCGCGTCCCAGGGCACGCCGTTGATGCCGGCTACGGCCGCCTCATCGACCTGGGTAAGCAGGTGATGCAGACCGTGGCCAAACTCATGGAACAGGGCGACGACGTCGTCGTGGGCCAGCAGTGACGGCTCGCCATCAACCGGTGGCGGGAAGTTACAGGTAAGAAAGGCGGCCGGTACTTGTAGCGCACCCAAACCGGTCCAGCACCGGCCGATACAGTCAGCCATCCAGGCGCCGCCACGCTTGTGCTCACGGGCGTAAAGGTCGAGGAAAAACCGTCCCCGCAACTCACCGTCAGCGTCAAGGATGTGAAAGAAACTAACATCCGGGTGCCAGACCTGCTCGACCGTAGCCGACTTTACGGTTACACCGAAAAGTCGCTGGGCAACGTCAAACAAACCCTCGAGTACCCGCGGTAGCGGGAAGTACGGCCGGACATCTTCGTCGTTGAAGGCGTAACGCGACTGTTTGAGCTTTTCGGCGTAATACGGGATATCCCAGGCCTCAAGCGCGGTCAGCCCATGGATGTTGAACACGTAGTCGCGCAACTCGTCCAACTCGCGTTGCGCCAATGCCCTGGTGCGCCCGACCAGGTCATCGAGAAATCCATTCACCTCCGCGACCGAAGTCGCCATTCGGTCTGCCAGTGCATAATCGGCGAAACTCCCAAACCCCAGCAATTGCGCCAGCTCGCTGCGCAGCGCCAGAATCTGCACCATCAGTTCGCCGTTGTCCCAACGACCACCGTCGGGACCCGTATCGCTGGCCCGGGTCACGAAAGCCTCGTACATCTGCTGCCGCAGTTCGCGCCGGTCGCTGAACATCATGAACGGCAGGTAGGACGGTGCCTGCAAGGTAAAGCGCCAACCCGACTGACCGGCACTGGCTGCGCTCTGGCGGGCGAGCGCTACGGCCGTAGCCGGTAAGCCAGCAAGATCTGCTGCATCGTAAAGGTCCAGGTGCCAGTGGTCGGTCGCGTCCAGCAGGTTCTGCTCGAAGCGGTTGGCAAGCGTGGCCAATTCGGTTGCGATTTCACGGAAGCGTTCACGCGCCTGCCCTTCGAGTTCTACACCAGCGAGACGGAAATCGCGTAACGCGTTGGTTACCACCTTGCGCCGCGCCGGCGATATCTGCGCGAACGCTCTACTGTCGGCCAGGCGCCGGTAGCCCTCGAACAACAGTCGGTTCTGGCCAAGCTCGGCGTGGTAGGCGGTCAACTTGGGCAGGCAGTCCGCATAGGCTTGGCGCAGCGCCGCGCTGTCGCAGACCGCATTCAGATGTGAGACCGGCGCCCAGAACCGCTCCAGCCGCTCGGCCAAATCCTGCAGCGGCCCGGCAAAACCGTCCCAGTCGGCCTCGCCCGCACACTCTTCCAACGCCACGATGCGGGCGCGACTCTCGGCCAGCAACTCATCAAGCGCCGGCGCTATCGCCGCCGGTACGATCTCCCCGAAACGGGGCAAGCCGGAAAAATCCAGTAATGGGTTCTGTGCAGACAATGGGTTCTTTGTTGTAAGGATTGTGTGTTGCGCGGACAACGTACCCGACCCTGGCATGAGTGGCAGGGTCGGGCAATATCAACAACGCACCGGCACTTTACTCTATCATTGCGCTCGCCGGCACAGCACACCGGCATAACTTTGACAGGTATCTGGAAAAGCGTGACCCGGCATTTTGACTTGCTCGTAATCGGAGCCGGTAGCGGCGGCATCGCCGGGGCCCGGCGCGCCGCCGAGTACGGTGCCCGCACAGCCATCATCGAAGGCGGCCGGCTCGGTGGCACCTGCGTCAATGTCGGTTGCGTACCTAAAAAGATGCTGTGGAACGCCGCGCACCTGGCCGAAACCCTGGCACTCGCCGGTGACTATGGCTTCTCCCTGGAGCACCAGCCCTTTGACTGGGCCGGTTTTAAAACCGCGCGGGACAGTTATGTTGCCCGGTTGAATGACATCTACCGGCGCAACCTCGAGTCCTCCAAGGTCTCGCTTATTTCCGGCTGGGCACATTTTACCGCCCCCAATACAGTGTGCGTAGGCAACGAGACCTTAAGCGCCGACCATATCCTGGTCGCAACCGGTGGTCGGCCAGCGGTGCCGAATATCCCCGGGGCAAAACTCGGCATGACCAGCGACGATTTCTTTGAGCTTGGCGAACAACCGCGGCGGCCACTGGTGATTGGCGCGGGTTATATCGCAACGGAGCTCGCCGGCGTACTGAACGCGCTGGGTACGGAAGTAACCATGCTGTTGCGCAAGGACATCCTGCTGCGGGGATTCGATGCCACCCTGCGCGAAACTGTGATGGACCAGATGCAGGCCCGTGGCATCAACATACTCACCGGCGTACAACTGGCAGCAATCGTCCAGGAACAAAGTGGGCGCTTTGCAATCCGCCGCAGCGATGGCGAGGAGATAAGGGGCTTCGACTGCGTACTCTGGGCCATCGGCCGCGACCCAGCGACCAGCGATCTGGGCTTACCTATTGCCGGCATCGAAACCGATGCGCGTGGCCACATCCTGACTGATGCTTTCCAGAATACCAACTGCTCTGGAATTTATGCCGTGGGTGACGTCACCGGCCGCCGCGCGCTGACCCCGGTCGCGATCGCTGCCGCGCGACGGCTGTCCGACCGCCTGTTCGGTGGCGAGAACGACGCACGACTGGATTACGACGACATTCCCAGTGTGATCTTCTCGCACCCACCCATCGGCACGGTGGGCCTATCCGAAGAACAAGCGACCGAGATTTATGGTCATGACAACGTCAAGGTCTACCAGAGCCGGTTCACCAATCTGTATTACGCCGTCTCGGAGCGTAAGTCGCCGACCGTAGTAAAACTGGTGGTCACCGGTCCCAGCGAGAAGGTGATCGGTTGCCACGTGGTGGGTGACGCGGCCGACGAGATGATCCAAGGCTTCGCCGTGGCAGTGAAAATGGATGCAACCAAGGCCGACTTCGACAACACGGTTGCGATTCACCCCACCGCTGCCGAAGAACTGGTCACTCTGCGATGACAACGGCCGCTGGCTCGCCCAGCCCCGAGCCGCTGCGTAAGGTGATCTGATCCGGGGGCGCTGCCAGTGACCTGGGAATCCCAGACCGATGGTTGTTTTTAGTTGGCCCGCCCAGCGAGCCCACCCCGGATCACACTGGCATCGAATCCGGCCTGGCGCAGAAGAAATGCGGCGACCACGCTCTGGCTGGCATCGTTACAGAACACGATATATCTTGAATCTCGATCGAGTCGAGGCAACTTAAGGCGCAACAAGTAGAAGGGAATATTGATTGCGCCCGGCAGCGTCGCAATCTCAAATTCACTTTCAAAGCGCACGTCCAGCGGCTGGGCGCCTTTCTCAATTGCGCGGCTAGCCTCATTGAAATCCATCCATTGCACCCGGGGTTCAACCAGCAAAGCATCAAAGGATTCGCGTGACAACCGCATCAACTGCCCATCCGACGATGCGACCACGGTTGCCGTGCGGGCACTATTCATCATCAGAGCGTCCTCGCCAAAAGCCTGTCCGGGGCTCAGTTTTGCAAGGACGATCTCTCGACCTGAGTAATCATCGTCAGCTTGTACCACTTCGCAGTGGCCATGACGAATAACATAGTAGTAGTCCAGTGACTGATCGCCCTGGCGAATCACCACCTCACCCTCTTTCATCTCTTGCTGTTCAAAGGACAGCGCCAGCCGGACTAGATTCACTAGAGAAAGATCAGCAAACAGAGGTGATTGCAGGAGTGCTGTAGCCCAGTCCAGATCAAGTGTGCCTGTCAGCTCGAACTCTGCAACCTCGTAGCCTGCAACCTCCGTGTTAACAGCAGTCTGGGTGCCACCCAAAGCCAGGTACTTATCCAACAGATCTGAGTTGACCACAGCGATCTGAATCTCGCTACCAGCAACTGCGGTGTGCCGCCGCGGTCGAGCATTGGCTACCGGATAGCGGGTATTGGCTGAAGGCGCCTGCAATGTAGCCGAGCCGGCATCGGTTTCCAGTTGCAGTGAACCGCTGAGCAGGAAGTAGGTCGCGGGATCACTATCGCCTTTATTAAAAAGCGTGTAACCGGCCGGCTGCAGGCGAACCTCGATCTGCTCACACAGTACCCGCAATGCGTCATCCTTCAACCGGCCAAGCGGCGACAAGGTTTGTGCGGTATCGAGATCCAGCCTAGTGGTCATTGCAATGGCAAGTTGGCCGTGCAGTGAAATCCCTTACATTTTAGACCTATTCGAGGCGGCCTGGAACCGGCTTTCCAGCCCCAGGATCCGGGCAACTGTCGATTACAATTCCTGCTCGTACACATATTTAACCGAGTAGACACGATGGCCTGGTGGGGTAAGCTGATCGGTGGTGCGATGGGGTTCATGCTGGGTGGCCCCCTGGGGGCTCTGCTCGGTGGCAGCATCGGCCACCAGTTTGACAGTGGCCTGAGAAGAAAAGGCAGCGTTTTCGCAACCGCTGATCAGGAACGCATCCAGGCCGCTTTTTTCACCGCCACCTTCTCGGTGATGGGGCATCTGGCCAAGGCCGACGGTCATGTCTCCGAACACGAGATCCAAACTGCCCGCAACCTGATGCAACAGATGCGCCTTAATCAAGCGCAGCAAAAAGCCGCCATCGAACTGTTTAGCCAGGGCAAGGACTCGGATTTCCCGTTGGACGAGGTGCTGCACCAGTTCCGCAACGAATGCCATCGGCGCACTACCTTGCTACGCATGTTTCTGGAAATACAGGTGCAGGCCGCACTGGCCGACGGGCGCATGGATCCAGCGGAGAACCGTATCCTGCTGTACATCGCAGAAGTATTAGGGTTTGACCGTGCCCAGGTCGAGCACCTGATCGACTTTGTCGCTGGCGCGGCTACCGGGCAGCGCCCAGGCCACCAGGTACAGTCGCTGGAAGACGCCTACAAGGTGCTGGGCGTGGCCCCTGACAGCGACGATGCGCAGGTGAAAAAAGCCTATCGGCGGCTGATGAACCAGCACCATCCCGACAAACTGGTCGCCAAAGGCATGCCCGAGGAGATGGTCAAACTGGCCACCGAGAAGACCCAGGAGATTCGCAGCGCCTGGGAGCGGGTGCGCGACCACCGCGCTGCGCAACACTGACTGTCCCTGCCGTGAACAACAGGGCGCGCCCAGCATGAATCTTTTTCAACTACTGCAGGCACGCGCTGCTGAAGAGCGTCCGGTGCGGGTGGCCCTCATCGGTTGTGGCAAGTTCGCAACCATGTACCTGGCCCAGGCTCGGCAGACCCACGGTATACACATTGCTGGCATTGCCGACCTTGACCTGGTGCGCGCCCGCGCCAACCTCGCTGCCGCCGGCTGGCCTGCTGAGCAGTACCAGGCCACGTCACTGGGTGCGGCCCTCAGCAGTGGCGGCACCTGGCTGACTGCGGACGCCAATGCCCTGGCCGGGGCGGAGCCACTGGACATCGTCATCGAAGCCACCGGCGTAGCCCGGGCCGGTATCGCGCATTGCCGGCGGGCCATCACTGCAGGCCATCATGTCATCATGGTCAACGTTGAGGCCGACGCGCTGGTCGGGCCGCTGCTGGCTCAAGAGGCTGCGGCTGCGGGGGTGGTCTACAGTCTCGCCTGGGGCGACCAACCGGCACTGATCTGCGAACACGTCGACTGGGCCCGGACCTGCGGCTTCGAGGTCACAGCCGCGGGCAAGGGTACCCGCTACCTGCCCGAGTACCACACCTTAACTCCCGATACCGTCTGGGAGGTGTTGCAACAGTACCTTAGCATCAACGACCCGGACAGCATCAACCTGAAGATGTTCAACTCCTTTCTCGACGGCAGCAAATCTGCCATCGAGATGACCGCTGTCTGCAACGCCACTGGCCTTAAGCCCCAACCCGAGGGGCTACGCTTCCCGCCAGCATCGCGCTTCGAACTGGCCGAGGTATGTAAGCCGGCAGCTGATGGCGGCACCCTGACCCATAGCGGCACCACCGAGGTGGTGTCGTCCCTGACCCGCGATGGCAAAACTATTCCCCATCACCTCGCCCTGGGTACGTTTGTCGTCATCCGCGCAGACAACGACTATGCCCGCCGCTGCTTTACCGAATACCACATGCTGCCCGACACCTCGTGCCGCTATGCGGCGCTCTATCGGCCGACCCACATGATCGGGCTGGAACTGGGTGTGTCAGTGGCCTCGGTCGTGTTGCGGGGCGAAGCCACCGGCTGGCCGCAGGTCTTTGCCGCCGACGTCGCAGCAACCGCCAAGCGGGCACTCAAGGCCGGCGAATACCTCGATGGCGAAGGCGGCTGCTGCGTTTTCGGCCGCCAGTTACCGGCAGCCGAATCACTGGCCGCTGACGCCCTGCCACTGGGGCTTGCCGGCAGTGTGCGCGTAGTGCGGGACATCGCGGCCAATACGGTTTTGCGTTGGGGCGACGTGGCTGTTGACGACAACGACGAAGCAGTACGGGCGCGGCATGCTATGGTGCGCTCGTACTATCCCGACTCCACCGGGTAACGGGCCCCGGACAGCCACTATAGAAAATAACTGATGACAACCAACACCACCGTCCTCATCACTGGTGCGGCCCGCGGTATCGGCCTGGAACTGACCCGGCAATACGCTGAGAGCGGTCACAGCGTGATCGCCACGGCGCGCGATCCTGGTGCAACAACCCTGGTCGGGTTAAGACAGGATTTCCCGGGTAAGGTCGAGACCTTCGGGCTTGAGGTGACCGATGCAGGCTCGATCACTGCGCTGACAGAAAGCCTCGCCGGCCGGCCACTACAGCTGCTGATCAACAATGCCGGCAGTTATGCCTCCAAGGCTCACGGTCTGGATGACCTCGAGGCCGAAGCGTGGCTGGCGGAACTGCATATCAATACCGTCTCACCGTTCATGATCACCCGTGCCCTGATTGGTAATCTTAAGGCTGCTGGCAACAGCATCGTTGCCATGATGTCGAGCAAGATGGGCAGCATGTCTGACAACGCCGCCGGCGGCGCCTACGTTTACCGCTCAAGCAAGGCGGGTCTGAACGCAGTGGTCTGCAGCCTGGCGCGCGATCTGGCTGACGATGGCATCACGGTAGTGGCCCTGCACCCCGGCTGGGTCCGCACTGACATGGGTGGCCCCAACGCGCTGATCGACGTGCAAACCAGTGCCGCGGGACTTAAGCGGGTGCTTGACGGTCTGCATCCAGCGCAAGGTGGTCGATTCTTTGATTACACCGGCACCGATATACCCTGGTGAACGAGGCAGATACAATCGCGCAACGGATGCATGAGCTCTAGATTAAGAGCGCGGGAATACTATGCCAAAACACACCATCGCCCTGCTTGCCGGTGACGGCATCGGCCCCGAGATCATGGCCGAGGCGGTCAAGATCCTGCAACTCATCGAGCAGCGCAATGACGTGACCTTCGACCTCAGGCCGGCGCTGTTCGGCGCCAGCGCCTGGTTCGAGACCGGCAAATCGTTTCCGGACGAAAGCATCGCCATCTGCGACCAGGCCGACGCCATTTTGAAGGGCACCATTGGCCTTAGCCACGCCGAGTCCCAGAAAATTCCGGTAGACGAGCAGCCCGAACGCGGTGCGCTGCTGCCCATGCGCCGGCGCTACGACACCTTCGCCAACTTCCGGCCGGTATACCTGCCGCGCAGCCTGGCACACTTCTCACCACTGCGGCCCGAGATCATCGGCCAGGGCATCGATCTGGTCATTATCCGTGAGCTGGTAGGCGGGCTGTACTTCGGCAACAAACAGACCGGCATCAACGACGCCGGCCGACGCTATGTGCACGAGACACTGGAATACGACGAGGACCAGATCCGGCGGGTGCTGGAGATCGCTTTCGAACTGGCTGCAAAAAGGAAGAAGGTGCTGCACAACGTGCACAAGAGCAATGTACTGAAATCCAGCGTGCTGTGGAACGAGGTGCTGAACGAGGTCCGCCCCAACTATCCCGAGGTCGCGGTCGAGCACGTGCTGGTTGACGCTGCCGCCACCTACTTGTGCTTGAATCCCACTCGTTTCGACGTCATGGTGATGGAGAACATGTTCGGTGACATCCTCAGTGACCAGGGTGGCGGCATTCTCGGCTCACTGGGCCTGATGCCCTCGGCCTGCGTCGGCCCGCAGAAGTCGTACTATGAACCCTCCCATGGCTCGGCCCCGGACATCGCCGGCCAGGGCATCGCCAACCCCTACTCCATGCTCGGCTCGGTGGCCATGATGCTGGAGATGAGTTTCAACATGGCCGAGGAAGCGCGCAACCTGTGGCAAGCGATGCAGGCGGTCT
This sequence comes from Arenicellales bacterium, assembly GCA_030747115.1. Taxonomy (GTDB): domain Bacteria; phylum Pseudomonadota; class Gammaproteobacteria; order Arenicellales; family UBA868; genus UBA12578. Next base: position 35,010 of record JASLLH010000006.1, read on the forward strand.
TTGTCGCTGGCTACACCACGCCCGACCTTGCCCGCCGGGGCGAACGGGAAAAGAAAATCAGCACCGCCGAGTTCGGCGACCGGGTCGCTGCCGAACTCCAGGGAATGCCAACAGGCTAAGGTGCGCTGGACCCGCTACTCGGGCTTTGCCAGGGGGCCTGAATCTTCTGCGCCATTTTGGTACATGACCATGTTGAGCATGCGCAGGGCGGCGCTAACGCCGGCAAATACCTGATTGGCATGCACACCACGGGTCTTGAACTCGTGCCCGCCATCAGTCCAGGTGACAAAGCACTCGGTCAACGCGTTGCTGTGACCACCCTTGGGAATACGAATCTCAAAGTCGGTCAGCTCCGGAAAGCGAAACCCGCTCGGCTCCAGAATCTTTTTCATGGCGGTAATGAATGCATCGAAACCACCGTTGCCCGAACCCGACGATTTGTGGACCTCCTCGCCTACTCGCACCCGCACGCTGGCGGTAGACTCAATCTCGTAGCCACTGTTGATCGAGCAATTGAGTAGTTCGACGTGTTTGTAGTCGCCGCTTTCGAGAATATCGGCGATGATGAAGGGTAGATCTTCGGGCGTGATGGTCTCCTTGGTGTCGGCGATCTCGACGATACGATCCAGCACCTTCTGCTGGTTCTCCGCTGACAGTTCCAGGCCCAGCGCCTCCAGGTTCTCGATCAGTGAAGCCTTGCCACTCATCTTGCCGAGCGCGTAACTGTGCCGGCGATCGAACCGCGCCGGGCTGAGTTCGGTCTGGTAGAGCCGCCCCTTACGATCGCCGTCGGCATGGATACCGCTGGTCTGGGTAAAGACGTCACTGCCGATGACCGGCGCGTTGGCTGCTACCCGCTTGCCTGAGAAGTTCTCCACCATCTGGCTGAGGTCGTGAATCTTGGACTCGTCGATTCCGACCTTAACCCCGAGCTTGTCCTTGAGCGCTACGGCTACCTCAGCCAATGAGGCATTACCGGCGCGCTCCCCCAGGCAATTGACGGTAGCATGGATACCTGCCGCACCCGCCTGTACTGCCGCCATGGCGTTGGCCGTGGCCAGGCCATAGTCGTTGTGCGGGTGGAAGTCGAACGCTTGCTGAGGAAAGCGCTCACACATGTCACCGATCGCCGCCGCTACCTCATCGGGCCCTAGCACTCCCAGCGTGTCCGGCAGCATGATGTGGGCGATGTCCAAGCCAGCGAGCGCTTCCACCATCGTGTAGACATAATCACAACTGTCACGATAACCGTTAGACCAGTCTTCCAGGTATACGTTCACCAATACGCCGTGCTCGTGCGCATAGCCAACGGTGTGGCGGATATCCTCGAGGTGCTGGTCCAGCGTCCGGCGCAACTGCTCGCGGCAATGTTTTTCACTGCCCTTGGTCAGGAGGTTCAGGGTGCGGCCACCGGCACCTACCAGCCAATCCACACTGCGCTCATGGTCGGTGAACCCGAGCACCTCGACCCGCTCCAGCAGGTCATTGTCGGCCGCCCAGCCATAGATGCGGGTAACAGCCTCCTTTTCGCCGTGGGAGACACCGGCTGAGGCCACCTCGATGCGATCCACCTTGAGGCTCTGTAACAAAGCGCGGGCGATGTTGACCTTCTCGTCGGGCGCAAACGACACCCCTTGAGTCTGTTCCCCGTCCCGCAGGGTAGTGTCCATAAGTAATATGTGATCGCGCACGTTGTTCGTCCCGCTGCCAGCCAAATCTCGCAAAGAGCGCGATATTCTACCGGTAAACCTTTGTTAGAAAGAAATATTTTATAAGCCAGATTGCGAGATCTGGGTATCGCCACGGCCACAATCAGCGACTGAGAAACACCAGGGGAGTGGTTTTCTCAGCGTACGGCCGAGTCGATCATGTCGATTTTGCCGCGCTGGTCCTGGCGGTAAAACCGCCGCAACTCGCGGGTGAGTCCGACATTGTCACGACAACGCAGATAGCGCTGCTCCAGTTGCCGGCAATATAAGGCAGCATAGAAATTGGCTTTCTGGTAGCGGGCGAGTTCCTCGGCTGCAAGGCCGGGCGCAAACCGCACCGCGTCGAACAACCAGGCACGCAGGCGGGCGCAGCCAGCAACATCCAGGGGCTCTTCAGGTAGCGTCATCATGCCCACAAACTTATCGACCTCGGCCTGAAGTTCAAGTTCCATCTGGGTAAGGGTGCGGTCAAACCCTGCCCGCCAAGCAAGGTAAAGAAAGTGGCTGACCCCCTCGATAGCAAGGCAGAAAGCCCGTCCGTCAGCCCGCGGCCGGCTGTCGCTCACCCGGGCCAGGTGGCCCACGATCTCCGGTGCGAGGTAGAGCGAGACGTTGAGTTCGTCCTGTACCTCCCTCACCAGCAGTTTTTCGGGACAATCAGCACGGCCCGCGCTACCGTGCAGTTGCTGTGCAAGATCCGGGTTGGTGATTACGAAATCCGCCACATCATGGTCGATACGAATCTCGTACACCCCCTCCAACCAGTGTTGCAGGCGGGTCAGGGCCTGCATCTCAGTGCTTCGTGTCCGGCACGTTTGGCGTATCGGGCAAGTGGATGCCGAGTGCGCGCAACTGCCGGGCGCAGCGGCGGCTGCCGGTCTTGCGCCAGCGGTCGTAACTGGCGAGCAGGTCTTCGTCGTTGCCCGGACAACGATCACAGACCTCCTCGAGCACTTCGACAAAAACACTGAACTTGTGGGCAAGTTCCGAGAAGATGGCGCCATGGGCGTTGCCGCCAGCCGGATAATTGCCCGACAGGCTCGCGTAAGCGCTGCCACCCATGGCGATGTAGTACTCGACACCTACCGGCCGGCGCTGCAGGTTATCTGCAAACACCCCGGCCACGAACAGCGCCACATCACCCAACCTTCTGAGCGCAGCAACTCGCTCTTGGGCGGTGGCCGCTGACAGCGCCTCACCGTAGGTCATGGCCAGCGGCCGAATGGCAAGCCCGTCCACCGTGTGCTCGAATAGATGATCGGCACGGGTGTAGAAAGTCAACAGGTTGACGATGTAAGCCACCGTCTCATCGAGAGCACTGACTTGCTGATTGTTGATCGCGCCCCTGACTGTGTCGTGGAAATACTCCCTGACCGTGCTGTGGGTATTGAGGCTAGGCGCACCCTGCATCCATGGCATACACTTTCCTCCCGGGCAATGACCGTTATCCGAGGCTTCATTGTTCACGAGGTCTGCCGGCCGGCAAAGTCAGCACTCGACCTTGACCGCTGCTGATGGATCGTGGATTTTTCCCGGCCTGGTGACGCCCACGGCAACCATGACGAGCACGAGCAACCATCCACAAAGAGCCCTGCTGGCCGTGCTGCATGCGGATATCGTCGAGTTCAGCCGCCTGGTTCACCAAGACGAAGCAGCGATATACCGCACACTGCAGCAACACCTGGCCATAGCCCGCAGCATTATCAGCGACAATGAGGGACGCCTGATCGATACTGCCGGCGACAGCCTGCTGGCTGTCTTTCCCACTGTCAGCGCCGCAGCAACTGCTGCCATGGCGATGCAGCAGCAGTGGGCTACTGCCAATGCCGAGTTGCCGGAAGAACGGCGCGTGCGGGTGCGCATCGGCATCAACCTGGGAGAGGTCATCGATGACGGCCAACGCGTGGTCGGCGATGGCGTTAACGTGGCTGCGCGGCTGCAGGAGATCGCGCCACCTGGGGGGATATGCTTGTCCGAATCCGCCCGGGCAGTGGTTGGCCACGATCTGGCGCTGCAGTTCCAACCGATCGGTGAGCAGAATCTGCGCAACATCGAGTTGCCGGTTGCAGCGCACCTGCTCCTTAGCGGCAGTGAGGTACCTGCTAAAACGCATGCTGGCACTGTGGGCTCACGATTGTCAGTCGCAGTCCTGCCGTTTTCGGCCCTCGATTCCGGCGCCCGGGCAGATGGCCTTGGTGAGGCGCTGACCGTCGAGCTGGTTGGCGCCCTGTCCCGCTTTCGACAATTGTTCGTGCTGGCCCAACACACCTCGCTGGCGCAGCAGGGCCTGCTGCAGGACAAGGCGGCCCTGGGCCGCCGACTGGGTGCCCGCTACTTGGTCGATGGCAGCATCCGCTGCCAGGGTGAGGCTTTCCGTATATCTGTACAACTGGTCGAGAGCGCCGCGGGTGGCTACCTGTGGTCGGAAACCTATGCCGGCGCGAGTCGCGACCTCTTTGCCATCCAGGATGAGATCACGCAGCGCATCGTCTCGACCCTGGTCAGCAATATTGAGCACAGTGCGCTGCGTGCGCCTGCCGGGCCGAGCGCGGGCGCCAACTATACCGACGTGATCCGCGCTCGACACCTGGTCTATCGCATGCGTGAGGCAGCCGATACCCACCAGGCCCGGCAGCTGTTCGAGCGGGTGCTCGCTGCAGATACGACTTTTGCGCCGGCGCTTTCCGGGCTGGCGCTGGCGCACATGACAGACCTGTTGATGTCTTGGTCCGATGATCCTCAGGCATGCGTGCCCCAGGCTACCCGGTACGCCGAGCAGGCGCTGGAACTGGATCCAACCGACAGTCTCGCGCACGCCATGTTCGGCATCACCAGCCTGTGGCGCAGGCGTTACGTGGAAGCAATGGCCCACTTGGACCGAGCAATCGAACTGAACCCCAACCATGCCGACGCGTTCGCCGGCAAAGGCCTGGCGCTGATATTCACCGGCCAGAGTGAAGCGGGCGTTCAACAGTTCACCCAGGCGCTGGAGCGCAACCCGTTTCCACCCTCGTGGTATCTGTGGGCACTGGCCATCGCCCAGTACAACATCGGCCACTATCGGCAAGCGGTCCACACCTTACTGCGAATCAGTGCGCCCAACCGCTTTCACCGGCGGGTGCTGGCGGCAAGTTACGCGCGCCTCGGTAACGACGATAACGCCCGTGAGCAACGCGACCTGGTAATGGCCGAAACGCCTGGCTACACCGCAGCCGACAGTTGGCGCACCCAGCCCTACGCCGACCCCGGTGATATCCAGCCCTTCATTGATGGCTTGGTCCTGGCCGGCTTTCCCCCGGGGGAAACCAGCCGATAACGCCGGGATGACGCAAGCTTCTCATCCAGGCTGAACCCGGGAAGCCACCTGCGGATCACGCCATCAGTGCATCGACCAGTGCCCCGGCGCCACCGCGCACAGGGTCAACCGTCAGCCGGCCAGTGGCATCTGCCACTTGCGCTACTGCCCGGGCGGCCTCACCGTCGGCCAGATGTGCCGTATTGAGCGCGATAGCCCCGATCACGGGCCTTGGGTAGAGCCCGCAGGCCGATGCCACATCCTGGTAAAGGTCGATGACCTCGTTCAAGGGTGGCACTTTAATCGTGACCCCGACAGTATCGAGTTCGGTCATGCCGGCGCGGTGGCACAGTATGAGATGAGTAGGACAGGTGCCACGCAAGAGTGGCAGGGTCGAGGTACTGCCCGGATGCAGCAATGAGCCCTGGCCTTCGACGATGACGAGTTCTGCGGCGGCCGCCTGCAGCACCATCTGCTCCACCGCACCGCAAGCGTAATCCACCCGGATGGCGTCAAGCGGTATGCCCTGGCCGCTGATCAGGATACCGACCTGGCCACTGGCCAGGAACTCGGCCCGGATTTCGCGCTCGAGTGCCGCGTGCCAGATCTCAAGGCCCGCAGTCATCTTACCCACTGCCATGTCGGTACCCACCAACAGTGCCCGGCGGTTGGTAAGTTCTGCCGCACGCCCCGAGGCGATGTCGAGCCCGGTCGGCTCCTGGCGGATATCCCAGATCCACTGCCCTGCCGCCAGATCAGGATAGCGTGGTGAAAGTTGTTCATGCAGGCCGTTGACCACCGACATACCGCCCGCGACCGCGCGATCTACTTCCGCAACCATCTCTGGCGGCAGTCGCCCGCCCGAGGGCGCCATGCCGAGCACCAGCGCTTCGCCGCCATGCTCGAACGCTGCCCCCACCGAAGATACCACCGGCACGTCGGGGCCAAATCCGAGCAGTTCGCGCGTGTTTCTGCCGCCATGGTTAAAGTCGATTGCGCAAGCGACCGGGTTGCGGGAATAGCGCAGCACACCGTGCCCCATCTTGCCGTTCAACTTGTCAATCTGCTCGTGAAAGTGAATGACGAGTTTTTGTTCTGGTTTCAACATGTGAGTGTGACGCCATGGCCGGGGCCGTGTTCGCTTACCCTGACCACGCCGGCCGCCAGGGTCAGGCCCCGAGCGGGATCGGGTAGCAGGTTCAGGTGCGAATCCAGATCGATGTGGTCAAACAGCGCGCCGATGGAGGCACCCGCGCCGATGGCAACAGAGGACTCACCCATGCAGCCGATCATGGTCTCAAGGCGGTGGGCCCGGGCGACAGCAACGATGCGCAGCGCCTCGGTAATGCCGCCGCATTTCATGAGTTTGAGGTTCACCCCGTCAACACACCCGGCTAGGCGTGCTGCGTCCGATGCAAAATTGCACGACTCATCAATGAAGACGGGAAGCACCCGGTCGGCAAACAGCGCCGGCAGATCCTCGTCCGCGTCATAATGCAGCGGCTGCTCAACATAATCACAGCCCCGCTCCTTGAGCCAGGCCATCATGCTGATAGCAGCGGCCAAGTCCCAGCCACCATTCGCATCTACCCGCACTCTCACATCAAAGCCGCGGGCCGCTTCCACTACCGCCGCATACATGGCCCGGTCAGCCTCCAGCCCCTCTGGGCTGCCCAGTTTCACCTTGAGATAACGGGCCCCGGTGCGGCTGACCACCTCAGGCACCCTTTCCTTCACCACCTCCGGCGGCAGGATACCGATGGTCACCGATGTGGCGACGCCCTTGTGCGGCAGGCCGAGCAGGCGGTAGAGCGGCTGGCCGCTGCGGCGTGCCAGCAGGTCCCAGAGGGCGATGTCCACAGCGGCCCAGGCGCAGGGCGCCACCTGCTGTTCGCGCGCCAGGCGCCAGCCATCGAAGGGGTTAGCCA
>JASLLH010000070.1:0-10441 GCA_030747115.1 Arenicellales bacterium
TGCCTGAAATACTAACGGGGCTAAGAGTTGCTGTTGGTATGTGTTGGGGAACGTTGGTTGCAGCAGAATTTTTAGCAGGAACTACTGGTATTGGATTTGTTGAAAACGTTGCTAGAAAATATATGCAATATGAAGTTATTTGGATTACCATTTTTGTAATGGGAATGCTGGGACTTTTATTTGATATTACTCTTAGAAAAATAATGGATAAAACTATTCCGTGGCACGGCAAGGGTTAAGCAGCGCTTGATCGCACCGCCGCTCATAGCCGAGCGGCGCCATGGTCGTCGACGATTAAAAGGATCATCACTAGTTTAACTTCGCGATGCGTACTGGTTACTCAACCTTACTTCTCAAGGCGCGGTAAGAGGCAAACATGAATCTTGCCGGTATGGGGCCTTATTGCCCCGGTACCCGTCAACCCTGGCAAGATGGCAGCTTCTTAATAACATCGGTTGTTTCGTTGTAGCCAAAGATCCCGTCCAGGCGAAACATGAGCGCAAAAGTGGGGTCATGTTTGTACTTGGCTGGAAAGTGCACGGCAGGTGTGATTTCCCAGAATAGCCAATCGAGGTGGGACATTCGCCGGTAACGGGCTTTGATGACCGCATCGTATAATTCAAACTCTGGTTTGTTGCGAAAAAAGAATTCGGCGTCGTAAGCCAGTGCTTCGTGACTACTGTGCGCCAGCCTCTCATAGAGGGTGAAATACTGGTCCAGGCAGAATCCACCACTGCATTTGTCTGGATTGTTTTCGTACCAGCGGATCACCGAGGCCGAGCGGAAAAACAAGTTCGGGGACAAGCATCGGTCCAGGTTCAGTTGCCCGTGGTATTCGATCTTTGACCTCGTGAAATAGTAGAGTTTATTGGCCACGCTGGGCAGCCATGGACCGCGGCTAACGAGCCGCTGCCGGTGTCGTACCCGCCCATACGGTTGGTATTTCCCGATCCGTTTGCGTAGCCCGATATCAACACGCAAGTGATGCCTGGGAGCCTCGAGTAACTTGGGCCGCACCCTGATACTGATGTTTTGGGACTGGTCGAGTGCGTCGCTAGCGGTTTTTTCGTCATCGCCGCCGAACATAATCTGTAAGCGATTCTGGGTTCTTGGCAGGTAGAGTTTTCCTTTCAAGCCACCGCCCAAGCTGATACCTTCATTGTCGTCGTAGCCAAACTTGAGGTAAGCCCGGATCCGGGTCTTCTGCTCTTCCTCCCGGCCCTCCTCGTCGACCCGCGCGGAAAAAAAGAAATTGTCGATGGCACTGGCGGTCTCGAGTACCCGCCGGGACCACTCTTGGTGCAGGCTGTCTAGGATGGAATTATCCGGCAGCGCCGGTTCTGAGGCTGTAACTGTGCCTGGTTCCAGGATTAGCGTTAGGGCAAGTGCCGCTGCCAGGCGAGTCACAACTTTACGCGGTAATGCGCTTTTCCGGTAGCGGGGGATAAGGGGCGCTCTCAACAGAGAACTTCAAAGTGCTTGCGGGCCTGGGCCGAGTCATCGACGCGGATCTCGACTCGCCACTCGCCAATGAATTCCGCCATGCCGACAGCCGGGTTGAAGGCGCTTACTAGCGCTGCCCCGGTCGGTGGGTGCAACTGCAGCCATACGGTAATACGGGCGCTATCGCTGCTGGTAAACTTATGGTCGATGCGTTCACGGTATTTGCCGCCAGGATCGATCCAGTCTACGAGCAACAGATGTTGGCCAGATGCTAGCCCAGCCAGGTCTATGACCGCGAAGATCTTATCCCGGCAGCCAAAAGTATTGCCGGCAGACTCTACTGGGTAGTCATCCTCGGTCGTTGCCGTGACAAAAGCGCTGATAGTGGGTGCCGCCCGGGCTGGCAACGCCGCCACAAGCAGGCAGCTTAGCACCAGCAGTGCGACAAGTGTTTTGGCCTGGCAGGTCATCGTGTTTCAAGCGGCCTTGCGCAGTAATTCCTCGGTCTCGGTCACTGCGGTAGCCAAGCTGTCGAACAACTCGTCGATTTGCGCCTCGCTGATAATCAGCGGCGGGCAGATACCGATCACGTCTCCGGGCAACGGCCGCACGATTAAGCCCCGTGCCAGCGCCTGTGCTGCCAGCGTGGGTGCAGCCTTGGCCGCAACCGGGTACTGCTCACGGGTAGATTTGTCCATGACCAGTTCCAGGGCGCCGATCAGACCCACGCCCCGGGCTTCGCCTACCAAAATACTGTCTGCGAGAGTGGCGAGACGTTGTTGGAAGCGGGGCATCACTGAACGCACGTGGCCGAGTATGTCACGTTCCTGGTAAATCTTGAGTGTTTCCAGCGCGACCGCGGCCGCCACCGGGTGGCCGCCGTAGGTGTAGCCCATGCCCAACGCACCGTGCTTGCGACTCTGTTCCTTGAAAACCTCGTAAATCTGATCAGAGATCATGATGGCAGAGATCGGTAGGTAACCCGAGGACAACTGCTTGGCGCAGGTCACCATATCAGGCCGGATATTGTAGGTCTGAGAGCCCCACATGTTCCCGGTGCGGCCAAAGCCACAGATGACCTCGTCGGCGATCATCAGTACGTCGTACTTGTCGAGTACCGCCTGGACCTTCTCAAAGTAGTTCGTCGGCGGTAGTAATACTCCACCGGCACCCATCACGGGTTCGGCGACGAACGCAGCCACTGTATCAGGACCCTCATTGACGATCAGTGTCTCGAGACTCCCAGCCAGGCGGGTAGCGAAAGCCTCTTCGGATTCACCCACTTCACTGTAGCGGTAATAGCAGGGCGTGTCGGTTTGAATCATGCGCTCTAGCGGCAGGTCGAAATCGTTCTGCATCAGCGGGATTGCCGTCAGGCTGCCGCCCGCTACTGTGACGCCGTGATAGCCACGGCGCCGCGAGATAATCTTCTTCTTCTCCGGCAGCCCGCGGCCGTTGTTGTAGTACCAGGTGAAGCGGATCATGGTATCGATGGCTTCGGACCCGGAGTTGAGAAAGAATGCCCGAGTCATTGGTTCCGGCGCGATGGCTATCAACTGCTCAGCCAGGTCGATGACCGGCTCAGTGGCGCGGTGCGCAAAAGTGTGTGAGTAGGGTAGTGTCTCGAACTGGCGGGCTGCAGCCTGGCCCAGTCTTTCCTCGGAAAAGCCCAGCGACACACACCAAAGGCCAGCCAGGCCCTCCAGGTAGCGGTTGCCGTGATCATCCCACAGGTAGATGCCCTCGCCGCGGGTCATTACCAGCGGCCCCTGTTCCTCATGCAGAACAAGGTTGGTGTACGGGTGCAGGGTATGTGCGATGTCCTTCTGCTTGTTGGCCTGTGGTCTGGAAGTCATGCGGGTCTCTGATTTTGTGGTCTCTTTTCGGTAAGTGTGCCAATGGCGTGTGCCGGGGGCAATTTTGCACCGGCAGCCTAGCGCAAACAAGCGGGTGGGTCAGCCGCTTTTGCCGACAAGGCGTACCGCTGTGATCTCGATTTGGTCACTCCAGCTGCAGCGGCTGCCAGGATAGGCCACGGACAACAGCCGCGGGCCGATCTTGTCCTGCTCTAGCGAAACCACCACAATTAGGCTGCAGTGGCCACGCTGGTGTCGTGACGCGCAAAGTGATCACCGGCCTGACCGTTGCCCTGGGGGCGAGGCTGGGGTGGTGCGGCAACAGCAACTGGCCCTATGTAATCCCGGATGATGGCGGTATTTTATGGGTTGCCTGCGGCGCCGGCTGGCCGGCCCTGTTGCGCAAGGACGATTGGAGAATCAATAATGGATGCACAGGTAAAGGATGTACTGAGTCATTACGTGGGCGGTCGCCGTGTCGACGGTGTCAGTGACCGTTTCGGCGATATCTACAACCCTGCTACCGGCGAGGTCACCCGCAAGGTGCCGCTGGCTTCTGCCGACGAGGTGCGCGTAGCCTTAGCTGATGCTGCGTCCGCTTTCCCGGCCTGGGCAGAAACGCCACCGGGGCGGCGCGTGCAGGTACTGTACCGCTACCGTGAATTGCTGCACGAGCATCTGGGTGAGCTGGCCGAACTGCTCTCGTCGGAGCACGGCAAGACTCTGGACGACGCCCGCGGCTCGATCACCCGTGGCCTCGAGGTAGTCGAGTTCGCCTGCGGCATACCGCAGCTACTAAAGGGTGAGTACACCGAGGGTGTTGCCGCGGGCGTTGATTCGTGGAGCATGCGCCAGCCACTGGGCGTGGTGGCCGGCATCACGCCATTCAATTTTCCGGCCATGGTACCGATGTGGATGTTCCCGGTGGCCATTGCTTGCGGCAATACTTTTGTACTCAAGCCCTCGGAGCGGGACCCGTCGTGTTCCCTGTATATGGCCGCCCTGATGAGCGAAGCCGGCCTGCCCGATGGGGTACTCAACGTGGTCAATGGCGACAAAGAGGCAGTCGACGTGTTGTTGACGGACCCCACCGTACAGGCTGTAAGTTTCGTCGGCTCAACCGCGGTGGGTGAGTACATCTACCAGACTGGCTGCGCCCACGGCAAACGGGTCCAGGCGCTGTGCGGTGCCAAGAACCACATGGTGGTCATGCCTGATGCCGATATGGACCAGGTGGTGGATGCGGTGATGGGCGCAGCTTACGGCTCTGCCGGTGAGCGCTGCATGGCGATCTCAGTGGTGGTGACGGTGGGTGAGGATACCGCCGAGCGCATGCTCGAGCAGTTGGTGCCGCGTATTGAGGTTCTCAAAGTAGGCGCTTTTGACCAGGATGGCGTGGAGATGGGGCCGGTAATCACTCCCGATGCCCGCGATCGCATCAAGGGCTGCATCGACCGGGGCGTAGCCGAGGGTGCCGAGCTGGTGGTCGACGGCCGGGGTATATCCATAGCCGGTTACGAGGGCGGCTGCTTCGTTGGCGCCACCGTGTTTGACAAAGTGACCCCGGAGATGAAGATCTACCAGGAGGAGATCTTCGGCCCGGTACTGTCAGTGGTGCGCGCCGGCAGTTATGAGGAGGCGCTGGCGCTGGTCAACGACCACGAGTACGGTAATGGCACAGCCATTTTTACCCGTGATGGGGATGCCGCACGGGATTTCGGCCATCGTGCTCGCATCGGCATGGTCGGAGTCAACGTACCGATCCCGGTGCCGCTCGCATTTCACAGCTTCGGTGGCTGGAAACGCTCGCTATTCGGCGATCACTATATGCACGGGCCCGAGGGGGTGCGTTTCTATACCCGCATGAAAACTCTCACCAGTCGCTGGCCGTCGGGAATCAAGGAAGGCGCGGTCTACAACTTCAAGGCCGGCGGCGAGCACTGAGTGGCTAGCCGGTATTGCGACACAGTCGCGGTCCGGGCGCGGGGCTATAGCTCAGCCTTGTCCGGCGACAACTTCGCGGCCGGGCTGTTCCGGTACCTGGTCCAGAATTTCGGCTGGAAAGCCTGGCGCCAGCAACTGCTCGGCGCAGGCGTCCTCCAGGCGGCGCACGATATTGGGTGACCACTCCCGCGCACCGTAGCGCGTCTTGCCATCCTCAAATATCCGCAGCAGCAGCGGCGAGATCTCGAGCGGCACGTTCGCGCGTTCGGCGATACCCTGGAACAGGCCCAGGTCCTTGAGCACCAGGTCCATGGTGAAGTTGATATTGCGACTGCCGTTGAGGATGACCTGGCTTTCGGTCTCGTGGACGAAAGAGTTTCCAGAGGAAATGCGGATGGCTTCAAAGGTGGTGTTAAGGTTCATGCCGGCCCGCTTTGCCGTCATCAGCGCTTCGCCCAGTGCCACCAGGTTAACCGAGGCCAGATAGTTGGTCACGACCTTGAGTACCGAGGCTGAGCCCAGGGGTCCGGTGTGCAAGATTTCTCGGCCCATCGCTGCCAGCACCGGCAGTGCCCGCTCGAAGGTGCTGCGCTGACTGCCGGCAAAGATGGAAATGTTGCCACTGGTGGCTCGGTGGCAGCCGCCGGAAACCGGGCAGTCGATAGGTTCGCCGCCACGCTGCACCACCGCTGCACCCAGCCGGCGTACTTCCTGCTCATCGGTGGTGCTCATCTCGGCCCAGATCACCCCCGGCGCAAGGGCGGCAAGCACGCCGTCTTCCGACTCCATAACCGCGGCACTGGCGGCAGGGTTGGGCAAGCAGGTGATGACCATGTCTACCTGGGCTGCCATCTTGCCGGGGCTTTGTGCCCAGCGGGCCCCTTGCTCTAACAAAGGCTGTGCGCTGGCGCGATCGAGGTCCCGTACGGTCAAATCAAAACCGTTCCGCAGCAGGCTGCCGGCCAGTTTGCTGCCGACGTTGCCGAGGCCGATGAATCCGATTTTCATGGCGTCTCTCCTTGGGCTACGGCCTGTTGCCGGGAATGTTAAGTCAGCGCGGACAAGTCCGAGCGGTACCAGTGGGTTTTGTGTATGTAGCTGCGCACGTTCTCGCGCAGGGCGGCAATCTCCGCGTCGGTCAGTTCACGTATCCGCTGTGCCGGCGAGCCCAGGATTAGTGATCGGGGTGGGAACATCTTGCGTTCGGTGACCAGGCTGTTGGCGCCGACTAGGCAGTCGGGGCCGATCTGGGCAAAATCAAGAACTACCGTACCGTTGCCTACCAGTGCACCGTCGGCTATGCTGCAGCCGTGGAGCAAGGCACCGTGACCAATGGTGACATCGTTGCCGATTAACGTCGGGATGCCTTCTTCCACGTGAATCACACTGTTGTCCTGGATGTTGCTGCGCTCACCAATGCGGATAATGTCGTTGTCGGCGCGTAGTACCACGCCGAACCAGATACTGGATTCTGGGCCGATCTCTACCGCGCCGATGACATCTGCGCTCTCGGCGACGAACGCATCAGGTGCAATGGCAGGAGTCTTGTCACCCAGCCGGTAGATCATTGCTTGCGTATCTGCTGTGTGCCGCGCCGTGCGGGTGTCGGTCAGATTAGGCGTGTAGCAGCCGGGTTGTCCGAACCTGCCACTAGCGGTGCGCGCCGTAGCGCGTTGAAAAAACCGAGCAGGCGGTCGGGCAGCTTGCGCTTGATGCTGTACTCCACCTCGAAAATGTCGGCGCTATCGCGCAAACTCATTAGATAGTCGTCACTGGTGCGGATCTCGTCGACTAGCTTGAGTTCGTGGGCCCTGGTGCCAAGCCAGTGTTCCCCGGTCGCCACTGCTTCGAGGTCGACCACTGGCCGCTGCTGTTTGACGAAATCTTTGAACAGGGTGTGGGTTTGTTCGACCTCTTCCTTGACCTTGACCCGCGCCCGATCTGTGGTCTCGCCGAGCATGGTGATGGTTCGCTTGAACTCGCCCGCTGATATCTGTTCGTAGTCGATGTCGTGTTTCTTGAGCAGGCGGTTGAAATTAGGAATCTCGGCAACAACGCCGATCGAACCGATAACCGCGAACGGCGCGGCGAGGATTCGGTCAGCAACACAGGCCATCAGGTAACCGCCACTGGCGGCGACCTTGTCGACCGCTACGGTAACTGCGATATTGGCCTCGCGCAGGCGGGTAAGTTGTGATGCCGCCAGGCCGTAGGCGTGCACCATGCCACCGGTACTTTCCAGCCGCACCACCACCTCGTCACCTTCGCGGGAAGCAAGCAGTATCGCGGTAATTTCCTCGCGCAACAGGGTCACCTCGCTTGCTCGAATGTCACCGTGGAAATTGAGCACGAATACGCGGGTTCGCTCACTCGGCGCAGCTTTGGCGTGTTTTTTGCCCTCGGCCTTACGCTGTTTTTTATCCGCTTTTATTTTTTTCTTGGCTTGTGCCGGCGTTATGGTCGCGAGCTCCACCGCGTCGGCCATGTCACGGTAGCGGTCGTTGATTCTTTTGACCTCAATTTTCTCTGCGGCCCCCTGACGGTGACGCATGGCAAGGCTCGCCACCATGCCAGCGACCGCTAGTAGCGCGGCCACCAGGGTCACGGATTTAGCGAGGAACAGACCGTAGTCGGCAAGAAACTCCATTTGAAGCAAGTACCAGGTTGGCAAAGGACGCCGAGTGTATCACCGGCCCCCGCCAGTCGTGATAAGTTCGTGCCACGGTCGCAGACCCTGATGCCGCTGGGCCTCACGAGCGCTGGTCGGATCCACCAGGAAATAATAGATGAACCCGCGAAGTGCTGAACTCGCTGAGCTTTTGTGTAACAACGTATCGGTGCCTTGGTTGACCCAACGCCTGCAGGAGATGATCGCGATTCCGAGTGAGAATCCCATGGCGGGAGAAGCTCGGCCCGGGCACCGGGAGCAGGAAATCGGCGAGTACTATCTGGAGCGAATGAGCGAGTTGGGCATGCGTGTGTCGCAGCGGGTGGTGGTACCAGGGCGGCCCAATGTATTCGGTATTCGCGAGGGCGCAGGCGATGGGCCGACACTGATGCTGTGCGGGCACCTTGATACGGTGCCGACCGATGGTTACCAGGACGCGTACGCGGTGCGCGAAGAAGGCGGGCGTATCTACGGGCGCGGCTCGTGCGATATGAAGGCGGGTTTGGCGGCTTACCTCGAGGTGGTACGGTTGTTGAACGAGGCCGAGGTCCGGCTTAATGGCACGCTGATCTTGTGCGGGGTGGCCGATGAGGAGTATCAGATGATCGGTTCCCGGGAGATTGGCCGCAACGGCCCAACCGCCGACCAGTGCATTATTGCCGAGCCGTCCGACCTGGCAGTGTGCCCTGCACACAAGGGACAGTACAGTCTTTGGATTCGCACCTTTGGCAAGGCGGCACACTCCAGCATGCCGGAAAAAGGGGAGAACGCCATCGAGCGCATGGCCCGGGTACTGCTCGCACTGTCGGATTACAACACTGAGTTAGCTGAACGTGACCCGCACACTTTGTGTGGCCATGGCCGGTACAGTCCCGGCGTGATTCGAGGTGGCGAACTGGTGAGCACGGTGCCCGACTATTGCGAACTGGAGATCGACCGCCGGCTCCTGCCCGGCGATGATCCGGATGAGGTGCGCGAGGATATCGCCCGCTACCTGAAGCCGCTGACAGACGCTGATCCGGGCTTTCGCTACGAGATCAGCCCGCCCTCATGGAATATCTCGGCCAACAACATTCCAATCGATGCACCGGTGGTGCGCTCGTTGTTGACGTCCTGGCACACCTTGACTGGCGATACCTGTCAGGCCGAGGCTTTTCCCGGCGCGACCGATGCGCCAAATCTTGGCAGTCCGGCGGTGGTCTGTGGACCGGGCTCGTTGGCCCAGGCCCACTCAACCAATGAGTACGTGGAAGTTGAGCAGGTGATCCTGGCTACACGCATGTACTTGCGCGCCGTTTTCGACCTGCTGGCTTGAGTGCAGGTGTCCCCGGCGGAAGTTCACGCAACCGTGTGCTGGTGTGCGGGGCGCCTGCTGTCGGGGCCGGTAGCGGACGATGAATGGGCCCACAAAATACGGTGTGATCCATGCACGTCAGGGCTATTCACAAAAAACCTGAGGTAATATAGTGCCCATCCCGGCTGCTAACAGAACAAGGAAAGAGTCATGCTGTACCCGGTGCGTATCCCCTACGGCGCTTATTGGTCAACGCCGTTTGCCAAATGGCAAGGTAGTTTTTCTGGCCTACACAGCATCCGTTTCGCAGCCGCGGTAGCGGCGCACGAGCTCGAGCGCCGGTGCATCCCCGGCGAGGTGTTCGATTACGGCGTGCTGGGCACGACAGTGCCCCAGCGGCACTCGTTCTACGGGTTGCCATGGCTGATGGGTCTGATCGGCGCAGCCGGGGTGGGTGGGCCGACTATCAACCAGGCCTGCGCCACCAGCGTGCGCTGCCTGCTGGCCGCGACCCAGGAGATTCAGTCCGGGTTGGCCGGGGCCGCGCTGGTGGTGGCCTGCGACCGCGTTTCCAACGGGCCGCACCTGTATTACCCGAACCCGGCAGGTCCCGGTGGAACCGGCGAGGCCGAGAACTGGGTGATGGATAATTTCAGCTGTGATCCGTCGGGCGGACACGCTATGGTCCAGACTGCCGAGAATGTCGCCAGCCGTCATGGCATTGGCACCGCCCAACAGCATGAAGTGGTATTGCGACGGCTGGAGCAGTATGAGCGGGCGGTGGCCGATGATCACGCTTTTCAGCGGCGCTATATGACGCTGCCTTTTGAGGTTCCTAACGCTTCTTTTCGCAAAGTGTCTGGCACTCTGTCAGGGGACGAGGGCATCACCCGCTCAAGTGCAGAAGGCCTGGCCGGGCTGAAGCCGGTGGTCAGCGGCGGCAGCGTAACCTTCGGCGGACAGACCCACCCAGCCGATGGCAATACCGGCCTGGCGATTACCTCTCCTGGGTTGGCAGCTGAGCTCAGCCAGGATTCCGCTATTGCCATCCAGGTGCTTGGCTTCGGGCTGGCCCGAGCCGAACTGGCTCACATGCCGGAGGCAACTGTACCAGCCGCGCGGAGAGCATTGCTCCAGGCCGGATTGGAGATTGCCGATCTCGATGCAGTCAATACCCACAATCCCTTTGCGATCAACGATATTTATTTTTCCAGCGCCACTGGCTTTGATCTAGAC
>JASLLH010000071.1:0-10393 GCA_030747115.1 Arenicellales bacterium
AAACCACCGCCTTTTACGTCGAGTGAGCCGCTCAAAGCAATCAGATAAGCGATGGCCCGGATAGTGTCTATACCGTTGTCGTAAAGCTCGACCCCGCAACCCACATATTGGGCCAGGCGCGGTGCTGCCTGATGAATCATAGTAGCCATGGCCTGCAGCGTCTCGGCCTCGACCCCAGTTTCAGCCTCTACCACTGCAGGCGAAAATTTGGCGGCGTAGTCCGCCAGAGCATCGAAGCCGAGGGTTTGGTCGGCCACGAAATCACGATCGTACCAACCATTGGCAATCAAGGTATTTATGAGTCCCCAGGCAAGGGCGCCATCGGTTCCCGGCCTGGGCGCCACTAAAAGATCGGCCTGGCGGGCGATCGTGGAAAGCCTGGGATCGACTACGATCAACTTCGCGCCGTTGGCACAACCATCCATAATTGCGTAGTTTATGGGCGGATGCGAGGCCGGCGGGTTCGAGCCCCACACCAGAATGCACTGGGCATTGCGAAAATCGGCCTGCGGCCAGGTACCGTAGACCAGCGAATGGCCGATATAGCGGCCGCAAAAGCACATAGAGTCGTTGGACAGATAGTTGGGCGAGCCAAGAGCCCGGCAGAACCGCCTGGCATAGCCCTCCTGCTGATTGAACCCAACGGCCTCACCTTTCCAGACCGCCAGGCTTTCGGCGCCGTGGCGCTCACGAATGCTGCCAATGCGTTCGGCAATTTCGTCAAGCGCCGTTTGCAACTCGAGCTCGCACCAGCCAGCGTCGGTTTTCCGTAGAGGCTTCAGGATTCGTTCTGGGTGATTGGCCACATCGATCGCGGCGCCGGCCTTGTTGCAGATGCGGCCCCGGTTTCTGGGGTGATCAGGAAAGGCGTCAACACTCACTGCCCGACCCGCACTGTCGCGCTCAACAGTGATGGCACATCGATCTCCACACATGCGGCACAAAGTAGGAATGAAACTGGTCTTGCTGGTGGCTTGGTCCATTTTATTGTTACCTATTCCTCTCGCGTAAACTCGACACCGAGTACGGCTGCCATTTGTCAGCCATGATGGCCCCGATTGCGGCGGGGAAAATTTTCCTCATTCCCAAAACTGAAGGCGACTCGACAGTTGTGCCTCAGAGATTGGAGATCACCACCGCAAAGATCGTATTTTATACCTACTTTATTCTACGAATCGAGTTGAATCCTCCCGAACAATCCTTCCCAACATACATACTATGCAACTGATACCGCACGCCCTATCGATCACCATCTCGTCAAGTTTGCGGTCGCAGATGATCGCGGCGACATTGGCGATGGCGTAACGGGAACGGGTCTTTACAGTTGAGACACCATCTCATCCAGGGAAAGATCTGCCGTGGGCGCCGCAATCGTCTCCTGGACCGCCACGGCACTTTGCAGGCCAGCCATATCCAGGCGCGCGTCGATTTCCCAGCGGGGCAAATCCCGCTTTAGCGCTTTTTCAAAAACTTCAGGCTTTACTCCGAACACTCGGCTGCCGAGATCGATAGTTCGCCCGGGCCGGTCTTTAATAGATCGGCAGGCCTGGCGGAAGGCATACATCAGCCGCCCAAGGAGGTCCTCCTGATGCTGCAGCCACGCTTGGCTGGCCAGGATAATCCCCCACTGGTAATTGGGGTAATAATCTGCCACTCGATCGATGACCCGCATTAGGCCTTCGTGTTCACCACGAGTCAGTTGGGGTTCTACCATAAAGGCGGCGTCCACGCGCCCGTCGATAAACAGGTCCAGTTTGCCGTAGTCTTCGCCCAGCGGCATCAAATCAACATCCCTATCGGGGTCGATGCTGTGGGTGCTCAGCATTTTACGAATAAAATAATCATCACAGCTGCCGGCCGACAGGATGCCGATGCGGCAACCGGCCAAATGGGCGGTGGAGGCAATATCGGGACGGGCCGCCAGATAGTGATCCAACTGCTGGACAACGCTGCTGCCGATTATTTTTGCCCGCAGCCCCTGCCGGAAAGCGGTTACAAAGGGCGGTAACCCTAGCTCGCCGATGTGAATGAGGCCTTTGCTGAATGCCCTGGTCAACTCGGACGCCCCGTAGCCATACCAGATGTCGAGATCGATACCCTGTTTCTCAAAAAAACTTTGCTCAATGCCCCAGTAAAGTGGAAACCGCTCAATCCAGAAAGAAGGAGCGCCCCAGACAACCTTTTGCATACTTTCCCTCACCCAACACCGAAGTGCTGCTTGATGCGCTGCTGGAACCCAATTTCGACACCGAACAGACGCTCGCGGCCGAGGGTATGGCAGCCCGGTTGCCCCCGGGGATCACAGGAATTTGATAAACGTCAATAAACGAAGTCGACTCCCATAGCCGCCACCTTTTTCTTGACCTCGCCGAACATGTCTTCGTACCAGGATGTCGGTTGTGCGGTCTTCAGATCGTAGCATTCCTGAAACATCTTGCCCTGGGGGGCGGTGGCGATGTTTTCTTCATATTCTGCCAGCAGCCTGTTGACGATCTCGTTAGCCTGCGTCCGGGTCATTCCCTGCCGCGCTACCGAATGGCCGACCTCGCAGGCGAGGCGAGCTTCGAGCGGCGTGGCATAGTTGCGCGTTTTGTTGCGGGCGACTGCCGTCTCCCACAGATGGCCGCCAGACACAGTGCTGGTTAAGCCATGCGCCGCCGCCTCGTAGAGAACCATTTCAGTGCCAGAGCCCGCGTTGAGGAAGCCGTTCGAGGTTGACAGAATTCGGCTGTTCCGGCTGACCGCTTGATGCGTAACGCTGATCAGCCACAGCATCTCGCGCCCGCTGTTCGAGGTGAAGTGCAGATGGAAGGGGAAACTTTGTTGGAAGTTGGCCTGATATATCGTCAACCCCATGAGATGGTAGGCTGTTTCCAGAACCGCCACTCCCTCGGCGCGGCCAGCGTAGCCACCATAGATCGAGCCAGTTAAGTTGCCGATGAAGCAGCCATAGTTCATGCAGTGGGCAATTTTGTTCATGGCATCATTTTCTATATTGAGCTCGGACAGGCCGCCGATCAAGCGTGCGTCGGTATACCGCACTCCCCACTGATCGTTGCTGACTGCAACCTGGGCCATGGCCGACAGGGCCGTCCCGACCGCCACTAGGAACATTCCCGGCCGCCCCACCAGTTTGGCAGCCTGGCGCAAGCTCATGGCGTGTTCTGTTACGCCAGCTAATTCGACCGGTGAGCCAGCTTTTATCTTGAGGCCCATGCTTTCTTCCAGGATCGACGCACAAACACCGTCGGCCAGGGGCTCCTGGCAATAGGCAACGGTCATGGGCAGGAAGATCTCTTCATCACAAGTGATGTCGCCACTGAAAATACAAAACGGCGGTGCGCTGGCTTCCGGATGCCTGTCCTGCCACCAACGAGCGTCTTTCCCTTCCCCGACTAGATAGCGCCCTGGTGCATGGTAGAGGGCTTCCTTAAGCTCAGATTCTTCGATAATGATACGACGATGCGTGTCGACATTGAGTACGCCGACTTCAAGGAATAGCTCGCAGGCCGCCTGCCAAACCCGATCGGCAACGTCATCGTCGTCGGATACCGGATGGTCTGGATCATATTTGATGCCATATTTTTTTATTACTTCTTTCAACTTGGGCATAAATATTTTCTTATTGAAATCTTCGACTTCACAAAATGGGCCGGTATTAGCCCGATCCAGTATCTGCCACAATCTATACATTGTTCTTTCCTATTTTTTCCGCAATACCTTCAAGTATCTCGATACTCTTCGCAGCATTTTCACCCCAACTGTCCGCACCGATTTCTTCCACCCACGGTTGCGTCACCGGTGCGCCACCGATGATTACGTGATAATCGTCGCGGCAACCCATTTCGGTGAGTAATTTGACCAGTTCCCTTTGATTCGGCATGGTCGTGGACATAAGAGCAGACGCGCCAATAATGTCGGCTTTAACCTCTTTTGCTTTCTTTATGAAGTCCAGAGTGTTGACGTTGTAGCCCAGGTCGTGCACTTCGAAGCCATTGGCGCGGAGCATACGGACCACTATCTCCTTACCGATCACATGGACATCGCCCTCGACAGTGCCGATGACCACGGTACCCTTAGCCGCCATGTCAGCCGCCGATGCCTCGATCAACGGTTTTAATTCATCCATCGCCGCCGTCATGGCATCAGCCGCCATGATCATTTCTGGCAGAAAAAGTTCCATTTTCCCAAATGCATCGCCCACCTCGCGCATCCCGTCGGTGAGTGAGGCGACGATATTAACAACCTCATGCCCTTCTTCAATCACTGCCTTAATATAGGTGACAGCGTCTTCTTCCTCTCCTGCCTTTACGGCTTCAACCAACGACTCCATATTACTCATAGCTCATGTCTCCTCCAAACGGCAGATCCGCGAACTCTGCCTTTGACTATTTGGCATAACCCCAGATGCACGCTGGCAGCTACCAGCCTTAAGCTCTTTTACGGAAAATTCACCTGTGAAGTACTACTTCAGATAGTTTAAGGCCACTGTCGAGCAACAACAACCTATAGCCAAACAACCGGAGCCGCCCGGAACGAAAATATTCCGCTTAGGCTGTCGATACCTGTTGGCAAGTATCAGTCGGATTCGGAATACGCAGCGACCTCCTCGGGAAAGGAGATAGCATCGAGAAAAACTTTTTGAAATTCCGGATGGGTAGCCAAAGTAATGTGCTCGATGCGTTGGCCCAACAACTCGGCCCGCTGGCGTTCGCTCTCCGAGAGCAGCGCCATCTGAGCCCCCAGTCCGGCAGCGTTGGCCACGAAACGGATACGCGAAGGCGGCAGATCGGGAATCAATCCAATACGGCGTACGCTGCGCATTCCTAAATAGTTGCCGAAAGCACCGGCCAGCATGAACTCGTCGATGTCTCCATCAGTGACACCCATATGGTGCTGCAGAATCGCCACACCACTGCTGATGGCCGCCTTGGCCAACTGTACCTGGCGGATGTCCGCCTGGGTCAAGACCAGATCCTGCCTGGCGCCACCGTCACCAGCCCAGACCAGAACGAACTCTGCAATGCCGTCCTTGCCAGTGCGCAGCCGCTTATCTATGGCTGCTGGCAAAGGCCCCTCGGCGATCATGCGTCCCGACGTTGTCAGCACCCCGGCATCGAGCAGCGCTGCTATGGCATCCACCAGACCCGAGCCACACACGCCAACTGCTGGAACGCCACCGATAGTTTGAACGTGGATGTCCTGGTCCACAGACACTCGTTCGATTGCACCCGCAGCGGCCCGCATGCCACACCGAATTTGAGCACCTTCCAGTGCCGGTCCAGCCGGTGAAGAGCAAGCCAACAGGCTGCCCTGTCCGCCCATCACTGCCTCAGCATTTGTACCGATGTCCACCGCGACACGGATCTTTGATCCGACCTCGAGGTGTGTCGACAAGATCATGCCCAAGGTGTCGGCGCCAACGAAGCCGGCAACCAGGGGCAGCATGAAGAGCCGCGCGCCGTCCGCCACTTTGAGCCCAGCCTCACGCGCCGCACAGGCATAAGCACTGCGCATGGCCGGTGCATAGGGAGCACAACCGAGAAATTTGGGATCGATACCGAGAAACAAGTGGTGCATGCAACTGTTGCCGACGACGACTATTTTGTAGATGTGTTTACGCTGAATTCCACCCTGGCTACAAGCTTCACCGATCTGCTCGTTGATGAAACCGATAAGGCGTGAGCGCAGTTTGCGCACGTTAGTGGTGCTTTCCATGGCGAAGGCGATACGCGACATCAAATCACCACCGAAAACAGCCTGTGGGTTCAAGCCGGGAACCGTAGCCATGGTCTCGCCACTGATCAGATCGATCAAATAACCAATGACAGTGGTTGTTCCGATGTCCAGAGCCAGGCCGAATGCTTGTTTTGTGGTGTCGCCAGATTCGAGCGAAAGAACAGTTCCGTCGAAAGTGGTGATCGTCAAGCCAGCCGATGATTGACGCAACATATCCGGAAGGCGGCGTACTGTATCGAGACTGAGTGCCGGCGTTAGGCCGGTTCCTCGCAGAACCTCCTCAAGGTCGGAGGTTGCGTCGTTTTCATCGGTTGGCAGTGTCGGCTGAACATGGACTTTGTGCACTCCACAATCTACTGTCAGCCCTTTTTTAGGAACTTCGGTGTCGACGAGAATCTGGAAAGCTGTTTCATGCAGAGGTGGGCTGACCTGTACCGCAATATTGTCATTTACCCGCAACTGGCAGGAAAGGCGATAATGCTCGCGCACCTCTTGATCACCCAACTGCACGATATCGGCCAGCGTTGGTGGCGGCAATGTGCCCTCGACCACCTTGACACGGCAACTCCGGCAACGGCCGCGACCACCGCAGGTGGCAACGATATCAACGCCTGCATCCCGCGCTGCCTGTAAAACCGAAGCACCCGAGTCAACCTTTGCTTGGCTCGATTCACCGACAAAAGAGACTGTGTGGGTGACCTGACTCATAGGAGCGGCTCCCGGATCACGCCGAACACCGATGAAATAGACTTACGGGGCAACATAGTCTGCCAATCATCCAGGGAGATCGGTAACGGCTCACCGGCAAAGAGTTCAAACAGTGTCTTCTGTTCGACCAAGGGCCAGTCCGAGTAGCCTGGGGCCGAGGCCGAGGTAAAACGGCAATTCCGGCTTTTTTCCGTCTCTGCAACTTTTCGCCGCGCCGCGCGCAGGGAAAGCGAAACCATCGCCCAACCGCAGGTATCCATCATCAAGCCTTCCAACAACCGACCGTCGTCTACCAATTGACCTGCACGGCGCTCGATGCCTTCACCGACAGTGAGCAACAGCGCACACAGCTCCGTCGAACCGATGAGCAGGCGAGCAAATGTGGGGCTGTGGAAGCATTGCCCTCCGCCGAGGGCGATCGTTCCATCTGCCTCCACCCGGCTCAGCGGCCCGCGCCACAGCAGTACCTGTGACTCAGCCAGGCCGCTGGCTTCGCGCACTGCCTTTTCCGCCGAGTCGCGGATGCGCCGCGGAACCGCGGCGATATCACGATACTTTTGCAGGCGCAGGATCATTTTCACCGACACCACCGGTGGGTCGAGACTGAACCGTTGAATTGTGCCACTGGCTGTCATGCTTTTCCCCGGCAGATCGAATCTAGATTTGTCGGATACCTAGGTATGCCGCCAGTCATCAGGATCAGGTGAGCCTCCCGGCGACAGGATGCGTCGTAAGGGATGGTGTTGATCCAGGACATGTTCTCTCCAGCATAAGCAATTCACCAGGCCCATTGTGGAACAGATTCAAGGTTTATTCCAAATCTGTCGCCCCAGATCCGAACTCCAGCTAACTGCCTGTGTCCAGGCTGGCGATGAAAGCTTCGATGGCTGCCGGCGGCACCGCACCCGCCTGGGTACCCTTAAGCACACCACCGGGTGCATAGACCAGTAAGGTTGGGGTGCCCTGAAAAGCCCTTCCACTGGCCCGCCTGAAAAAGTCCGCCACTGCTGCCGGTTCCCCGATCAGGCTGGGAAATGCGAGGTCAAGCTCCTTGATAAAAGCCCACGCCTCAAGTGTCCCGGACTCGCCATCTAGTGACAGGCCCAGCACGGTAAGTCGACCGTCGCGGTGCTGTTCGAACAGCATCGAGTAACCGCCAAGTTCGGCCCGACAGACTGGGCAGGTATGCGACCAGATCACGAGCACCAACCAACGGTCGGCGGGAATATAATTACCCAGCGCGGCCCTCTCCCCGTCCAGCGTGCGAAAAAGCCCACCTGTGCCAGTGGCTGTTGTTGTCGCTGGCACCAGTAATATGCCGAGCAACGCCATCAATTCCAACTTGCACCAGCCGCCGTTCACGAACCCCTATCCGGGCTGAAACTCGAGCCACTGCCCTGGCCGACCAGCAGCACCCCGCTAACCACCAGACCCATGCCAACCAGAGCCTGCCAGCTAGGCATCTCACCAAATAGCGGCCAGGCGATCAAAGCGGTGACTGGGGGTATCAGGAAGAATAAGCTCGCCACCCGCGCCGCTGCCCCGTGCCGAATCAGGAACCAAAGGATGGTGACCGCTCCCAACGATAGCGCCAATACCAGCCAGGCTAAAGCGAAGAGGAAATCCACAGACCATTCGATAACCCGCGTCTCGAAAACCAGCGCCAGCAACAGCATCAATAGACCCGCTGCAGTGAACTGCAGAAAAGAGCCGGAGCGCAGATCCATGTTCGCGCAGAACCGCTTCTGGTAAAGAGTGCCAGCACTCATTGCCAGCATGCCCACGACGCATAGCGCTATGGCGCCGGGGTTACCGTGGACGCCGCCGAGATAGGGCGATATCACCAACACCACCCCGACTGTACCAAGCACGAATCCCATCCATTGGCGGCCACGCACCGTTTCACCCAGTATCGGTCCGATCAGGATGGCGGTCATCGCCGGCTGCAGGCCGACGATCAGTGCAGTGTCACCGGCCGATACACCCTTATCGATAGCGGCAAATATCCCACCCAGATAAATCCCGTGCACCAGCAACCCGACCACGATGATATGCAGCGTACTGGTAAAACTCCCCGGCCATGGGCTACCGGTCAACAACACGATCGGCAGTAACAGCACCGCCACCAGCAGAAACCGCAAGGCAAGGAAAGTTGCCGGTTCCGCGAAGGGCAGACCGTATTTGGCGCCAATGAAGCCGGTGCTCCACAACAAGACGAATAATACGGGCGCGACCGCAGTCATGCGTCGCCCGGGCCCGGAATCTGTCAGCATGCATCCTCCTGTGGATCAATAACAACGGTGCTGCCGCCGAGCATAGACTATCGTACGACAGGTTGGAAACAGTCCAGTCGCCGAACTGAGTTGGACTAAGCTGGCCGAATACAGTCCTGCCAACGCCTATCCGCGTGGATGGTGTGAACTATGCAGGGACTGCAGCCTGGCCCGGGCAACGTGGGTGTAAATTTGGGTGGTCGACAAGTCCGAATGCCCCAACAGCATCTGCACACTACGCAGGTCGGCACCATGGTTCAGCAGATGGGTGGCAAATGCGTGCCGCAGTGAGTGTGGCGACAGATCCCCGTCGATTCCGGCCAACCGAGCATAGCGCTTGATCAGTTGCCAAAAAGCCTGACGGGTCATCGGTCCACCGCGACGAGTGACAAACACCGAGTCGCTGACGCGCTCGCGCAACAACTCAGGCCGTGCCTCGGACAAATAGTTTTGCAGGCTAGTCAGTGCCTCCTCTCCCAGCGGCACGATCCGCTCCCGCCCACCCTTGCCAATCACGCGGACCAACTCGGTAGTGAGGTCCAGTTCACTCAGCGACAGGTTAACGAGCTCGGAGACCCGTAGCCCAGTCGCGTACATGGTCTCGAGCATGGCGCGGTCGCGTATCCCCAGCGCCGACCCCGCTGGCGCCGCCAGCAACTTCTCTACGCCCTCTTCCGACAACGCCCTGGGCAACCTGCGGCCAATGGCTGGCGAATCGAGTTCAGTAGTCGGATCAGCGGTCACCAGACCCTCTCTCAGCAGGTAGCGATAAAACCGGCGCAGAGTCGATAGTTTGCGCGCCGACGACCTCGGGCTGGCGCCGGAGCGCACAGTGTGGGCCAAATAATCCAGCACGTCGGCACGGCTACCCTGCACCAACGTATGCCCTTTTTTTTGCAGCCAGCTGGCAAACCGCTCGAGGTCATTGCGGTATGCGGCCAGGGTATTAGCGCTCAGGCCCGACTCTAGCCAGATGCCATCGAGGAAGCGCTCGATGACGGTGGAATCATCATCGCCTGCTACCATCAGGAGTCGCTCTCGCTGCGCTGCCGGTGCAAGTGCAGCTGCTGTAGCCGCTGGCGCAGTTGTAACTGCCGCCTCGAGTCAGTGGTGCTCACCAGGAGACGCTGGAACAACACCCTCGCATCGTCCCACAGGCCTGCCGCTTCAAGTTCCAGTGCTGCACGGTACCAGGCGCTCTGCTGCCATTGCGCCGCTTCTCGGCCACTACTCAAGGCCGAGCGCACAAAAAACGCTGCAGCACGGGTATGCTGTTGGAGTGCTGCGTACGACTCGGCCATCCAGAACAACAACTCCCGTTGTTGGCGCTCGGTCTGCACCAGCCCTGCCGCCTGCTCGAACAAGCCCAGAGCGAGCCGATGGCGTTCCAGTGCCTGCAGGTCGAACATCAACTGCATAACCCGGTCAAGGCTGTCCGGCGCTATTTCCTCTACCGAATCCAGCCACCTACCCAACACAGCGGCACCAGCATCGGGATGGCCACCAAACAACGCCAGCCGCGCCCGTCGCAAGGCCCATGCACCCTTGCTCACCCCGGGGAGTGGTTGCTGGATAAGGGCATTAAGCCTGGCTGCACGCTTGTGGTCCGCTTGCACCAGGGCGTGTTGGACCAAACCCGCAAGCACGCTGTCCGGCAGATCCTGTTCCCTGCC
>JASLLH010000072.1:0-10318 GCA_030747115.1 Arenicellales bacterium
AGGACCTTGACCCGGCGGCTGGCGGGCTTGGCGGCAACGTTCATGGTCTCACCCGGCTGGAAGGGATTCGGCACCCCCCAGCGGGCTTCGGTGGCAGGCTTGTCCACCACGCTGATCTTGAAAAGGCCAGGCATTTTAAAGACCCCGGCAGCACCTCTTGCCACGTGGCCGCCAATAACGCCGGCGAGGCTCTCCAGCACGGCCTTGACGTCTTTGCGGGCAAGGCCCGTCTCCGCGGAGATGGCGTTCATAATCTCGGTCTTGGATAAGGGTGATGAATATATGCTCATGGTGTATTTGCTCTTCCTTTAAGGTTGGGTTAATGACAGATCAGCCTGCCTTTGGTCGCTAAATGTATGGTCGACTCGCCTGGCGGTGCCCGGGCGTAAGCACATTCTAACGCAAAACGCTGTATTTATAGTGTTTTGTCTCGGTGCATTTGTTTTCTGGCGCGAGGTAGAATCGGGCGCACTTTTTTCTATTAAAGCATTTGTTGAGGTTTATGGCGCAATACGTTTATTCCATGTTGGGTGTGGGCAAGCTGGTGCCCCCTGGCAAGCACATCCTGAGGGACATATCGCTGTCCTTTTTCCCTGGCGCCAAGATCGGCGTACTGGGCCTTAATGGCGCCGGTAAGTCGACTTTGCTGCGCATCATGGCCGGCATCGACAGCGAGATCGAAGGTGAGGCCATCCCGCAGAAGAACCTAAAAGTGGGCTACCTGCCACAGGAACCACAACTGGATGCGGATAAAGACGTACGCGGCAACGTGGAAGAAGGCCTTGGCGAAGCCAGGGCTCTGCTGGATGCATTCGAGCAGACGAGCGCGCGCTTTGGTGAGGAACTGACCGACCAGCAGATGAACGCGCTGATCGAAGAGCAGGGTGAGTTGCAGACCAGGATCGATGCCATCGGCGCCTGGGAACTCGAGCGCAAACTCGACATTGCCGCCGACGCCTTGCGCCTGCCGCCGTGGGCCGCCGAGGTGGTACATCTGTCCGGTGGCGAGCGCCGGCGGGTGGCCCTTTGCCGGCTGCTGTTGTCAGAACCCGAGATGCTGCTGCTGGACGAGCCCACCAATCACCTCGATGCCGAGTCGGTGGCGTGGCTGGAGCGCTACCTCGAACAATACCCCGGCACCGTCATCGCGGTGACGCACGATCGTTATTTCCTTGACAACGTGGCCGGCTGGATCCTGGAGCTGGACCGCGGCTACGGCATCCCCTGGGAAGGCAACTACTCCTCGTGGCTGGAGCAGAAAGACCAGCGCCTTGAGATGGAAGAGAAAAGCGCCTCGGCCCGGCGCAAGGCGATTGCCGCCGAGCTTGAATGGGTGCGGGCCAACCCCAGGGGCCGCCAGGCCAAAAGCAAAGCCCGGCTGCAGCGCTTTGCCGAGATGCGGGACCAGGAGTACCAGGCACGCAGCGAGACCAACGAAATCTACATTCCACCCGGGCCGCGGCTGGGCGACAAAGTTATCGAAGTGCGCGGACTGCAGAAAGGCTTCGCTGACAAGTTATTGATAGACGATCTCACTTTCAGTTTGCCGCCCGGCGGCATCGTCGGCATCATCGGACCAAACGGCGCGGGCAAGACCACGCTCTTTAGAATGTTGACAGGCAGCGAGAGCCCCGATGGCGGCGAGATCGATACTGGCGAGACCATAGAGATCGCCTACGTTGATCAAAGTCGCGATACACTGGATGACAGCAAGACCGTGTGGGAAGAGATCTCCGAGGGCCAGGACATTCTTGAAGTCGGCAAGTACCAGACATCTTCGCGCGCTTACGTTGGCCGCTTCAACTTCAAGGGCCCTGATCAGCAAAAGCGTATCGGCGAGCTCTCCGGCGGCGAACGCAACCGCGTGCACCTTGCCAAGGTGCTGCGCAAAGGCGGCAACGTGTTGCTGCTGGACGAACCGACCAACGACCTGGACGTGGAGACCCTGCGCGCGCTGGAGCAGGCGCTTTTGGACTTTCCCGGCTGTGCCGTTGTCATCTCGCACGACCGCTGGTTCCTGGACCGCATCGCCACCCATATACTGGCCTTCGAGGGCGACAGCCAGGTGACGTTTTTTGCCGGGAATTTTGCGGGTTATGAGCAGGACCGGCGCCGCCGCCTGGGCACTGACGCCGACCAGCCCCACCGCATCAAATACAAGCCCATTGTCCGTGACTGATCCTTTTACCCGCTTTGGCGTAACACACCTCTCGGCCACCTCGATGCTGCAGTTCCGGGCCGATCCGGCGCTCGGCGTGCTGTACCTGGTTTTCGGCATCCGCGAAGCGGGTTCGCCGGCCATGCACCGGGGCTCGGCCCTGGACCACACCATCGGCCAGGTGCTGGACGACGGTGTGGCGCTGGATCATGCCGCCGCCCGCCAGCTGGCGACCGATCACTACGACAACCTCATTCGGGAAACACCGGAGGAATACGCGCCGGATGCGGTCAGCCGCGAGCGCGCGGTGGTAAGCGAGTGCCTGGACCGCTGCTACCCGGTGGTCAGCGAGTGGCCGACCCCGCTCGCCTACCAGCATCCCATCCGACTCAGCCTTAAAGGCATCGAGATACCGGTGATCGGTTTCATCGACCTGCGCTACGGCGATGCAGTGCGCGAACTGAAAACCTCGGGCAAGCCGCGCCGCGGCATCATCGACGACCACGCCTTTCAGGTGAGCACCTACGCCATGGCCATACGCCAGGAGACCGGCGAGTGGCCGCAGGCTTTTGTCGATTACATCACGCCCACGGGGATGACCTCGTTTCAACTCAAGAACGGCAAGCGCTGGGTGCGCGAAGTAGTCGACACGGCCGCAGCTATTCGAGCGCTGCTCGATGCGGCGCAAGACAAAGAGGCGCTCTGTGCCGCGATCCGGCCAAACTACGATAACTGGCTGTGGCGCTACCGGCCCAACAGCCTGGCCGCCGCCAAAGAACTTTTCGGGAGATAGTCAATCCGCCGGTGAAGTGCGTCACCGGCCAGCGGCCGTTGTCAGGCGCCGTGTTGGTTCTGGAAGTATCAGGCAACACGGTCGACAAGATCGATGACAAGGCGCTTGCCCACCGCCGCCAATGCGGCCTCGAGGTGATCGAGCCGCGTGTTGTGATCAAGGTCCAGGATGCGGCGCACTTGCCGCGCATCGATGGCCAGTTGCTCGGCGAGCGCCGCCTGGGTCATGCCATGTTCGCGCATGCCCCGGTAGATGCCGAGCTTCAATGCGGTTGTGGGATCGAGCGCGATACTCTGCTGGCCGCGCTTTGGCCGCGACGGCGCTGGGATGTCACGGCGGTCCTCCAGGTAACCGGTTAGCGCAACGTGCAGCGCATCACCCACTGTCGCGAGGGCTTCGGCCTCGGTATCGCCAAAGGTCAGCGCTTCGGGCAGGTCCACCGCTTGCGCGACGATCGTGCCGTCCTCGGCCAGTGTCAGTTCAACGGGATACTGCTGCAGCATATCTGGCTCTATAACTCTTCCAGTTTCAGGCCTAACTGTTTACACACCAGTTGCATGTAAACCTTCGACAGGTCCTTGCCGCCATGAAACTTGATAATTGCCATTCGTCTGCCCCGGCGTGCCAGCAAGTGTGTGCCTTTGCCGCGGCCGGTAGTGATGCCGACGCCTCGGCGGCGCAACTTGCGCAGGAACTGTTTGGTTTTCATGGTAGCATATAAGGACATAAATGTCCTTATACAGTCATCGGTCAACTAGCCGGTACGGTGAGCGCTCAATACTGGGTGGTGAGGCCCTGCCAGTCTGTAAAGTGCGTCACAAGACAGCGGCCATTAATAGAAGGTGCAGATCTTCTCCAGCGGCAGGCGTTCGATGTCCGGCACCTTGACCTCGTTAGCCGGGTAACCGGTAACCAGAATCAGGAAGGGCCGTTCGTTGGCGGGGCGGCCAAGCACCTGGTTCAGAAATTTCATTGGATTGGGCGTATGGGTCAGTGAGGCCAGCCCGACGTTGTGCAGCGCCGTGATCAACAGGCCGGTAGCGAGGCCCACCGATTCGTAGGGGTAGTAGTGCTTGACCTTCTGCCCTGCCTCGCTTTTACGGTTCACCAGCGCGAACACCACGATGAGATAGGGCGCAATCTCGAGAAAGGGCTTGTCCGCGTCGGTGCCTAGATCTTCCAGCGCCGCCAGCCACTCGGCGGATGCGCGATGGTCGTAGAACTCGCGCTCCTCCTGCTCGGCCGCCTCGCGAATCTGGCGCTTGATCCCGGCATCGGCCACCACCGCAAAGTGCCAGGGCTGCTGGTTGGCGCCGCTCGGGGCGGTGCCGGCGGTGCGGATGCAGTCCTCGATGACCTGGCGCGGCACGTCCTTGTCTGAGAAATCCCGCACCGTACGGCGGCGGTCGAGCTGACGCCAGAAGTCGCGGGCACGCGCGCACATCTGCTCCTGCGGGTAACGCGGGTAGCCGTCAAGCGGCACCAGGCGAGGGCCCTTTACCATGGCTGGGTCTCCAGTTGACAGCCGGCCGGGCCGGCACTTGGGGCTATTGTCGGCGCAAGCGGCGTTTGCGTCACCCGGCGGCGCTCAGGCCGCCTGGCCGGTGGCGCCGGCGCCGAGGCCGCGATAAAAGGCCTGGATGGCCGGGTCGCACTTGATGTCGGCCACGCTCAGCGGCCGGTTGAAAGAGATGCCCTCCAGCGTGCGGCACCGGCTTAAGGCGACATAGGCCTGGCCCGGTGCAAACATGCCGCGGCCAAGGTCTATGCGCACGTGCTCGAGAGTCAAACCCTGTGCCTTGTGCACGGTGACCGCCCAGGCCAGGATAAAGGGAAACTGCGTGTAACTGCCCACCACCTCGGTGTCGACCCGGTGCTTTTTCTCGTCCCAGGTGTAGCGGAAGCGTTCCCATGACTCGCGTTCGACCACCACCGTCTCGCCCAGGCGCTCGTCCGCGAGCAGGTCGACCTCGATCGCATCGTGCTCCAGGCTGAGCACCCGGCCGAGCGTGCCGTTGACCCACTCGGGGCCGTTCTTGGTGAACATCACCTGGGCATCGGTTTTCAGTTTGAGTTCCGCCGGTGAGGGCAGTTGTGAGTCGTTCTCCAGCCAGTCGCCATTGACGTCGGCCTCAAACGACCACTGCTCGCCCGGCAGCCGCGCCAGTTGCTGCTCGTTGAACTGGCGCGCACGGGCGTTGACCGAGGTCAGCACCAGCCGTGCCTCTTCCGGCGGCAGATCCTCGAGCACCGCCTGGTTCAGCGCCGCCACCGCGCGTTCGAGATCGACCCCCGTGCGAATGTGGTCGAGCAGTTCGATGAAGTGCACATCGGCCTGGCGAAAAGAGCGGGTCAGGGTCACGGTTACCAGCGGCAGTTCGCGCAGGCTGGTGGCGCTGAAAAAATACGGCGAGTCGTAGTGTTCCTCGAACAGGCGCTGTTCCTCACCGCCGGCAACCACCGGCGGCAGTTGATGCATGTCGCCGATCAGCACCAGCGTCTTGCCGCCAAATGGCGTGCCCTTGCGGCCAGCATTCAGGCGCAGCGCATCATCGATGGCATCGAGCAGGTCCGCCCGCACCATCGAAACCTCGTCGATGACGAGGATGTCCATCTTTGCCACTACGTTTTTCGCCGGGCCGACAATGCGTTTTGGCCTGGGCTGCGGCCCGGGCGGCAACTGGAACAGCGAGTGGATGGTCTGCCCGCCCACGTTGAGGGCGGCGACGCCGGTGGGTGCGACTACCACCAGGTTCTTGTCAAGCTCATTGCGCAGCACGTCGATCAGCGTGGATTTACCGGTGCCGGCCGAGCCGGTCACGAATACCACCGGCGGAGTGGCTACGCTCAGCAGGTCCAGCACTTGCCGGAACTCGCCGGTAATCTCGTAGTGCATGAACCAGTGCCGCGTCAGAGCCGGGCGGTGCAGCCGCCGTCGACCACCAGTTCGGTGCCGGTGATGAATGCGGCTTGGTCAGAGAGCAGGAACAGACAGGCACTGGCGATGTCGGCCGGCACACCTACCCGGCCCAACGGCACATACGCTGACAACGCCGACAGCGCCGCCGGGTCGTCCTGCCAGCGTGCCTGCATGGGTGAAAGCACCGGCCCGGGCAAAATGGTGTTGCAGCGGATGGCGTCTTTGGCGAGCTGGATCGCCAGCGACTTGGACAACCGGATTACGCCGGCCTTGGCAGCGCCGTAGGCATCCTGCGGCTTATCGTCACCACGCAGCGCGTCGATCGAAGCAATGTGGACCATGGCCCCGCCACCGCCAGCGCGCATGTGCGGCACCACGTGGCGGGCGCTCAAGGCAAAGGACTTGAGGTTGATCTGGAACACCCGATCCCAGGTGTCAAGGTCGATGTCGAGCACCGAGGTGTCCTGGTCGAACCACAACACGCCGGTCGCGTTGACCAGAAAATCTATCCGGCCATGGGCCTTAGCAGTGGCGGTGACGACCTTGCTGACGAACGCCTCGTCGGTGAGATCGCCCTGGTGGTAGCCGGCGTGGCCGGGCCCGCTACAGATGTCGACCGGCCGGTCCTTGATGTCGGCCAACGCCACCTCGGCGCCGGCTGCCAGCAGGCGGTTGGCAGTGGCGAGGCCAATGCCGCCGCCGGCACCGCAGACGATGGCGGTTTTACCTTTGAAACTCACGGCGGCTAGAGGCTCAGTCACTCTCGAGCTCGTCCTCGGGCAACAGCTCGAGCAACTCGTCGCTTTCGCCCCCAGGGAGTTGCTCGACTTCCCGCAGTTTGCGCGCCATGGCACGGGTGCGCGTCTGGGTTTCGTCAATCGTGTTGCTGGCGGTGGCCAGTTGCTTCTTGACCTTGTCCAGCACACCGCCGAATTTGCCAAATTCGGTTTTGACGGCTGCGAGTACCTGCCACACTTCGCTCGCCTGCTTTTCGATGGCGAGCGAACGGAACCCCAGGCGCAGGCTGCTTAAAAGTGCGGCAATGGTGGTGGGCCCACTGATCACAACCCGGTGGTCCTGCTGCAGTTGGCTGATGAGCCCGGGCTGGCGCAGCACCTCGGCATAAAGCCCTTCAGTCGGCAGGTACAAAACGGCAAAGTCGGTAGTCTGCGGGGGATTCAGATACTTATCGCTGATAGTTTTGGCCGACTGTGTGACCGATCGGAGCAGTTCTTTGGTGGACTGCGCGACCGAGTCGGCATCGCCTTCACGGGCCGCCTCGGCCAAGCGCAGGTAGTCTTCCTGGGGAAACTTCGAATCGATCGGCAGCCACACGCAGTCGTCCGGATCATCACCCCGGCCGGGCAGGCGGATCGCAAACTCGACCCGCTCGGCTGAACCTTCCTTGGTAGCGACGTTGCGATCGAACTGCTCCGGGGTCAGCACCTGCTCGAGGATGGCTTCCAGTTGGTATTCGGCCCAGGTGCCCCGCACTTTGACGTTGGTGAGCACGTTCTTGAGATCACCAACGCCGGTCGCCAGGGTCTGCATCTCACCAAGGCCCTTGTGCACGGCGTCGAGGCGCTCGCTGACCAGTTTGAAAGATTCGCCCAGGCGCTTCTCCAGGGTGCCCTGGAGTTTTTCGTCGACCGTGCGGCGCATCTCCTCGAGTTTCTTCTCGTTGGCCTCGCGCATCTCGTTCAACTGCTCGCTGATGGTGGCGCGCAGGCCGTCCATGCGCTGCTGATTGCTTTCGACCAGGCTGCGGACCTGCTTGGTCACACTCTCGAGCTGCTCTTTCTGAGTCGTACCCAGTTGCCCGACCGTAGTGGTGAGCAATTCGGCTGTCTTGCCCAGGCTGCCGGAGACCTCCTCGCGCAACTCACGGCTGCGCCCGGCGGCCTCTTCGCGGCCAGCACGCAGTTCCTCGCGCACAGCCTGATCGGCACCGGCATATCTCTGGCGGATCAGCAACCGCACCAGCAGCGCGAGGTTGATAACGACGAGCAGCGCAAGTACGACAAGCAGGGCTTCGGTGGTCACGGTAAAGGAGTCTCCAGGCAAGGCGGCGGACCGGTCAGCACATTATCCACGCGCGGCAGGGGCCTGCCTAACGGCCTCCACCGGCCCCGATAACCGGGCCCCAGAGCCTGCCGGCAAAGCCCCGCAGCCATAGTCAGCGCGTCTGGCGCAGACAGTCCGCGCCGTCCAGGCCCATGTGGATGAGCAGGCCCAATGCCACCAACCGCAGCAGCGGCAGCGCGAGTGCGAGCGCGTAAACAAGGATCGCCGGCAGACTGTGCAGCGGGTGAAAGCCGATGCTGCAGCGCTCGGGATCAAACACGGGATCGGCCAGCAGGTGATCCAGGTCCACCATCATGGTCGCGATCATTACCAGCCACGCATAGCGCCAGCGTGAACGGAAAAAAAGCAGCGCAACCGCGCCCGGCACCAGTACGTGCGCCAGCAGATGGACGGTGGTCGCGATCACGACAGCGGTTGGGCCGGTCGGAAAAAGCGGTACACTGATCGCATGGGCTATTTTCGATTTACCGTAGCACTTGCTCTGTTGCAAAACGCCACGCGGCCGCACAGCGAAGGTAAAACCCAAGGCATGATCCGGGAGTACTCCTGATGACAGAAAGTGTACTGTATGAAGCAGCCAAAGGCGTGGCTACAGTGACCCTCAACCGACCCGACCGGCTGAATGCAATCAATCCCCAGTTGCTCAGTGACTTCACCGCGGTGCTGGCCAAAGCCAATGCCGATAGCGCGGTGCGAACCATCGTCCTGCGCGGCGCCGGCCGGGCTTTTTGTGCCGGCGATGACTTGAAAGAGTTCGACAGCCAGGTCGGCACCGAGGCACAAACCCGCGCTTACATCGACAGCATCCAGGACATCACCCGCGCGCTGGTCCTTAACGACAAAATGGTAGTGGGCGCCATTCACGGCTGGGCGGTCGGCGGCGGGCTCGAGTGGGTGATCAACTGTGACTTCGTGGTCATGGCCCGCTCGACGCGCTTTTTCTTTCCCGAGATATCGCTTGGCATTTTCGTTACTGGCGCGGTCACCCGCCTGCTGGTTCAGCAGATTGGCCTTACCAGGGCCCGCGAGATGATCCTGCTGGGGCAGCGTTACTCGGCCGAACAAGCCGCACAACTCGGTTTCGGCTGGCGAATAGTCGACGATGCAGCGGTTCAGAGCAACGCTTTTGGCCTGGCAAAAGAGATTGCCGCGCTGCCGCCAGAGCCGGTTAAACACTTAAAGCGGGCGCTGCGTGGCGCTGACGCCGAACTCGAGTCAGCCATGGCCAGCGAGACCGAGGCGACCCTTGCCGGCTTCCTCGACCCTGAGTCTGCCGAGCGAGTGCGTGGCCGCCTCGATTGACCCGCCAGGTGCGTTGCCGGGCGCAGCAAAGCCTTTAATTCAGGCAACAATCAGCAAAAAAATGTTTGCTTTATGGTTTTTCCTGAGTTAGGGTTCGCTGCCCTGCCGGAATTGCCGGCAACCGACCGAATGGTGACAGGCGCGTGCCTGCAGATCTGCTAACGCTTCAGACGTATTCCAGTTTCTCTATCTCGCCTCATTTCCATTCAGACTGACGCGCGTCGTCCGGGCGCTTGCCCGCCACCACGCGTACTCTTACTGACCTAAACGAGACTTTTATTTCTATGAATATCTATGTTGGAAACCTGCCGTACAACCTGACCGAAGATGACCTTCGGGCATTGTTTGCCGAGTTTGGCGACGTATCGAGCGCCAAGTTAATCATCGACCGCGATACTGGCCAGTCAAAGGGCTTCGGCTTTGTCGAGATGTCCGACGAGGGTGCCGGGCAAAAAGCCATCGATGATGTGAACGGCCGTGAGGTGAGCGGCCGCTCGCTGAAAGTGAACCAGGCCCGGCCACGTGAAGAGCGCCCGCGTGGTGGTGGTGGTGGTGGCCGCGGTTATGGTGGTGGTGGCAACCGTTACTGATACGCTGTTGCGATAAGTTGTTTCTGGAGCTGGCTGACAGCCGGCTTTGAGCAGTGGCCGGTTGCCGGGCGGCAGCCGGTCGTTGCGTGCGTCCGCCAATGCGGCTGCCCGGTCGAACTGACCGGCGGCCAATGTAGTGGCAGGGTCAATTCAGGCCTCTGCCAGCGCCTGCAGTGCCAGTAGCGCGTACATGGCAACGCCTGCGGGCAGCGCCTGCTCGTCGATCATCATGTGGTTGGAGTGGCACGGCGCGTGCGGGCCGTCGCCTGAGGGGGCCACCCCGATAAAAGCAAACGCCCCGGGGTAACGCTCTAATACGAGGGAGAAGTCCTCGGCCCCCATCCATGGCGCTGCCAACTCCAGGTAGCCGTTCTCGCCAAACAGGTCCCGGGCCGCCCGCGCTACCGCGGCGGCGCCGCTGGCGTGGTTTACCGTAGGCGGGTAACCGGTGTTGAGACTGAACTCTACCT
>JASLLH010000073.1:0-10260 GCA_030747115.1 Arenicellales bacterium
GCGGGCCTGAACGCTGCGCGGGATTTCAGTCCGCCGCCGGCGCGAACTGCAAAGTAGCGGCCACTGCCCGCTGCCAGCCTGCGAGCAGTTGCTGTCGCTCGCCAGAGGCAATGCCCGGGACAAATTCACGCTCAGCCTGCCAGGTGCCGGCTAGGCTTTCCAGCGAATCGAAAACGCCAGCCTGCAGGCCGGCCAGGCGCGCGGCCCCCAGTGCCGTGGTCTCGAGCAGGCCTGGGCGCTCGACCGTGACCCCGGTGATATCGGCCAGGCGCTGTGCCAGCCAGTCGTTTTGCACCATGCCGCCGTCAATGCGCAGCACTTTGGGGTGCTGGCCGCTGTCATCGCCCATGGCCCGGATCAGTTCCTCGCTCTGATAGCAGACTGACTCCAGTGCGGCCCGGGCGAGATCAGCCGGGCCGGTGTCGCGGGTCATGCCGAAGAGTGCGCCGCGGGCGTGGGGGTGCCAGTGCGGGGCGCCCAGGCCGGTAAAGGCCGGCACCAGGTATACGCCGCGGCTGGAATCGAGCGAGCGAGCGAGTTTGTCGGTGTCCCCGGCCGAGCCGATCAGCCCCAGGCCATCGCGCAGCCACTGCACGGTGGCGCCGGCCATGAAGATCGAGCCTTCCAGCGCATAGGTCACCTGGCCGGCCAGGCGGTAAGCGACGGTGGTCAGCAGGCGGTGCTGCGACGCCAGCGGTTTATCGCCGCTATTGAGCACTGCAAAGCAGCCGGTGCCATAAGTGCTCTTCAGCATGCCGGGGGCAAAGCAGGCCTGGCCCACCAGTGCCGCCTGCTGATCGCCAACCAGCGCGCCGACAGCGATTGATTGGTTCAGCACGGTGGTTTCGGTGGTGCCGAAATCCGCTGCGCTGTCCCGGACCTGCGGCAGTATGGATGCGGGCACCTCAAAAAGTGCCAGCAGCGTTTCGTCCCAATCCTGTTGGTGGATGTTAAAAAGCCCGGTCCGCGAGGCATTGGTTGCATCGGTCGCATGTACCTTGCCGCCGGTCAGATGCCACAGCAGGAAAGTATCGACGGTGCCAAAGGCCAGATCGCCATTTTCGGCACGGGCTCGGGCACCCTCAACATGATCAAGAATCCAGGCAATTTTGCTCGCCGAGAAATACGGATCCAGCAACAACCCGGTCCGGGCGCTGACCTGCTGCTCATGCCCGGCCTGGCGCAGCCGCTGGCAGGTATCGGCAGTACGCCGGTCCTGCCAGACAATCGCGTTGTATATCGGTTCGCCGTTGGCGCGATCCCATACCACGGCAGTCTCGCGCTGGTTGGTGATACCGATACTGGCCACGGGGCCGTCTGCCGCGGCCAGGGCTTCGCGGGTGACGGCGAGCGCAGATGACCAGATATCCCATGGGTCGTGCTCCACCCAGCCGTCGGCCGGGTAGAGCTGGGCAAATTCCTGTTGCGCCACATGCAGGCTATTGCCTGCACTGTCGAACAGGATCGCCCGGGAACTGGTCGTGCCCTGATCTATGGCCAGCAGTTGAGGGGCTTTTGTCATCAGGCTAACAGTGTTACTCTTGAAAAGGTACAATATCAAACATAAAAATACAAATACAAACTCAAAACGACACCTGACAGGAGATGGCACCTCGCGGGCTCGCCGGCGCAACAGCCAGAGGACAGTCGATGAATCTTAACCCCAGACAGCGAAAAATTCTCCAGATCATTCACGCTCACGGCTCGGTATCGGTAACCGACGTCGCGAAGAAGTTTTCAGTGACCACCCAAACAGCGCGACGTGATATCGCTGAACTTTGCCGCCAGCAACTGGCAGAGCGACACCACGGCGGCGCTATGCTGCCGAGCTCAAGTGTCGAAAATATTGCATATACCGCCCGCCAAACCCTGAACGCGGACGCGAAGAAACAAATTGGTGTTCTTGTTGCCCAAATGATTCCAGAAAGCGCGTCTTTGTTTATCAATATAGGGACAACAACAGAGGAAGTCGCAAAAGCGCTCAAACAGCACAAGAAACTCAGGGTAATTACAAACAACCTCAATGTAGCCGGAATTCTTGCCGACAATCCCGGGATTGAATTAATTGTGACCGGCGGGTTGGTGCGCAGCCGGGACCGGGCGGTAGTGGGAGAGTCCGCGGTGGATTTTATTCAGCAATTCAAGGTTGATTACGGAATCATTGGGGTGTCAGGAATCGAGGAGGATGGCACGCTCCTGGACTTTGATTACCAGGAAGTCCGGGTGGCACAGGAGATTATCAGGAATTCTCGCAGCGTTTTCCTGGTGGCTGACCACAGCAAGATTAATCGTAATGCGATGGTGCGGTTGGGACATTTTTCCGAGGTGTCTGATTTCTTTACAGATGAGGCAACATCACCAGAGTTAACAACGGTGCTCGAAGAGGTGCAGACCAAGTTGCATATTGCGGCGCCCATTAAATAATCCGAGCGCTTCACTTGAAAGGATTACAACAGGGGTCTTCTCCTTGGACAGCACCCAAGGATGGCGAGTCTGATTCTGATGCTCCGGTGTTCTCTCGGCTTGATCATATCGAGGCTCTGACAGCAGGTGTGTATGACACTCTGGTCATCGGTGCTGGTATCAATGGTGCGACTTCAGCTGCAGCGTTAAGTCATGCCGGTGCCCGAACGGCAGTGGTCGATTGCGGTGATTTTGGCGGATGCACAAGCCAGAATTCCTCAAATCTGATCTGGGGTGGTATCAAGTATCTGGAAAACCTGGAGTTTGGCCTGGTGCGCCGGCTCAGTCTCCAGCGAAACGAATTGATGCGGACCTATCCAAGCGCAATACAAGAAGTCCGCTTTTTCGTTGCAGTCCAGAAGAGTTCAAGAATTCCCCCCGCTGCGATGTGGCTGGGCTCCTGGCTTTATTGGTTTTTCGGTAACTGCCATACCAACCCGCCGCGTATTTTTTCGCGAAAACAATTAAATAAAGAGATATCTTTGCTGCGTTCAGACCGGCTTCGTGGTGGTCTATGTTATTCCGACGCGCGGCTGGTCGATGGCGATGCCAGGTTCGTCTTCAATCTGCTAAGAAAGGCGGTTGTGGCCGGTGCTGTCGTTGCAAACTATGTCAGGGTTGCCGATCTTCACTTTAGCAGTGACGGAGTCTGGGACGTGACGCTTGAGGATGCTATCGGTGGCAGCCGATTTCATGCCAGAGCGCGTACTCTAGTTAATGCCGGCGGCCCATTTGCGGATCAGTTAAATGAACTGGCGGACTTTGACTCCGATGCCCATCACGTTTACTCAAAAGGTGTTCACCTCATTGTGGACAAGATTTTGCCAGCCGATCGGGTGCTGGCTATTTTTGCCGAAGATGGGCGGATGTTTTTCGCGATTCCTTTCTGCGGGAAAACCTGCATCGGGACGACGGACACTCAAACGACCAACCCGATCGTAGAGGTCACCGATTCAGATCGACAATTTATACTTGAAAATATTAATCGACATCTCGATCTGGAAGTGCCCCTGACCAAGGCAGACATCCTTGCAGAACGCTGTGGCGTGCGGCCCCTTGTGGTCTCCGAGCGTGACAGTTTAAATGCGGCGGATTGGCATAAGTTATCAAGAAAACACAAGGTAGAGTTTGATCGTAGTCGAAACCTCGTCTGTGTTTTTGGCGGCAAATTCACCGATTGCCTTGAAGTAGGTCGCGAAGTACGCGAAAAGATCGGCACCTGCGGCCTTTCGCTTACACAAGCCAGTTGGTATGGGGAGCCGGGCGCTTCGGCGAGGAGTGACACCCGTGCCAGGGTACAGCAGGCAAAAGAGACGTCCGAGCAGGCGGGCCAGTTGCCATGGGGCCGGCTATGGCGGATTTATGGGGAGTTAACAGGATGGATTGCGGATAGAATCTGCGCCGATCCAATACTGGCGGAAATCGTGATTCCCGTAGAAAAGATCTCCAGAGCAGAGTTAGAGTGTATCCGGGACACCGAATCGGTGGTGAAGTTTGAGGATTTTCTCCGCCGACGGACATCGCTGGCACAGACCCATAGCGACAGGCAACTGGCGACCCTGGCAGGGATAAAGCAGGCAGGCCAGATCCTCTTTGGCGATGAGGCTGAATACCGGTACAACGAGTATTTCTCGCCGAGGGTAGCGGTTGACTCCAGAAACTAAACAAAGAATTCCAGTCAAATAACGGAAAAATTGTATAAATTCTTGATGTCGTAAAATGTTCATAAATATTTCGAAAAAGTTGTATATTGTTGCATCAAGTTGTTTTTGGTGTTAACCTGAAATCCCCTTTTCAAATTCAGGAAATCAAGATTTAAGAGGAGGTTTCATGATGCAGTTAAAAAGCCTGGCGGCGTCAGGGTACACTGCAGCGTGAGTTTCGCGCGGGCGCTCATGCAGGGAAATTTTCTTGAGCGCTATCAGCGAACAACAAAAAACGGGAGCGTGGAATGGCCAAGCTCCCCTGCAATCACCGTTTTGGGAGAGAGAATCATGAAAATGCATCTATTGCGCCGGTGGGGTCTAGTTGCCGCCGGTATTCTTGTGTTGCCCTTTGCCCTTTTCGCCACCGCTCCCGCGGCGGCCGAAGAATGTAGTAATCGGGGCGATCTGGACGTCGGGTACTGCGACAATGACGGCGATCTGGTTGCCGACACCCCGGCTGATTCAGGAAAGTGGTTGAATCCGGACACCCTGATCTTCTCGTATACCCCGGTCGAGGATCCTTCCGTTTACGAGAATGTATTCACCGAGTTCATGGAATATCTTTCCCAGGCCACCGGTAAAAAGGTCAAGTGGTATGGCGCTGAATCCTATGCCGCCCAGGTCGAGGCCATGCGTTCGGGCCGCCTGCACGTGGCAGGCATCTCTACCGGGCCGACGGTGTTCGGCGTCAATCTGGCCGGTTACGTCCCCATCGCCATCATGGGCAAGCACGACGGCAGGTTTGGTTACAAGCTGCAGCTGATTACCCACAAGGACACCGACATTACGAAGGTTTCCGACTTGAAGGGCCGCAATGTCGCCCACGTCACGCCGTCGTCCAACTCCGGCAACCAGGCGCCAAGGGCTCTGTTCAAGTCACTGGGCGTCGAACCCGACAAGGATTACGAGGTCAAGTATTCAGGCAAGCACGACAACTCAATCATGGGTGTCGCCAACAAGGACTACGAGGCTGCCCCGGTTGCTTCCAGTGTCCTGGATCGTATGCACGATAAGGGTGTAGTCAACAAGGACGACCTACGCGTCATCTGGGAATCCAAGTTGTTCCCGACCACGTCGTATGGTTATGTGAACAACTTGCACCCCGATTTGCAGCGTCAGGTCACCTATGCTTTCCTGTCCTTCGATTGGGCGGGCACGGCGCTGCACGAGGAGTTCGGCAAGAAGTCGGACCGTTTCATTTCCATCAGTTTCAAGGATCACTGGTCGGACATCCGCACTATTCAGAAAACCAACGGGACCGTCTACAGCCAGGAGTCCCTGAAGGGTCTGAAAGTAAAGAAAAAGAAAAAGAAGAAGAAGTCGTCATAGATACAAGAAGAGCCTGAGCTACGCTGAGGACTGCCACCTTGATCCAATCAGGGTGGCGGTCCTTTGTGAAAGGCCGTTTATGCTTACCGTCGAGAACCTTACCAAGGTCTACCCCACAGGCGCGAAAGCGCTGAGCGACGTCAGTTTCTTAGTTGACGAGCCCAAGGTCATCGCCATCATCGGCCCCTCCGGCGCCGGCAAGAGCACCCTGATCCGCTGCATTAATCGCCTGGTGGAGCCGACCTCGGGGAAAGTCCTGCTCGGAGATACCGATGTCATCAGCCTGAACCGGCGCGGGCTGCGCAAGGCGCGTCGACGCATCGGTATGATCTTCCAGGAATACAATCTGGTCGAGCGCCTGACAGTGATGGAGAACGTGCTGTCTGGGCGGCTCGGATTCGTCGGATTCTGGCGCGCGTATCGGCGCAAGTTCCCGTCCAATGACGTGGCCGCCGCCTTCCGGCTGCTCGACAGGGTTGGACTCGAGGGCTACCACAACACCCGCGCCGATGCCCTCTCCGGTGGCGAGCGCCAGCGGGTCGGCATCGCCAGGGCGCTGATGCAGGCTCCCGATCTGCTGTTGGTCGACGAACCGACGGCCAGCCTCGATCCCAAAACATCACGCCAGATCATGCGGTTGCTGGTCGAACTGGCTCATGAGGCCGGCACTCCGGCACTGGTCAACATCCACGATGTTGCCCTGGCCCAGACCTTCTCAGATCGCATCATCGGTCTGGCCGCCGGCGAAATCGTTTTTGACGGCAGCTCCGACCAGCTTACGGCTGATGTGCTGACCCGAATCTATGGTGAGGAGGATTGGAGCACCACCATCCGCACGGACGATGACAACGATAACGGCATGACCAAAGGCAGCGATGAGGGGAAACAGAAGGGCAGGCCCGAGAAAGACCAGGGCTCCATCCCGGAGGCCTCGGCGGGGTGACGGCCCAAACCAAAATTCAAGGCGCCACGCCACGCCAGTGGCATACCATCAAACTTATTGAAAATCCGTATTTCCGATACGGCTTTCTCGCCCTGGTTGTTGTTTATTTCTTCTGGT
Organism: Arenicellales bacterium; assembly: GCA_030747115.1. Taxonomy (GTDB): domain Bacteria; phylum Pseudomonadota; class Gammaproteobacteria; order Arenicellales; family UBA868; genus UBA12578. The sequence continues at coordinate 6,559 of JASLLH010000073.1, forward strand.
CCTTGGGCACCCTCGATATCGACTGGCACCGCGTTGACAGTGGCATGACGCGGGCGGGGAATATGTTTTCGCGCATGGTGCCGCCCGATTTCGGTCGTTGGGAACTGCTGGTCAAAGGGTTGGTGGAAAGCGTTCAGATGGCACTGGCGGCGAGTTTTTTCGGCATGATCGTGGCAGTGCCGCTGGGGCTGTGCGCGGCCGTTAACCTGGTTCCTAAGCCGGTCTATCTGGTGGCGCGCACGATCATCGTGTTGTCCAGGACTTTCCATGAGGTAATCATCGCCATTTTTTTCGTCAAAATCTTTGGCTTTGGCCCGCTGGCCGGCGTGTTGACTTTGATCGTGGCGTCGGCCAGCTTCATCTCGAAAATGCTGGCCGAGGACATCGAAAACCTGCCGCCGGGCCAACTCGAAGCCGTGCGCGCCACCGGCGCCAGCTTCCCCAAGTTGCTGATTTACTGCATCTCGCCGCAGGCCTTGCCACGTTACCTCGGCGTTTCAATCTACCGCCTTGACGCCAATATCCGCCATTCGACAGTGGTAGGCATCGTTGGCGCCGGCGGCATTGGTCAGGTCCTGGCTGCGAGCTTCAGCCGCTACGACTATGATTTCTCCCTGGCCATATTGATTGCCATTGTCACCATCGTCTTTGTCGGCGAGTTTTTCTCCACCTGGGTGAGGGGCCGACTGAGATGAGCATGGCCGAACACGCCCGTAAATACCCGGAGTTATGGCAGCGCTTTACACCGCGCCAGACGCTGGTTCGCTATAGCTGGTACATGGGCGTTATTTTTGTCGCCGTGTGGTCGGTCAGAAATCTCGACATACCCTGGTTCTATTTCCTCGACGCCCATATTCAGGCAGCAGACCTGGCGGTCCGTATGTGGCCGCCCGACATGGATTTTCTTGGGCAACTTTACGACCCCCTGATCGAGACCATCCACATTGCCACCCTGGGTACGGCAGTGACCATCGTTCTTGCCTTTCCAGTTGCCTTCCTGGCGGCACGTAACACCACTTTCAATTCTGTCACCTGGTTCATAGGCCGCCTGATTCTGGTTACCTCGCGCTCGGTGAACACGGTGGTTTGGGGATTACTGTTCGTCGCCATCTTCGGCCCCGGTCCGATGGCCGGCATCTGGGCCATCGCCTTTCGCTCTATCGGATTCATGGGCAAGCTCACTGCCGAGGCCATAGAGGAAATTGACCAGGGCCCGGTCGAGGCTATCGAAGCCACCGGTGCCTCGCGCCTGCAGGTGTTGTGGTTCGGTATCCTGCCTCAGGTATTACCGGTGATCTACGGCACCACCGTTTACCGCTGGGACATCAACATCCGGGAATCCACCGTGCTTGGCTTTGTCGGTGCCGGTGGTATCGGCATCCAGCTGTACGCCTCAATCAACCTTTTTTCCTGGCAGGAAGTCTCGCTGATGTTGATCGCGGTGTTCTGTGTGGTAGTAGTTAGCGAGTTCGTTTCGGCAACCGTCCGCCAACGTATAACCTAGCCCGCATCCTTGCAGAAGTGCCAGGCGCTACTGTAGCCACAGCGACGGGATCGGCGTTCCCGTACCCAGCAGCGTAATTTTCACCGAGCTCTCCCCCATAGCCATCGATTCCACGGCGATGGTATCCAATTTCCATCGCCCTTGAAATAGTTGTCCCTTTATTGCGGTCTGACAGACATGCTAGGCCCAACACAAACCCAATTGAATTTGGAGCAAAATAGCCCGGTGTCAGCAGACGTTGCGCCCAAGACCCGGAGAGCCCATGCAGCCGCTTAGCCAATGCCCGGCCAGAATCCTGGCCAAACTGGAGATAATACTTCTGGATCTTGACGATACCCTTAGTTGGAAGGGCCTGCTTCCAGGGTGTGCCTACGGTGCTCTTGAGATCCTGCAGCAAGAGGGCCTGGGGGTGGCGCTAATTACTGGCAGGCCCGCAGGATGGTGTGACCATATTGCCCGAATGTGGCCGGTTAACGGGGTGGTTGGAGAAAACGGTGCATTTTTCTTTCATTACGATCGGTCATCAAGAAAAATGGAAAGGCAGTATTGGCGAACAACAGCACAGCGGAAAGCGGATCGTAAGCAGCTGGAGGCTATCGAATCCCGCATTCTTGCAGAAGTGCCAGGTGCTGCTGTAGCCACAGACCAGGCATACCGGGAATCAGATTTCGCCATCGATCATTGCGAGGATGTTCCAGCGTTACCTGGCGATCAAATTGACCGGATTGTCGAGATTTTCCAGCAGGCCGGGGCAACCGCAAAGATCAGCTCCATACACGTCAACGGATGGTTCGGAGATTTTGACAAACTGGGCATGACAAAACGCATGATTAAGAGGGTATTCTCTATAGACCTCGAAGCAGACCGTACGATCGCCACCTTTGTGGGTGATTCCCCCAACGATGCGCCGATGTTCGATTATTTTCCAGATGCCATCGGCGTAGCCAACGTTCGCCGTTTTCTGGATACTCTGGAGATAGCGCCGCGCTGGGTAACGGGGCAGCCGGGAGGATTTGGCTTCGCCGAGTTTGCAAAGGCGGTGGTCGCGGCAAGAAAATAGACCCAATCACTTATGGCTATCGGACGACTGTCAAAATGGAAACCGTGATCGCTAGGCCCCCGCAGGCACTTCTACCAGTCACAGACTGCGACGAGGTATTCCCAGTGCACCGGATCTACTGCGTCGGCCGTAACTATGCGGCGCACGCGGTCGAGATGGGCCATGATCCAGACCGGGAGGCGCCGTTTTTTTTCCAGAAGAATCCGGACAACCTCGTGCCTGGCGGCGGAGAATTTCCCTATCCGGACCGCAGCACCGACGTACAGCACGAGGTCGAACTGGTGGTCGCGCTGCAACATGGCGGCAGTAACATTGCCGCTGGGCAGGCACTTGCGTGTGTATTCGGTTACGCGGTGGGCCTGGACATGACGCGGCGTGACCTGCAGGGCGAGATGAAGCGCCAGGGCCGGCCATGGGAGATTGGCAAGGCTTTTGAACATTCGGCGCCATGTTCTGCCATTGCACCGGCTTCAAGCATTGGGCATCCGCAGCAGGGTTCGATTACGCTGGAGAAAAACGGCGAGCTCTGTCAGGCCGGTGACCTTGCGCAGATGATCTGGAAAGTGGCGGAAATCATCAGTGAGCTGTCGCGGTATTTTCTGCTTTGCCCGGGTGACCTGATCTTCACCGGTACACCGGCAGGCGTCGGGCCAGTCAGCCGGGGCGATACCCTGGCGGCTGCCGTGGCCGGGGTTGCTGCGCTGTCTGTAACGGTTACCTGAACTTTGTACAAAAGCCTGCGCGGGGATTTGGCGGTCTTTAAAACGCACCCTGGGCCATCAGCCCGCAGGCCGACATCAACCCGTTTAGCCGGATCATCGAGGCTATCCGATCCGCGACTGCGTCTTTCGGCGCCTGGCGACTGGTCAAGAGAAGCCGATATGCCCGTTACCGCAGGTAAGGGGCTTTTTTTTGCCTACTAAGGCCACTAATATCGGTTGCGCTGCTGCTCGATCGACCATGGTAACGACGGCAGAACCATTTACCGGGAGGTTGGATTGACAGTCTCGTTTCGCGAGATCGAGCTCAAGAAGCGCTATCCGCTTCGCATCAGCCGGGGCGAAAGTGCCGGATCGGTGAATCTCTTTGTCACCGTCAGCGACGACGGCGTATCCGGCCTGGGTGAAGCGGCTCCGGG
>JASLLH010000074.1:0-10074 GCA_030747115.1 Arenicellales bacterium
ATCAGGCCTAGCGCAAGGGTGAAAGATTCTCCAATTTCCTGCATTTTACTGTTTTTTTTACGAGATATTGAAAACTATTGCAGAAATCACAGGATGATGTCAATAGTGGCCGTTTGTCAGGCACGAGTCGTGGCCCACCGTTACGGCACTACCAGTTGCAATACAAGCGGCTAGGCGTCTATCGGAGATACCCACCCGTGCGACTGAAACTGCTGGCACAGGCCCCGCATCACCCGAGCCAACGCGACCGGTCGAGTGGCACGACCGGCGAGAGGATTGCAGCCGGTTCAGCCTGCCAATCGACAGCAGGGCCATCAATGAAGAGTTCAATCTCGTTGTCGTTGGGGTCGAACAGATAGAGGCTCTGGGTCACGGTGTGATCGGAGCCACCCTTGATAGCGACTCCGGCTGCGCGCAATTCGTCGCGCGTGGCCGCCCCAGGGCCGCGTTGGCCCCGGCCAGGCCGCCACTAAGGATCAAGACGTCAGTCTTGAATTCACGGATCTTCAGGACGCTCCTTCCATCTCAAGGTACGAAAACGCGCTCCGCGTTCTTGCCGCGAATCTCGAAGCAATGATACGCCGGCAGCGAATCGACCCTGAGTAGGCAGCGTTACAATATAGACCACGGTGTGCGGTAGCACGTTGGCTCATGTGGATACTCGCCGGTGACGCCGCGCATAGATTAATTGACCATCCAACGATGGTCGGACCGGTGGAAACAGGATGGCCGTCGAGCACGAGGAACTCCAGGCCCGGCTGGGCGAACAGGCGAAGGCCACGGGCGCTACCTATTTCGGGGTCGCCGACCTCTCCAAGGCGTCGGAGTTCGTGATCAGCCAGGGCGGGGATTTCCTGCATCAGTTTCCCTATGCCGTTTCGGTCGGGGTCGCCCTTGCCGACGGCGTGATCGACGAGATTCACCAACACGACAATGCGATCACTATCAAAGTCTACGGCCACCACATCTACTCGTACGTAAGCGGTCGGCTGGACATGATAGCGAGCACCATCGCCAGTGAGATCGAAAGAGAAGGTTTCCTGGCTTATCCGGTCCCCTCGACCGGCGCCTGTGACCAGAAGCGGCAGGCCGCTCTCATCTCCCACAAGCTCGTCGCGGCTCTGGCCGGCCTGGGTTGGATCGGCAAGAGCTCGCTGTTAATCGCGAAAGGCCACGGGCCTCGCATTCGGTGGGTTACCGTACTGACCAACGCTCCGCTAACGTCCACTACCGAAAACGCGAACGGCTTTGCCCGGTGCGGGGCCTGCACTCTTTGCGTTGACCTGTGCCCCGTCAACGCCTTCACGGGGGACCGGTTCGATGCCAGCGTGCCGGTTGATGAGCGGTTCAACAGGCGGGGCTGCGAACAGTACCTGATCGAGCGCTCGCAGACCTTCGGTAGCGGCTCTTGTGGCATCTGCGTGTACGTGTGTCCCCACGGCTGGAGTCAGAAGCGCAGAAAATCTGACAGGCGAACCACCCCTGCTCTTCTACGTGACCAACTCGACGGTCTGAGCTGGGACGGTCCAGCCGCGGAGTCACAGGACGATCAACAGGGCCAGCCGGTCGGAAATTAGTGAAAGTCCGCCTGAATCGCAAGCATGTCCAAGCCGACCAACATTCCTTGACCTACCTCCCCCCGTCCACCTACACCCGGGGCCAGTGAGTGGAGATCTTCACCGACGTTTCCGTCTGGGGCCCCATCGTCTCGGAGATCTACTCTCGCGAGCGACGCTGCCAGATCGCGCACGTAGAAAACCACGTGCCCCAGGTGTGACACCCTCACGCACGCAACTCCTGTTCCGAGACCGCTGATACCAGGTGCGCCGTGAGGTCGTGCTGGTCGGCGCCCGTGATCTCAACCTCGACCAACTCGCCGGGGACAAGATCCGGCGCATCCGTTATCCTGACCACGCCGTCTATGCCGGGAGATTCAGCGCTGCTTCGCGCCACGGTTCCCCAAGTTGCGACTTCGTCAACCAGAACAGTGTAACGCTTGCCGATGCGCCGAGTCAGGCACTGCGCAGATATCTCCGCCTGTACTGCCATTAGTCGCTCGCAGCGCGCTTCACGGACGGCCAGCGGCAGCGGGTCCGGCAGCGCATTCGCCGCCGCGCCCGCCACCGGTGAATAGGCAAAACAACCCACCCGATCAAGTTGTGCTGCCTGCAGAAAATCCAGCAGTTCCTCGAACTCGGCCTCGGTCTCACCGGGAAAGCCAACGATGAAAGTACTACGTAGCGTAAGGTCAGGACATGCACGGCGCCAACTGCTGATGCGCTCGAGGTTATCCTCACCGCTGGCCGGTCGTTTCATCAGCCGGAGGATGCGGGAGTTCGCGTGCTGAAACGGCACGTCCAGGTAAGGCAACAGATTACCCTCACACATCAGCGGGATTAGCTCATCCACGTGCGGATAGGGGTAGACGTAGTGCAGCCGCACCCATGCGCCCAGCTCGCCAAGCGCCCGGCTGAGATTTGTGAGGTGGGCCCGCCGAGCTTCGTGCAGCGGATTCACACGGCTGCGAGAATCGATGCCGTAGGCACTGGTGTCCTGTGATACCACCAGCAGTTCCCGGACTCCAGCCTCGACCAGCGCCTGTGCCTCCGCCAGCACCGCTGCCGGCTGGCGGCTGACCAGCCGCCCGCGCAGGGACGGAATGATGCAGAAAGTGCACTGGTGGTTACAGCCCTCGGAGATCTTGAGATACGCATAATGGCGTGGGGTCAGTTTAATGCCACCCGGGGGCAGTAGTTGGTAGAAAGGCGCATGTGCTGGCGGTGCCTGCGCGTGGACTGCCGCCATCACGGCCGTGCGGTCCTGCGGCCCGGTCACTGCGATGAGTTGCGGGAACTGCTCTTGTAACTCTTTGGCCCGCGTGCCCAGGCAACCGGTAACGATGACCCGGCCATTTTCAGCCAATGCTTCGGTGATGGCCTCGAGTGATTCCGCGACAGCCGACTCGATAAAACCACAAGTATTGACTATCACCAAGTCGGCATCGGCGTAATTGTCAGACACAACATAGCCTTCGGCCTTGAGTTGCGTCAGTATGCGCTCGGAGTCGACCGTGGCCTTGGGACAGCCCAGGCTAATAAAACCGACAGCAGTTGTCGTCACGGGCAGCAGGCCAGTTCAGCCCACCAGTTCACGGCGGATACCGGTCGTGTGCAACAGCGTAGCCGCAATCTCTTCCACCGACATGCGCGAGGTATCAAGCATGGCTATCTGGTGTCGGCGAAACATGGCCTCGACCTGGCCCACCTCGTAGCGGCACTGCTGTAGCTCCGAATAGCGCTTGCCTGGGCGGCGCTTATGGCGGATTTCCTGCAGCCGCTGCGGGTTGATAGTCAGGCCAAACAACCGTTGTCGGTAGGGCCGCAGGATCTTCGGCAAGTGCTCACTGCCGAGGTCCTCGTCGGTCAAGGGATAGTTGGCGCAGTACAAGCCGAAGTGCATGGCCAGGTACACACAGCTGGGCGTCTTGCCGCTGCGCGAGACGCCCATGAGGATGAGGTCGGCCTGGCCATAGTCATCGGCATTGCTGCCATCATCACAGTCCATCGCGTACTGCACCGCGTCGATGCGCGAGATATAGCGGGCCGGGTCGACCACCCCATGGCTGTGGCCCGCCTGGTGACTCGGTTGAGTCCCAAGTTCACGCGCTAACGTGGCCAGGAAAGCGTTGAATACGTCGATCACCAGTGCTTCGGCCTGACTAACGCGCTGGCTGTAGTTGGCGTTGACGAAAGTCATGAACACCAGCGGTCTGACCGAGTCAACTTGCGCCGCCGCGTTGATTTGGTGTACTACATCGTTGACCTTATCATCAGTATCCACGAACGGTAGTACCGTGGTAGTGAAATGCACGCCCGGAAACTGGGTCAACAAGCTGTGACTCAGCTCCTCGGCGGTAAGCCCGGTGCGGTCTGAGACGATGAATACGGTTCTTTTGGACATATCAATCCCCTCTGGCAAGCAGTCAAGAACAGATCCTGAGATAGATCTAGCCCGGTAGTATTGTCACGGAAACAGCAGGTAAGTGAAAGAACTCGTCAGCTGGTTTAATACGCTTGGCATGAGCGATGTCGCCCAGGTGGGCGGCAAGAATGCCTCGCTAGGCGAGATGATCAGCAATCTTCAGGGTGCCGGCATTGCAGTGCCTGACGGCTTTGCGACCACTGCCGACGCCTACCGGGCTTTGCTCGCCAGCCATGGCCTGGCCGGACGCATCAACGGCCTGCTGCGCGATCTCGACGTGGATGACGTGACCGCACTGGGCACGGCCGGACAGCAGATTCGCGACTGGATCATGGCCTCACCACTACCGGCTAATCTTGAACAGGTACTGCGGGAAAATTATCAGCAGTTAGGTGACGATACCCCGGTTGCCGTACGCTCCTCGGCCACAGCCGAGGACTTGCCGGAGGCATCCTTTGCTGGACAGCAGGAGACTTTTCTCAACGTACGCGGTATCGACAATGTGCTTAGTGCAGTGCACGAAGTATTCGCCTCGCTTTTCAACGACCGGGCAATCGCTTACCGGGTGCACCAGGGCTTTGACCACGCTGAAGTAGCACTGTCCGCCGGTATCCAACGTATGGTACGCAGCGACATTGGTGCAAGCGGTGTTCTCTTCACCCTGGATACAGAGTCCGGCTTCGCTGATGTGGTGTTCATCACCGCCAGCATCGGCCTCGGTGAGTGCCTGGTGCAGGGCTCGGTGAACCCAGATGAATTCTATGTGCACAAGCCGACCCTGGCCGCCGGCCGGCCGGCCATACTACGGCGCAACCTCGGCAGCAAAACAATCAAAATGATCTATGCAGCCGACGGCGAGTCACCGCCGGTGCACACCGTGGAAACGACCGAGGATGAACGCCAGCGTTTTTCCGTCAGCGACGCGCAAGTCGAGGCGCTTGCCAGCATGGCAATGACCATAGAGCAGCACTACGGTAGGCCCATGGATATCGAGTGGGGGCTGGACGGAGAATCCAACGAACTCTTCATTCTGCAGGCTCGCCCGGAAACAGTGAAGAGCCGTCGCCAGAATCAGGTTCTTGAGCGCTACCATATGAACGAAAGTGGGCCAGTGCTGTGCCAGGGTCGCAGCATCGGCCAGCGGATCGGGGCTGGCACCGTGCGCTTGGTACCCTCGGTCAAGGACCTCGACAAAGTCAAGGAAGGTGACATCCTGGTAACCGACATGACTGACCCCGACTGGGAACCGGTGATGAAGCGCTCTGCTGCCATCGTCACCAACCGCGGTGGTCGTACCTGCCACGCCGCCATCATCGCCCGCGAACTCGGCATCGCGGCTGTAGTCGGCTGTGGCAATGCCACCGCCGTGCTCAGCGACGGCTCCGATGTGACAGTCTGCTGCGCCGAGGGTGACACCGGCTTTGTCTACCAGGGCCTGCTCGACTACACGGTGGCTCGGGTCAACCTCGAAACCATGCCCGAACTGCCCTTCAAGATTACGATGAACCTGGGTAACCCGGATCGGGCGTTTGACTTTCAGCGCCTGCCGAACGCGGGGGTGGGTTTAGCGCGCCTTGAGTTCATCATCAACAACACCATCGGTATCCATCCCAAGGCGTTACTCAACTATCAGCAAATGCCGGCGGACACACGCCACGATATCGACACTGCCGCGGCGGGGTATCCCGACCCGGTGACTTTCTATGTGCACAAACTGACCGAGGGTATTGCCACTATAACTGCCGCCTTTGCACCCAAGCCGGTGATTGTGCGCATGTCAGATTTCAAGTCGAACGAGTATGCCAACATGATTGGCGGCAAAAACTTTGAGCCTATTGAAGAAAATCCGATGCTGGGCTTTCGCGGCGCCTCGCGCTACATCGATCCAGGCTTTCGCGACTGTTTCGAGCTGGAGACACAGGCCCTTAAGTACGTACGCGACGAGATGGGGCTGACCAACTTGTGGGTCATGGTACCTTTCGTGCGCACCCTGGACGAGGCCCGTCAGGTGATCGACCTGCTTGCGGCCAACGGGCTCAAACGTGGCGAGAATGATCTGAAAATCATCATGATGTGCGAGATTCCCTCCAACGCCCTACTTGCGGAGCAGTTCCTGGAGTACTTCGATGGTTTTTCCATCGGCTCCAACGACCTGACCCAACTCACCCTGGGACTCGACCGCGACTCCGGGGAGATCGCGCACTTGTTCGATGAGCGCGACGAGGCGGTGAAAGCGCTGCTGCAGCGAGCCATTTCGGCCTGCCATACTGCCGGCAAGTACGTCGGTATCTGCGGCCAGGGGCCCTCCGACCACCCCGACCTTGCCCGCTGGCTGATGGAACAAGGCATCGACAGCGTCTCACTCAATCCTGACAGCGTGGTCGAGACCTGGGCTTATCTCGCTGGAGAGACGACCTGAATCGCCACTGGCCTGACGGCGGGCTCTCCCCGCCAGGACCCCCGGGCCAATGCCGCGCGCGATTCGCACCCAAGCTGACAATTATTGCCACACTCTGGCACTCCCTCCTGATGATGCCCGCTATCTGAAAGCCCGCCGTAAGTGAATTCTGTATAGTCCGGCGGTTACGCTACCGGACTGCCTGCTGATGCCGATCACTGCCTACCGACAGGTCTTTCGCACCAACAGCCGCTTGGTGCACTTCGGCTTCCTGATGGCACTGTACTCAAGTTTCGGCCAGACCTATTTTATCGGTGTGTTCGGCCCCCAGGTCCAGGCTGAATTTGACCTCAGTCATACACTTTGGGGCGGCATCTACCTGGCCGGCACCCTCGCCAGCGCCTTCTTGCTGCCGTTCACCGGTGGACTGATCGACCGTTATCGCCTGCCAGGCTATGCGCTGGCCGTCAGCGCGCTGCTGGTTGGCGCCTGTGCCTACATGGCACTGGTACCCGGGCCGGTCGCCCTGGTGCTGGGTATTTTTCTGCTGCGTCACTCGGGACAGGGGCTCGCCTCGCATGTCTCGATCACCAGCATGGCGCGCTACTTTGACCGCGACCGTGGCCGGGCGATTGCTATCGCTTCGCTGGGCTACACCGTGGGTGAGGCTGCGCTGCCCTTTGGCGCGGTCCTGTGTATCGCTGCGATAGGCTGGCGTTGGACCTACGCGGGCGCCGCGCTACTGGCTGGCCTGACACTGGTACCGGCGACCCTCTGGCTGCTGCGCGGTCATGGCCGTTTCCACCAGCGGCACCTTGAAAGATTGTCCACCAAAACCGACCCCCTCCAGGCTGCTGGCCGGTCTTGGTCCCGCGCCGAGGTGCTGCGCGATCCGCGGTTCTACTTGATGAGTCCCGGGATACTCTGCTCATCACTGATCACCACCGCCTTTTTCTTTCATCACCTGACCATTGCCAAGGCTAAGGGCTGGTCGGACGGATGGATTACCGGCAACTACGTGATCTTCGCCGTAGCTGGCATCATCACCATGCTGCTGGCCGGCCCGCTAGTGGATCGCTTCCGCGCGGTCAACGTGGTGCAGTTCATGCTGGTACCGCTCGTGGCTGGCTGCTTGATCCTAGCGTCGGCAGAACATCACTTGGGAGTGGTCCCCTACATGCTCATGCTGGGCATCCATACCGGCTTTTCTCACACCTCGGTATCTGCTTTGTGGGCCGAACTCTATGGCGTCAAGTACCTGGGCGCCATCAAAAGCCTGTACCTTGCGCTGATGGTGCTGGCCTCGGCGCTGGGCCCAGCCAGCATGGGCGTGCTGATGGATGCCGGTATGTCGATACACTGGATCTGCAATGTGTTTGGTGGCTGTGCAGTGCTGGGTAACCTGCTCGTGATTGCGGCTTTGCGTATGCAACCGAACAAACCCCCGGCCCACGCCAATCACACAGTACCGTCATGAGTGGCACTGCCAACAACGACTACCAGAATCTTGGCCCCGCCGAGGTTCTCGAAGCCGTGGACAGCCAGGGCTACCGCACTGATGGGCGGCTACTGGCCCTGAACAGTTACGAGAACCGGGTCTACCAGGTGGGACTTGAAGACGGTGATGCGCTGGTAGCCAAGTTCTACCGGCCCGAACGCTGGAGCGATGCGGCTATTCTCGAGGAACACCATTTTGCGCTGGAACTGGCAGCGCATGAGATCCCGCTGGTACCGCCGCTTAACAACAACGCGGGTGAGACCCTGTTTCACCATGGTAGCTACAAGTTTGCGCTTTTTGCCTGCCGCGGCGGGCGCCCACCGGACTTCGAAAACGCCGAACACCTGCGCCAGCTCGGCCGCTTTATTGGGCGGCTACATGCACTTGGCAGCGAAACTGACTACCGGGAGCGGCCAGCGCTTGACGCCACTACTTTTGGCCAAACTCCCATCCGTTTCCTGTTAGAAAACAACTTCATTCCGACCGAACTCGTACCCGCCTACCAGTCTCTGGCCGAAGACCTGTTGCAGCGGGTGAAGTGGTGTTATGAGCGCTGCGGCGAAGCTACACTTATCCGGGTACACGGCGATTGTCACAGCGGCAATATCCTGTGGACCGATGACGGTCCGCACCTGGTAGATCTGGACGACTCGCGCATGGCGCCGGCTGTACAGGACCTGTGGATGTTCCTGGCCGGCGAACGCGAGGAGCGCGAGGCGTCGCTGGCTGTGCTGCTGGAGGGCTATACCCGCTTTGCTGACTTTGAGCCGGCGCAACTGCACCTGGTGGAGGCACTGCGTACCTTACGCATGATCCACTATTACGGATGGCTCGCACAGCGCTGGGATGACCCGGCTTTTCCTCGCGCCTTCCCATGGTTTAATAGCCAGCGCTGCTGGGAACAGCACATTCTCTACTTGCGCGAACAAGCGGCTCTTATGGATGAGCTACCACTCACCTGGCACCCCGACCACTGGTAACGGGCCCCGCCAGGCTCAGCTCTCATCCAGCAGTTTTACCCTCATGGAAAAGGCCAACACCAACAGCAACGTCGCCAGGACGTTCTTTACCCTGCTGCCATACCTGTGGCCGGCACAGCGCCAGGACCTCAAACTGCGCGTGGTGCTCGCCATCTTCAGCCTGGTGCTGGCCAAGGTCGCGAACGTCTACGTGCCGCTAATCCTGGGCGATGCGGTCGACCGCTTGTCCAGTCTCGACCGCCAGAGCGGCCTGGTACTTGGCATACCGCTCGCAGTGATCCTCGCCTACGGAGCCTTTCGCCTCTCCGCGCTAGCGCTCAACCAACTGCGCGATGCGTTCTTCGCGCGGGTGGCGCAAAACGCAGTACGTCGGCTCGCGCTGCGCGTGTTCCAGCATCTGCATGTGCTGTCAATCCGTTTTCACCTGGAGCGCAAAACCGGTGCGCTGAACCGCTTCATTGACCGGGGCACTAACAGCATTCAGTTCCTGCTGTCTTTTGTCGCCTTTAACATCGTGCCGACGGTGGTCGAGGTGCTGCTGGTGTGCGGCATCCTCTGGGTCCTGTTCGGGCTGTCCTACGCGCTGGTCACCCTGGCTACTATCGCGCTCTACGTATGGCTGACCTTCGCCATTACTGCCTGGCGTACCCGCATTCGGCGACAGATGAATCAGGCTGACAACGAAGTCAGTAGCCGCACAGTCGACGCCCTGCTGAACTTCGAGACCGTGCGCTACTTCAACAACGAGACACACGAAGCACAGCGGCTGGACCAGGCCCTGGGTGATTACGAGCACGCCGCCGTGCTCACCCGCGAAAGCCTGTCGCTGCTGAACGCCGCCCAAGCGGCAGTGGTGATCGTCGGCGGCACCATCATGCTGACCATGGCGGCGCTGGACATACGTGATGGCGCCATGACCGTGGGTGACTTCGTGGTCGTCAATACCTACCTGATGCAACTGGCAGTGCCTCTCAACATGCTGGGCACGGTGTACCGCGAGATTCGTCAAGCGCTGGTGGACATGGAGAACCTGTTTTCGCTGCTGGACGAGGTGCCGGAAGTCGCCAACACACCAGGTGCCCGGCCACTCGGGCCGGGTCCAGGGGAGATCGAGTACCAAGACGTGGTATTCGGCTACCACCCGGAACGGTGCATCCTCAAAGGGTTGAGCTTCCGGGTGCCTGCCGGCAGCACGGTGGCCATCGTCGGCCCCACCG
>JASLLH010000075.1:0-10018 GCA_030747115.1 Arenicellales bacterium
GCCTCCCCGGTCGAGTCGCGCGACGCGACCGTTGCTTGCCAATCTAGCGCGACGGCTACGCCAGCGCCTCGCGAGACTGCACCGCAAATTCGGCCTCGCGCCGCCACAGGTGGGAGGAGCGAGCCCCGTCAGCGTACCCCGCAGCGAGGCACTCCCGGCCGAGCCAAGGCGAACCGGGCGCAGCACGCACTTCGGCCCGAACACGATTCGCGAGCCAGAGCTATTCGGCGCGGACCGGATCAAAGAAAAAACGGCGTGCGATCCGGCGCACGCCGTTTTTCGAGATGGTGGAGCCGAGCGGGATCGAACTCCCGACCTTCGCATTGCGAACGCGACGCTCTCCCAGCTGAGCTACGGCCCCACGCGGCCTGCACACAACACCTTTGCGGCCGGATGTAGTCTAGCCCAGAGCTCATCTGGCGACCAGCGCTCCCATGCCGCTCTGGCTATGGCAGCGCCTGGTAGTCGTGGTATGGTGCACCGCTTCAACTGTGTGGAACAATACTCATGGCTGCCGATAATCTCCAGAAACCGGTTTCCGAGCAATTGCTGCTGGATGCGCTCAAGGTCTTCGAGGAGCGTATCCCGTTTAACCGGATGCTCGGCCTGCAGATCGAGAGAACAATGGCAGGGGAGGCTGCCATTCGTTTTGATATGCGCGAGGAACTGGTTGGCAATTTCACCCGTGGCAATCTGCATGGCGGCGTGATCTCGAGCAGCCTGGACGTGGTCGGCGGGCTGGTTGCATTTCTTGCCCTGCTCGAGCGGGAGCAGCCGGAGTCACTGGCAGACGGGGCCGCGCGGTTTTCACGTCTGGGTACCATCGACCTGCGAGTGGATTATCTGCGCCCTGGTCTGGGTGAGTCGTTCGTTGCGACCGGCTATGTACTGCGTACTGGCCGCAAGGTGGCGGTTACTCGCATGGAGTTGCACAATGACGAAGCCACGCTGATCGCCGTGGGCACCGGCGCCTACAGCATCGGCTGAGCGACCTGGGCGATGCTGTTGCGGCCCGCCAGTGCTATAGTATTAATCGTTATTTCAAGCCGTTACCATTGATTATGGAAGATATTTCCCAGCCTCTGGCGGCACAAGGCCCGGGTGATTTGCTGCGCGAGGCGCGGCAAGGGTACAACTGGACGGTCGAAGATGTCGCCGCCAACCTGAATCTCACTGTCGCGGCGGTGCAGGCCCTGGAGTCCGGTGACCATGCCGGCTTGCCGGGGCCGACCTTTGTGCGCGGCTACCTGCGGGCGTATGCCCGCCTGATGGAGATCAGTGAGGACGAGGTGCTTGGCACTGCCAGCGATAGCGGGCCTGGCCAGATCGGCTCGGTGGTGCCGGTGATGAGCGGGGAAGCGCTGCGCGAGAAAATGAGCAAGAAAGGGCTGTGGATCTCGGGCCGCCAGAGCAGGAATTGGCGCCGCCCGCTACTGTTCACCGTGCTGGTGCTGGCCGCGGTCCTGGCCGCCTGGTGGTTCAGCGGACTGCGCCCGAGCGCAGTGGACAATATTCTCGATTCAGGTAGCCAGGGTACGTCGAGCACCATCACCATACCGCTTAACACGAACGACTAGGTTACAGGCCCCGGCAATTCTCCATCGTCGGGGCGCGGCGTTTTTCCGGTTCTGTCAGGTGTCGCTCAGTAGTGCGGCCATGAGGCCACGGTCGATATTGCCGCCACTGAGAATGATACCAATCCGGCCGGTGGCCGGTACTGCGCCACTTATCAGCGCGGCAATACCGAGTGCGCCGGAGGGCTCGACTACCAGCCGGGTTTTATCAAAAATCAGCCGCACTGCTTGAGCGATGGCAGCTTCGGGCACCGTGACGATGTCATCAACCGCGCCTTGGATTATTGCGAAAGTGATTTTACCCAGGGACTCGGTACGGGTTCCGTCGGCGATAGTATCGGGGTTATCGGCCCGTTCGATGCAGCCACTGCGAAAAGAGCGCGCTGCGTCATCGGCTTGCTCGGGCTCTACCCCGATTACCCGGCAGTGGGGGGCAAGGGCGCGGGCACTCAGGGCGCACCCGCTCAGCAGCCCACCGCCGCCGCAGGGCACCAGCAACTGCTCTAGTGGCTCCGCCGCTGCCTCGATGAGTTCGCGGGCTGCGGTTCCCTGTCCGGCGATGACGTGGGGATGGTCAAACGGGGGCACCAGGACATAATCATGCTCGCGCTGCAGTGCTGCGGTTATTTCTTCGCGCTTGTTTGTAGCGGGATCATATGTCACCACCAGAGCGCCATAATCCTCGGTAGCCTGTCGCTTGGTGCGGGAGGCGTTGGTCGGCATGACCACGGTGGTCGGGATGCCAAGGTGCCGGCCGCACAAGGCGACGGCTTGCGCATGGTTGCCGGAGGAGTGCGTAACCACACCGCGTGAACGTTGGGCCTGGTCAAGGCGCGACATCGTGTTCCAGGCGCCGCGGAACTTGAACGCACCCGCATACTGGAGGTTTTCGCACTTGAGAAAAATCCGTGCGCCAAAGGTCTCGTCGAGCAAGGTGTTGGAGAGCAGCAGCGTGCATCGTGCTTTGCCTGCCAATTGGCGTGCCGCGGATTCGACGTCCGCCCAGGTCGGAAGATCGCGGTTTAATCTGTCGAAGTTCATCAGCCAGAAAACGGTATCAGTGTTTGTGCAGTATAGCCAGGCAGAATATATGGTGTGACCAAACTGGCGGCGTATGATTCTGCAATAAGCCGGTAGCTGATGACAGGATGATGCCATCGGATAAGGGGCAACTACGGTTACAATCCCTGGCGGCTTGCAAGGAAAACGCGATGACCGAACAGGATTCACCACCGCTTGAGATAGAAACCGGCGCTGCGCCGGTTTTTTCAGTGATATGGTTGCACGGGCTTGGGGCTGACGGCCGTGATTTTGAGCAACTACCGAAGATGCTCGATCTGCCGCCGGGCCTGCCACTGCGCTTCATTTTGCCTGATGCGCCCATGCGCCCCATCACCCTAAATGGCGGCATGGTCATGCGCGGCTGGTACGACCTCACCGGCATGGAGGCCGTCAAGCAGGAGGATGCTGCCGGGCTCGCTGAGGCGGCCGCTACGGTCGAGTCCCTGGTGCAGAAAGAAGTAGGCCGCGGCGTAACGCGCAGTCATATAGTAGTCGGCGGTTTTTCCCAGGGCGGAGCGGTCGCGCTGCATTTCGGCCTGCGCTGCAATGAGCCACTGGCCGGCATCGTTGGCCTGTCTACTTATCTGCCGCTATCGGCCCAACTGACGAGCCACAGTCATGCGCAGGCACGCAATATCCCGATTTTTCTTGCTCATGGATCGTTCGATCCAGTGTTGGCATTGCCGCTGGGTGAGGCCAGTCACCAGGCACTGGCGGACGGCGGCTTTGATGTCACCTGGAAGACCTATGCCATGCAGCACAACGTCTCGCCGGAGGAGCTCATGGATCTGTCGACCTGGTTGAGTGAGCGGGTCTGGCCGGTAGCCGGACCGGCCTAGATTGCGTTTGACACTCGTAGGCGTTCTTCCGATTACTTCGGCTAACGGCGCATGCGCGGCATGCGGATTAGTAGCCAGAGCATCGCGAAAATCCTGTGCCACCATCGGCTATAGGCGCGCACCCGGCTAGAGGACGCCCGGGCGGCACCCGCTTTATGTCCCCGCTACCTGGGCCGCGATCAGGTCCAGCGCCTGGTTGTGTAGTTCTTGGTTAGCGCTTGCCAATACCTGGCCCTGTGAGTCAAAGGAGAGCCGTTCACCCTGCCAATCAGAGATGCTGCCGCCCGCGCCTTCCACTACGGGCGCCAGCGCGAGAAAGTCAAATTGCCCCAGGCCGGCTTCCATCACCAGGTCCACGTAG
Source organism: Arenicellales bacterium (assembly GCA_030747115.1). Classification (GTDB taxonomy): domain Bacteria; phylum Pseudomonadota; class Gammaproteobacteria; order Arenicellales; family UBA868; genus UBA12578. The sequence goes on from JASLLH010000075.1 coordinate 3,837, forward strand.
CCCGAGGCCAGTAGCGCATAGGCGTAGCAGTCGGCACCAAAGTTGCGGAAACGGGCATGACTTGTCAGGTGGTCAAATATCTTGAGTTCCGCTGCCGAGAACATGTCGGGGGTTGTGGCATAGACGCTTGCCGCCGTCAGTTCTTGCGTGTTGCTGGTACAGCAACGGATGCCGTTGTACAAGGCATCCTGGCCAGTAACGCCGAGCCAGCGCTCGTCAAGCGCTGGCATATCGATAATACCCAGCATCGGGTGGCCCTGGTGCAGCAGCGCCACCAGGCAGCCGAAGGTTGGTTTACCGGTGGCAAAACTCTTGGTCCCGTCTATTGGGTCGATTACCCACAGCCAGGGGCCAGTGGACTCGTCATGACCGCCTTCCTCGCCGAGGACACCGTGCCCGGGAAAGCGTTCGTGAATCATTGATCGGAGAAGTTTTTCGATCTCAATGTCTGCGACCGTCACCGGTGAGCGATCTGTCTTACTCCAGACAGCGGTTAGGTTGCGGAAATAACCACCGGCCACCTGCCGAGCGGCGTCAGCAAGGGTGCCGGCGAATTGAATCAGTTCGTCATCGAGCTGAAGGGCCATGGGCGATTGCGTTGGGGCTGTCGGGGGCGCCCAACCATAGTGCCTTAACTGTGGCAGCGCAATTCCCTGGTGGGCATAAGGGTGATGCCGGTGGCGCTTCCAGTATAGTTAACGATTTCCGGGGAAGGTCCCCGGGCAGTCTGAGCAGGATAATGGATCTGGGACTCGCTGGGAAACGCATCATGGTGGCGGCGGCCAGCCGCGGCTTAGGCTATGGCATCGCCCGGCAACTGGCGCTGGCTGGCGCCCGCGTGTCCATCGCTGCTCCCACTGAACCGGCCATCCACCAGGCGGCCGAGCGGTTGGCTGAGGAATCCGGGGCCGAGGTGGTCTCTTTTGCTTTTGACGCCCGCGACCGAGAGTCAATCCTGCGTTGGCGGGACGGAACCCTCGAGCGCCTCGGTGGTATCGATGGTCTGGTGATCAACGCCGGCGGGCCGCCGGCTGGCTGTTTCGACGACTTTGACGATGCCGAGTGGCAGGCTGCCTTCGACCTGACGCTGCTCAGTGCCGTACGTATGATCCGGGCGGTACTGCCATCCATGCGCCGGGGCGGCGGTGGCTCCATCGTCACCGTGACCTCATCGTCGGTCAAGGAACCAATCGATGTGTTGCTCCTGTCCAATGTGATGCGCTCTGGTGTGGTGAGCCTTGCCAAAAGCCTGTCCCAGCAGCTGGCGCCAGAGGGGATTCGCGTCAACAACCTGGTGCCGGGGTCGATCAATACCGACCGGCTGAAAGCGCTTGTCGGTGCCCGCGCCGAGGCGCTCGACCGCGCATTCGAGGACGTCTGGGCCGAGCGCAGCGCAGCGATTCCGCTGGGTCGTTTTGGCGAGGCCGACGAGTTTGGTCGCGCTGGGGCTTTCTTGCTATCGGATGCGGCTTCTTACATTACTGGTGAGACGCTGGTGGTGGATGGCGGCGCCATGAAAACCGTCTGGTAAGCACCCGCTGTCGCCAGTTGGTGGCCGGGTCGGGTAGCGGCTGCCTGAGAGAAGATTTAGCGAGCGCTGAGGGTGGCCCGGTTGTGAAAAAGGGTCAACGGCGCGAAGTGCAGGCCCAGTGGCTTACCCTCTATGGGGACGGCGCTGTTTTTCGTCGACTGTTTTTCGCCGACTATTTTTCAGCCGATATGTAACTAATATGTGCCGCGTCTGCTTCACCGATTTCCGTTGGCGTGTAGATGTCGTTGCCTTCGCCGGTTTTCTCGTCAGTGCCTTCCCAGTGAACCAGCACCCGCTGGAAGCCGGATTCCATGAGCAATTCGCGTAACTCCGGCAATGTCCACAGCCGCCAAGTGTAGGTAAATGCCCGCTTCATCCTGGAGCCATCCGGGAACTTGAAGTGGATATAGCAGACCATGTCCCCAGTGATCGGGTTGTAGCGGGCCTGGTCCCAGACGTAGGTGAAATTGTCGTGTTCGGTTTCCTCCTCCATCTCGCGGAAGGCTTCGTAGCCGCCGTAAGTATCGATAAAGAACACGCCGTCATCCACCAGGCACTCCCGGACCCGGCTGAAGTAGCACCGCAGGTCATCCCGGGTCTTGAAGATCTGATAACTGAAGTTCATCGCCAGGATCAGGTCTACCGGTGGGGTCTGTGCCGTGAGCACGTTGTCGTTGAGCAGTGTGATCCGCTTTGCAATGGTGCCGTTCAGTGCAGCCACGTTGTTGTTGCGGCCCCAGTTCAATACCTCACTGTCCAGATCCACGGCATAAGCCTGGTTGGTCTTGCGCCGCTGCACCCACTCGGTGCTGGTGTTGGCTGTACCACAGAAATCTTCGCGCAGAGTGCGGGCCTGCCGGCCGCGCAAGGTTTGAAAAGTGTTATCCACCATATCGATCTCGGCTTCGACACATTGCACAGCCTCCTGGTACAGCAAGTGGCGATCAGCCTGGTCAGCCTGAGATTTTCCGGTTCTCTTGCGATAGCGCGGTTTGCTTTGTTGTGGGCTCATGTGTTTTCGCTCAGGTCTCTGGATTGGCGGAAAGTGTTTACGGGGTGGCTAAACCCGGCTGACGGTAAGCTTTCGGTGGCCCAGGCTCTGATGCCTGGAGTGTATGGGGGGTGGATGTTATCGCAAACGTCGCTGTAACTTAACCCGAGCGATCGGTATTGGTGGCAGCTTGGCTCGTAGGGCAGGCGGCAACCGCGGCGGTGATGACACGCATGATCCGAGTCAGTGTGCTGTCCCGGTCGTCATTGATGATGACCGGGATATTCGCCTGGTGAGCGTCATCCAACAGCGATTCCTGCAGCTGCCAGATTGCATCGAAGTGCTCCAGGTAACGCTGTGCTCGGCGGTCAGGTGCATCGGTGAACCGCCCCTGGAGGAACCGTTGCAGGGTCTTTTTGCGGGTGACCGCCAGCATGATCGGTACGACTACGGCCTCCGTGTCAGCGGAGATACTTCCGGCCAGGCGCGGCCGGACGTGCACACCTTCGAGTAGCAGCGACACGTTCTCACGCAGAGCCCGCTGCAGCACCGCCTCAGTTGCGACCTCCACCAGGTCGGCCTGGCGGTGAAAACCTTCGATGATGAGATCGCTGACACTGGCACGGTGTACGGACGAGGGCGAGGCTTTCCATGCGTCAAAACTCGAGTGGTGGAGTTCCGGCGTCAGCTGCGGCGCAACCAGGGTGCGCATAACTTCCCGCAACATATCGGTCGACTGTGACCGAGTGATGTTGAGTCGGGTTGCGATCTCGGTCGACATCGTGCTTTTACCCACCCCGGGGGCGCCACCGATCATCAGGATCAAAGGCTTTTTGGAAAGAAAAAAGTCACGCCAGGCCCGGTAGTTGCTGGCAAATTCCTCACCCGCCTCCAGCGCAACAACTTCTTCAGCCAGCTCGCGCAGCGACTCACGCTCTATGCCGCGGGGGTGGTGCTTCAGCAGCCGTTCGTAGACCACATGGGTGAGTTGTTCTGCCACGTTTTGCGGTAGCCCGCAGGTCTCCAGGCGGTGCTGGAAAAGGTTGCGAGAAAACCAATCCGAATGACCTCCAGAACGGGTAATAGGGATCCAGCCGGTGTGATCCTTGATGAACGCATAGCCTCTTTCCACGTCCTCACCGTGACTCGCGAGTAACACCTTGGATACTTCTTCACGCACCTGTCGGGTGGTGACTTCCTCGAAGTGCTCAAGGCTCTCCCGCACCCGGGAGGCAGCTTCGTGGGCATCGGAAAAAGACAGCCCGGCCTTTTGCAGGGAGCGGGTCAGGATGCCCCGCAGAAACGGCTGGTTGCCTCCAGAGCGGTCAAAAACAGTGAGTTTGGACATTGAGATTGCCGGGCAGGCAGATAGACAGCGCAGGGGGAACTTACATATATCAATGGTAGCAGAGATGACCGGCCCGGTAAGATCGTGCGCCAGGCCTGTGCCGGGGCGATATACTGATGCCAGGCGTGAACGAGGGTATTTCAAGATGGCAGAGGCTGCACAAAAAGCCGGGGCTATCGCGACAGCTATAGCGGAGCTTAAAGAACATTTCGGGGACCGGTTGTCGGAGGCCATGGCTGTGCGCGAGCGTTTTGGCAAGGACGAGTCTTTTCATCCCTCGGCGCCCCCGGACGCAGTGATTACGCCGCACAGCACCGAAGAAGTAAGCGCAATCGTCCGCACCTGTGCCCGGCACCGGGTGCCGGTTATTCCCTATGGTACCGGCACTGCACTCGAGGGGCAGGTTGCGGCGCTGCAGGGAGGTGTCTCCATTAACTTGCAGGAGATGAACCAGGTGGTCGAGGTGCACGCCGAGGATCTCGATGTGGTGGTCCAGCCTGGCGTTACCCGTAAGCAATTGAACAATCACTTGCATGACAATGGCCTGTTTTTCCCGGTTGATCCTGGTGCCGATGCTTCAATCGGTGGCATGACCGCCTGCCGGGCCTCGGGCACCAACGCTGTGCGCTATGGCACCATGCGTGAGAACGTTCTGGCTCTGACCGTGGTGCTGGCCGATGGCCGGGTAATTCGCACCGCCCGCCGTGCTCGCAAGTCGGCAGCCGGCTATGACCTGACGCGACTTTTTGTTGGTTCGGAAGGCACACTCGGGGTGATCACCGAGATCACGCTGAGGCTTTACGGCATTCCAGAAGCTATTTCTTCAGCCGTATGTACCTTCCCGGACGTGGACAGCGCTGTCAACACAGTTATTGCCACTATCCAGTACGGCGTGCCGGTCGCGCGTATTGAGTTACTGGATGAGGTGCAAATCGACGCGATCAACCGTTACTCGAAAACTGACCTGGCGCTCGCGCCGACCCTGTTCCTCGAGTTTCACGGCAGTGAGCGGGGCGTTGCCGAGCAGGCCGGCATCGTGCAGGAACTGGCAGCTGAGTCGGGCGGTAGTGATTTTCGGTGGAGCGCCAACACCGAGGAGCGCAACCGCCTGTGGCAGGCCCGTCACGACGCGGCCTATGCTTGTAAGGCGCTGCAGCCCGATGGCCAGATCTGGGCAACCGATGTCTGCGTTCCCATATCACGGCTGGCCGAGTGTATTCGCGAAACCCAGCGGGACATCCGCGATTCGAAGCTGGTAGCGCCGATTGTCGGTCACGTTGGTGATGGCAATTTCCACCTGTGTCTCCTGGTGGGCAAGGATGACGCGGCAGAACACCAACGGGCCCAGAAGTTGCACGAGCGCATGGTGATGCGGGCGCTGGCCATGGGCGGCACCTGCACCGGTGAGCACGGGGTTGGTTACGGCAAGATGGATTTTCTGGTTGCCGAACACGGTGAGGCAGTGAGCGTGATGCGCTCGATTAAGCAGGCCCTGGATCCCGATAACATCATGAATCCGGGCAAGATCGTGCGCGTGTGATGCCTGGCCTGTGCTGGCATTAAAGCGGACTCGGCCTAGTTCCCGGCAACAAAGAATATGCAGTCAGTGCAATCAATAGAGCATTGGTCTATCCAAAAGCCGCCGCTACATGCTGAGGGCGGGGTCGTGGTAACACAGCATGCGCTCGCTGCCGAGGCGGGTGCGCAGGTGCTGGCACAAGGCGGCAACGCAGTAGATGCTGCAATAACGGCCGGTTTTGCCCTGGCCGCGGTAGAGCCGTGGATGAGCGGGCTTGGCGGTTGCGGCTTTATGGTGGTCTATCGGGCGAGCGAACAGCGTAGTTATGCGTTGGAATTCGGGGTGCGCTCGCCCGCGGGCATCGATCCAGCCGACTACCCCCTTAGCACTGGGTTTGACTCAGACCTTTTTGCCTGGCCGGGGGTGGTCGATGACCGCAACGTGCTGGGGCCGTATGCCGTCGCGGTGCCGGGGTATGTCGCGGGACTGGGTGAGGCGGCCGGACGTTTTGGCACGCTCCCCTGGCACCAGTTGCTGGCACCGGCCATCGCGCTGGCCGAGAAGGGCCTCACCGTGGACTGGTATTCCAGCCTCAAGATCGCCTCGAGTGCGCCAGATATCGCGCGTTTCGAATCCACCCGCTCGGTGTATCTCCCAGCTGGCCATGTGCCCGTGGGCCATTGGGCCGGTCCGCCGCCAGTGATCGAACTGACAGGCCTTGCCGCGACCCTGGCCCAGCTGGCCGATGAGGGCCCCGGATCTTTTTACAACGGGAATCTTGCCGAGCGCGTAC
>JASLLH010000076.1:0-9609 GCA_030747115.1 Arenicellales bacterium
CGGCTCAAGTTGGTAAACAGGGCAACATCAAACTCAACCCCTTCGACCCGACCCTGCACCAAGGCATGTGAGGATACTTCTACGCACACGCTGTCGGCGCCCTGTGTGGCCAGTTGCGCCAACTGCGCCTGTAACGTGAGTGCGTCGGGAGTGGTCATCGCCGTCGCCTCAAGCGAGTCGGGCATACCCCAGCCTACGGTACCAATAAACCCACTGTGACGGCCGAGGGCGCCGAGCGCTTGCGCCAACAAAGCGGCGCAGGTGGTTTTGCCGTTGGTGCCAGTCACGCCGATGGCGCACAGCATCCGAGATGGAAAACCGTAGAAACGGCTGGCGATACGCCCGATCTGGTGGCTGAGGTCCGTGACTGGATAGCACCCCGGGCGGCATTGGTCGGAGGCCCAACCCTGCTGCTCGTACAGCACGGTAACTGCACCGGCCGCTATGGCGTCCCCGATAAAGCACCGGCCGTCCCTACCTGCCCCGGGCAAGCCGAAGAACAAACCACCGCCGCATACTTGCCGGCTGTCCAGGCTTAGCCCCGAGATCTCTCGATCATCGCCGGAATCCAGCGCAACGACCCCCTCGAGAAGTGGCCGTAACCGGCGGACCGGCTGCAAGGCGATGCTCATCACGCACCAGGCTCCTGGCCGTTGGCGCGGGCAACCACCTGAACCCCGTTATCCGGCCCAGCATCTGGCCTGATACCATGCAGACGCAGCGCGTCAGCCATGATGCGCGCAAAAGCCGGGGCAGCTACTTCGCCACCGTAATACTTGTCGCCGCGCGGGTCATCGACCACGACAACCAGCACGAACCGGGGATCAGACACCGGAGCAAAACCGGCAAATAGCGACTGGTAGCGATCCTCCAAGTAGCCCCCGGCCGGGTCAATCTTGCGCACAGTGCCGGTCTTTCCGGCCACCCGGTAGGCGGCTATGGCGGCACGCCGTGCCGTTCCCTCGGGGCTGACCACGCGCTCAAGCATGCCGGTGATTTGCTGCACCACCGCTGTGGACAACACTCTCTGGCCAGACGTTTCGGCGCTGCGACGATGAATGGTGACGGGCCGCAACAGGCCACCCGAAGCGAGTACCGCGTAGGCGCGAGCCAACTGTAACGGTGTCGCCGACAGCCCATAGCCGTATGCCAGTGTTGCGTGTTCGATTGGCCGCCACCGCTCACGCTTGAGCAGGCTGCCGCTTTGCTCCCCCGGCAGTTCGATACCAGAGGGCCTGCCGAAACCGACGCTGCTCAGTACCTGGAACAACTTTTCAGGGGCAAGTTTCATGGCGATCTTGGCAGTACCGATATTGCTCGATTTAATCAACACGCCAGACAGGGTTAAGTCGCCATAGTTATGGATATCCCTGATCGAACGGCGGCCGATGTAATGGATGCCGGGACTGGTCGAAATCGGTGTCTGTGGGGTGAATTGGCCACTGGCGAGCGCCATGGACAGCGTGAATGGCTTGATTGTGGAACCCGGCTCGAATAGATCGGTCACCGTGCGATTGCGGAACCGGTCACCTGAGATATCGGCCCGGTTATTGGGATTGAAGTCCGGCACGTTGGCCATCGCCAAGACCTCCCCGGTGCGCACGTCCAGCATGACTGCCGACGCGCCGGCTGCACGGTGCTGCCGCGTGACGTTCGCCAGGTGGCGACGGGCCGACACCTGAATCCGCAGATCTAGGCTGAGCTGCAAGTCACGGCCGTGGTAGACCGGGTGGATGCTCTCGACGTCTTCTATTACGCGGCGCAAGCGGTCACGCAGCACGCGTTTACGCCCCTCGATGCCGGCCAGGTGGTTGTCAAAAGAGCGCTCGATCCCTTCCTGGCCGCTGTCATCCACATCGGTAAAACCGAGCACGTGGCCAGTAATGGGTCCGGCTGGATAAAAACGGCCGTACTCCCGCAGTGAAGCGACGCCCGGAATACCGAGTTGCTCTATACGCTGGGCTTCTGCCGGTGGCAGACGGCGTCGCAGGTAAACAAATTCCCGGTCCTGGTAGTGATCCAGCAGGCTGCTGACGTGGTCGACCGACAGCCTTAGCGCCTGCGCTAACCTGGGCCAGTCGGCTTGCGCTTCGCTCAGGGTTGCTGGATGGGCCCAGATCGCATCCAGCGGCGTACTCACGGCCAGTACTTCACCGTTGCGGTCGGTGATCTTGCCCCGGAACGGCTTGACCGCCACGCTCTTGAGTTGCCGCGCCTCCCCTTCGGCCCGCAGGCGGGCACTGTCAAGCACCCCTTCGGCCCGCAGGCGAGCACTGTCAAGCACTTGGATCTGGTATGCGCGACCAAGCAGTACCACCATCCCTGCGGTAAGCAGGGCCAACACCAACCACTGGCGCTGGCGAAAGTACTGCCCACTTTTTTTCCTGGCCGCAGGTTTTCTCACTGTGTGCTCCCCAACTGCAACACCACGATGTCGCCCGCACCTGGCGTCACCATGCCCAGTTCCTGCCGCGCTTCCTGTTCGACCAGGCTGTGCAACGACCAGGTGGCCTGTTCCAGTTGCAGTCGACCCCATTCTTCGTTCAATCGGTCACGCACAATCTCGGCCGAGCGCACCTCCAGGAACACCTGCCGGTTCTCATGTCGGACCACCACCACGGCGAGTGCCGAGGCCAGCACGATCAAACTAAGGAAAACAACCTGCTTCACGGGCTTGCGCCTCGGGACTTGCAGGCAGAACGCAATACCGCGCTGCGGGCGCGCGGGTTGTGGGACACTTCTCCGGCCGCCGGCCGGCGCGCACGCCTGGGTCGTTCTAGCTGTGGACAGATCTGATCGTGGGTGATCGGCAGTTCCGGCGGGTAGGGATACCCGCTTGCCGCTGCGCGCAGGAATTGCTTGACCCGTCGATCCTCCAGCGAGTGAAAACTGACCACCACCAGTATCCCGCCGGGTATGAGCATCTCGAGCGCTTGCGGTAAAACCGACTCAAGCTGGTCCAGTTCACAGTTAACGTGCATGCGGATGGCCTGGAATGTGCGGGTTGCGGGGTGCTTGCCCGGCTCACGCCTGGGCACACAATCTTCGATCACCCGGGCCAGGACGCCGGTACTCGACAGCATGGCATTGCTGCGAGCTACGATGATCGCCCGGGCGATGCGCCGCGCAAACCGTTCTTCTCCCAACTCGCGCAACACCCGCGCGAGCTCATCTTCTTCGACCTGGGTCAGCCACTGGGCCGCCGACTCACCGCTGGTCGGGTCCATGCGCATATCCAGTGGCCCGTCGCGCAGGAAACTGAATCCCCGTCCCGGATCATCGAGTTGCGGTGAGGACACCCCAAGGTCGAGCACGATGCCGGCGACGTGGTGGTCGAAACCCGCGTCTTCGAGCACGCGGGCGAGTTCCGCGAAAGGAGCCTGGGCGATGCTCAGGCGGGGCTCGAGAGCCATCCACTCGCGGGCGTGGCGGCAAGCTGCTGGATCGCGGTCAATGGCCAACACCCGGCCGCTAGGCCCAAGGTGTTCGAGGATGGCACGGGTGTGGCCACCGCGACCGAAGGTCGCGTCCACGTAAATGCCGTCAGGCCTAATGTTGAGCGCCTCCACGATCTCCTCCACCATGACCGGCGCGTGCTCCGGGGCCGACACCGTCCGGCTGCCCGCTACAGAGACAACGTTTCAAGTTCGACCGACAGCCGTTGCTCATCCGGCTGAGCCGCCAGCCACTCATCACATCGCACATTCCATCGCGATTCATCCCAGATTTCGAACTTGTTACCCTGACCGATTAGCACGATGTTTTTTTCCAGACTGGCGAATTCCCGCAGTGGCGCAGGCACCCGCAAACGACTGGCGCTGTCGAGTTCGCAATCAGCGGCATAACCGATAAGGAAGCGTTTGAGCGCCTGCGCGGCCGGGTCGAAACTGGGTAGGTTGACGACTTTTTCTTCGACCGTCTCCCACTCATCCTGTGGGTACAACCACAGGCAACGTTCGCGGGTATTGTTGACCGTGAGTACGAGTTCCCCTTGCGCCCGCTCGGCAAGTACCGCACGGTACTTGGTGGGCACGGCAAACCGGCCCTTGGCGTCCATGTTGAGTGAAGTGGCGCCCCTAAACATCGCATCGTGTACCTTTAAGGTATTGCGTTTGACACTGGCGACAAACATCACCCAAGTAATCTACTTTGGGCCACTCCCATCCGAAGAAAAGCCCGGCCCTTAAAAGGGCCGGGTAATCACCAAAGGAGGATGAGGATTGGGGTGGATTAGCCGCCACCCACGGCATTATGTTGGGTCCCGTCGGGTCCAGTGCCGGGTGTCGAAATCGAAGCGTTGTACTGGCAAGAATACACACATCTTGTTTCCTGGCTGAACTCTTTCCCCACGGTTTCCCACTAAACGCCACTATAGGTACCAAACAACCTCGATGTCAAGCCTTGATTTACCGAAAAACTAGCGTTTTTCACAGATATACCGGCCAGCACCGGCATGCCAGTCGCGGCAGAGGCCTCGAGATATGGGCCCAGCGCGCATCCGTCCCTTGCTCCATCAGGGCGGCCGGTGTTCCAGAGATGCCTGCTACCCCTCTGGTAACGTCCAAAACCGGCGAGAAAAAGGGCAACCCTCCCGAATAATTGCCTGCGTGCCGGCCGGTAATGGCTTACCGGTCGAGCGTCGTTCTCTAGACCGGCAGACTCCTACGCAGGGCAAGAACAGGTATTGTGGGCGAAAGATCTAGAAGGAGTCGGCCTGTAAGCCGGGTTCTGTCGAGGACAACCATTCATCTGGGGCGCGCGTCACCGCGCGCCTCAAGCGACCTACCCGAATCCGGCGCGGGCGACGCCGTTGGATTCCTATTTGGTCTTGCTCCGAGTGGGGTTTGCCCTGCCGTTCGTATTACTACGAACGCGGTGCGCTCTTACCGCACCATTTCACCCTTACCTGCCACCAGCCGAGGCTGAGAAGCGGGCGGTATATTTTCTGTGGCACTTTCCGTCGGCTCACGCCGCCCAGAAGTTATCTGGCACCCTGCCCTATGGAGCCCGGACTTTCCTCCGCCCTGCACCGCAAACCCCCCAATGGGTGGGCCGCAGACGCTAGGACCGCGGTTGTCCAGCCGACTCCCGGCTACAACTTAGTACTTCGAAGATTCATATGCAACCAGCATTTTCAGGCCGATCGATCGCCGTCTTTGCCGGCCCGGGCAAGCAGTTTGCGGTAGTACTCATTCTTGCCTCCGCCGGTCAACCGGGCAGCAACCCGGCTGGCAGAACGGGGCGAGAGCACCTCACCTAAAACCTCGAGAAGAAATTCTTTATCTATGACCGTGGACGCGATCGGATCGTCATTGCCAGCCACGATCAGAACCAATTCACCGCGGCGCTGGCTCTCGTCAGCAAGCAGAATCGAGGTGACCTGCTCGATGGATCCGCAGACCACCGTTTCGAAGTGCTTGGTCAGTTCGCGGGCTATCGCAACCCGGCGACCAGCGCCGCAACTATCAGCCAGATCCGCCAACGTGGCCATGATCCGGCGGGGTGATTCAAAGAACACCAGCGTACGCGGTTCCAGGGCAAGTGCGCTGAGTCGGCTGCGCCGGCTACTCGCCTTAGGTGGCAGGAATCCCTCGAATACGAAACGGTCTGTCGGCAAACCAGCCACCGATAACGCCGCGGTGAGTGCGCTGGGACCAGGAACGCTTTTGACTACGGCACCGTTGGCGCGGGCCTCACTGACTAGGTGGTAGCCCGGATCACTGATTAGCGGCGTTCCAGCATCGCTGACCAATGCGATATCCTGTCCTTGTTGCAACCGGGTGATCAGGGCTGGTACCTGCCGCCGCTCGTTATGATCGTGCAGCGACACCAGTACCGCGGAAATCCCGAACCGGCTCAGCAAGGCTCGTGTATGCCGGGTGTCCTCTGCCGCGACCACAGCGACTGTGGCGAGAACCTCCAGTGCACGCGTTGATATATCCCCGAGGTTGCCGATCGGCGTCGCCACCACAAATAGGGTTGCCGGCTCGGAACCCGGGAGATCTTGTGTCATGCCGCCCGCCTGCTTGTATTGAGATGCACCCACCTGCACGGAATCGGCACCGTGCCGGCAAAGTGTATCCGTTATACTGCAAGCATGCGCCTGTTTCACGCAGTGGCGCTGCCCCGATTAGCTCTGTTTGTGCTCGTTCTGCTGACAGTCACCGGTTGCGCCACCACTACACCCAAACCGTCCGCACCGGGCATTGCCGCCCCGCGCGCAATATCTGCCCCCGAGCCAGTTCCCAAGCCGACCCTGAACCTGGCTGAGCGAGAACCCGGCACTTCCGGCTGGGAATTCCTCGATCGAGCCCTGCGCGCTACCGGTATCGAGGAGCAACAGAATTTTCTGGCGGCAGCCGAGCGCTTTGCCCACGGCGGCATGCTCGATCCGGCCCGTGCGGTTCTGGACAATATCGAGCCGACTGTACTTGACGCCTGGATGGCCAACCAGTTCCAGCTGCTGCAAGCCCAAGTCCGGATTCTCGAGCGCAGAAACGCTGACGCCCTGCGGATCGTGGATCGGCTGGTTAAGACCCAGCTCGATTCCCGTCAGGCACTGCGGGCTCACGGGCTCGCGCTGCAGGCACATATTGCAAGCGGGTCGAGCCGTGCAGCGCTCACAAGCCTCCGGGGCATGCCCAATAATCCCGGAGACGACGCTTGGCTGGCGGCGCTCTACCACCGGCTCTGGAATCATCTCAGTCAACTGGAAACCGAGCAGCTGACACTTGCCGCCGATCCTGTCACGACCCATCCGACCGACGCTGGCTGGCTGAAGCTTGCGCGGCTATATGCCGACAAGGGCTGGGACCTTCGCGGACTCTCCAACTCGATCGACCAATGGCTGAAATCATGGCCCAACCATCCCGCCACACACCACGTGGTGCCAAAGCTGCTGCCAGAGGGGCAGTGCACCACACAGGAGGTGCAGCAGATTGCGTTGCTGCTGCCACTGACCTCGGCTTATCGCGGTGCAGCCGAGGCTTTTCGCGACGGCTTCCACGCCCTGCGCCGTCGGGACAGCAATCCGGCAAAGCCCGTGCTTCGTGACTATGATTTTGGCGACAAAATAGATCTCGTGCCGGCCTACTATGAGCAGGCAATTCGTGACGGCGCAGACGTGGTGATCGGCCCGCTGGGTCGTGCGGCCGTTGCAAGGCTGGCAGGATTAACCGAGCTTCCGGTACCTACGGTATTGCTCGGGGCGACGGGCGCACCCTTGCAATCCGGGGCCCTCGCCTTTGATCTGTCTGTCGAAAACGATGCCCGGGCCCTGGCCGAGAGGGCACGGGCTGCCGGTTTCAGCCGGGCCATGATCCTGCAGGCACAAACCGACCAGCAACGGCGTGCTGCCGAGGCAGCGGCGGCACGCTGGGCAGAGCTCGGCGGCACGCTCACCGCTAGGGCAACCTTTCCAGTCGATATCAGCGACTACTCGACGATTATGGAGCAACTGTTCGGCTTTAATTTCAGCCTGGCCCGAGCCCGTGCACTGCAAAATGCCATCGGAAAAAATACGCGTATACGCTTCTCGCCCCGCCGGCGACAGGACATCGATGTAGTGTTCTTGTTCGCCGACCAAGCCCAGACCCGACTATTAAAGCCCCAAATTGACTTCCATCGCGCCCACAAGTTACCCGTGTATACACTGAGCGGGGTATTCAGCGGTAAAGCTGATGCCGTGAATGATCTCGACTTAGAGGGGGTAATCTTCGCCGACATGCCCTGGATGGTACGACGCGGCGGCCGCTTTGCCAGTGCCCGCCAACAATTTACTCTAAATACACCTTATCGGGAGTCGGTCCTCGACCGGCTGTTCGCCCTGGGCATGGATGCTTATGCGCTGTCCTGTTTCGGCCCACAGATGCAGCAGCGCCCTGGCCTAACCTACCCGGGAGCTACCGGCACTTTGTCCATCGATGACACCGGCAGGATTGACCGTTCGCCCGACTGGCTGCGGTTCGTGCAGGCGACCCCCGTCGCATTGCCGACACCACCCGGGCCGATAGCCCCTTTCAGCAATGTCGGCCAGGAGCCCTCTGGTGATCCCTCCGGCTGAGCCGCACTGGTCCGAAAACCTGGCGCTCACTAAGCTGCAGGCGCAAGGCCTGGTGTTAGTCTGTCGCAACTACAACACTCGCCTCGGTGAGATCGATCTCATCATGGACGACACTGAACATCTCGTGTTCATCGAAGTTCGCCAGCGCAGCCACACTCGCTATGGCCGACCGGAGGAAACCATCAGCCCTGCCAAGCGTCGGCGTCTACGCCGCACCGCTACACTATTCCTGCAACAACACCCAGCTCTACAGGCACAGGCCTGCCGGTTCGACGTTTTCGCCGTGACCGGAGATGCCGCCAAGCCGTGTTGTCACTGGATTCGGGATGCGTTCTGATAGCCCTGACGGGGGAGCTTTACCCAGGCAAGACCATGGCCACAGCACCCAGCCTGTTAAAGTTATACAAACACCGTCCCTGGACGACCCCAGTGACACCCTGACACTAACTGTGGATTGGCTAATGGCGGCTACCAACAATGGATATTGAACGACGCATCAAAGAACACTTCGACGCCAGTGCCACGGCAATTACCGCTGCCGCTAAGGCTCTGACTCCCGCCATTTCCCAGGCAGCCCAGGCTGCCGTGGGCACGCTGACCAGCGGCGGCAAACTCCTCATTTGCGGGAACGGCGGTTCGGCCAGCGACGCCCTGCACTTTGCCGCGGAGCTGGTATGCCGCTACCAGCGCGAGCGTCAGGCACTGGCCGCAATCGCCCTGCCGGCAGACACAGCCACGCTGACCGCGGCCGGCAACGACTACGATTTCGAGCGGGTGTTCTCGCGCCAAGTAGAGGCACTGGGAAGGCCCGGTGATCTGTTGGTAGTGATCACCACCTCGGGCAACTCACCCAATATTCTTAAAGCGGTGAGGGCGGCTGCCGGCATTGAGCATCTGGGGATAATCGCTCTTAATGGCAAAGATGGCGGCCAATTATCGACATTACTGCGCAGTACCGACATCGAGTTACGGGTACCGGCAATCTCCACTGCCCATATTCAAGAAGTCCACGCTATAATCATCCACTGTCTGTGTGACCTGATTGACCAGCACTTTATCAGCGACCCCGAAAGATGAAATCTCCCTTGCTGCCACCCCTGCACAATAACAGACCCTCCCTGCTGGCGCTGATACTGACGGTCGCTGTTCTAATCAGTGGTTGCGGCATTATTCTTGTTACCACTGCGGCAGTTTCGGCCATAGACATCGTCCGTGATCGGCGTGAGATTGGCACCCTTTGGGATGACAACAAAATGGAGCTTAGCCTGCGGCAATCAATCAGCAAGAATGAGCAGATTGACAATTCGAACGTCAGCGTGACTGCTTTTAACGGCATCGCGCTACTGACCGGTGAAGTACCTGACCAGAGGGCTATAGACCAGATTCTGGACCTGGCCAAATCGCATCCCGATGCCAGCCAAGTCATCAACCGAATCGAGTTGGCCGGAAAAACCAACTTGAACAGCCGTGCCAACGACTCCTGGATAACCGGGCGAGTGAAAACCGCCATGCTGACCTCCAGAACCATTGATGCCACCAAGATCAAG